>JAJPHU010000292.1 GCA_021325115.1 Planctomycetota bacterium | reverse complement strand
CTTGGAGCTTATCAAGCCATGTGCCGGCAAATTCGGGCCGGACGCATCAAGATGCATCCGCGCACCGAGATGCTCGATCTGGTGGTCGTGGATGGCCGGGCGCGCGGCATCGTCGTCCGTGATCTGGTGAGCGGGCAGATTCAGTCGTACAGCGGTGATGCCGTGATCTTGGCCACAGGTGGCTACAGCACGGTGTTCTATCTGTCCACCAACGCCAAGGGCTGTAACGTGACAGCTGCCTATCGCGCTTACAAACGGGGAGCGGCCTTTGCCAATCCTTGTTTCACGCAGATTCATCCGACCTGCATCCCTGTTAGCGGCGAACATCAGAGCAAGCTGACGCTCATGTCGGAATCGCTGCGCAACGACGGCCGCATCTGGGTGCCCAAGGACGCCGGCGACCGCCGGCCACCCAATCAGATTCCGGAAGAAGATCGCGACTATTTTCTGGAGCGCAAATATCCCAGTTTCGGCAACCTGGCTCCGCGCGACATCGCTTCGCGGGCTGCCAAGGAAGTGTGCGATGAGGGGCGCGGTGTTGGACCCAACGGCCGCGGCGTTTACCTCGATTTCGCCGACGCTATCCGCCGCCTCGGCGAACACGTCATCCGCGAGCGCTACGGCGAACTGTTCCCCATGTATCAACGCATCACCGGCGAGGACGGCCTGAAGCAGCCGATGCGCATTTATCCCGCGCCGCACTACACGATGGGTGGTCTGTGGGTCGATTACAACCTGATGAGTACCATCCCCGGCCTGTTCGTCCTGGGCGAGGCTAACTTTTCCGATCACGGCGCCAATCGTCTCGGCGCCAGCGCTCTCATGCAGGGCTTGGCCGATGGCTATTTTATCATCCCCTACACTCTGAGCGATTATCTGGCCAGTACCAAACAGACGCCAGCGCCGGTCGAAGGTGCTGAATTCAAGCGCTGTGAAGCCGAGGTCCGCCAACGCATTGAACGGCTTCTCTCGATCAAGGGCAAACGTACCGCGCAGTCATTCCATCGCCAGCTGGGCAAGCTGATGTGGGACCAGTGCGGTATGGCCCGCAGCGAGCAGAGCTTGAAAAAAGCTCTCAATGAGATCCCCGCTATCCGCGACGAATTCTGGGCCAATCTCAGCGTCACCGGCGGCGAGCAAGAGCTGAACCAGGAGTTGGAATACGCCGGCCGTGTCGCCGACTTTTTGGAGTTCGCCGAATTGCTCTGCTATGACGCCCTCGACCGCGACGAATCTTGTGGAGCGCACTTCCGTATCGAGCACCAAACGCCCGACGGCGAGGCCGAACGCAACGATGAGAAATATGCTTATGTGAGCGCTTGGGAATATACCGGCATCGACAAAGCACCGATTTTGCACAAGGAAGGATTGGAGTTCGAAGAAGTGCACCCAAGTGTACGGAGTTATAAATAAGAAGCACACTCAAAAAGGACCCGTCAAGACGCCATGAACACCAAGGAAAAAACGAGAGAAAAAAGACTCGATTTCGTTGGCTCTTGGCTTTTTTATTTTTCTCTCGTTCTTTTCTTGGCGTTTATGGTGCTTTGGCGGTTCTTTAGTGCTAGCGGACAACATCGTAGGGTACGCTGTCAGCCTGTCTGAAAATGAGCAAGCTGGCAGCGTACCCTACGATGTTGTCCGCTAGTCCTTAGGTTAGGGTTATAAACATGAATTTCATCTTACACATTTGGCGACAGAAAAATCCTCAGGACGAGGGCCGCATGGTAACATACGATGCCCGCGACATCTCGCCAGATATGTCGTTTTTAGAGATGCTCGACGTCATCAATCAAGGACTGATCGAAAAAGGTGAGGAGCCGATCGCCTTCGATAGCGATTGCCGCGAGGGTATCTGCGGCAGCTGCTGCCTGATGATAAACGGCATTCCACACGGCCCGGAGCGTGGTGTGGCGACGTGTCAGACGTATATGCGAGTCTTCGAGGATGGCCAGGAGATTTACGTGGAGCCGTGGCGGGCGCGGGCATTTCCACTGGTGAAAGATCTGGTCGTCGATCGCAGCGCCTTGGATCGCATTATTCAGGCGGGTGGTTTCGTGTCGGTGAACACAGGCGGCGCGCCGGACGGCAACGCCGTGCTGGTGCCCAAGACCAACGCGGAGCGAGCGATGGATGCGGCGGCCTGCATCGGCTGCGGAGCATGCGTGGCTGCCTGCAAGAATGCCTCAGCCATGCTCTTTACCGCCGCCAAAGTGTCGCACCTAGCTCTGTTGCCCCAGGGTCAGCCCGAACGGCGGCAGCGTGTGCGCAACATGGTCGAGCAGATGGACCGCGAAGGTTTCGGTACCTGCACCAACTACTATGAATGCGAAGCAGCTTGTCCCAAAGAAATCAGCGTGCAGTTCATCGCCCAGCTGAACCGCGAGTACCTCGCTGCGTGTCTGGATGGCAGCGAAGAATGAGAAACGGCGAACGGGGCGTTGACACGCCCCGGTAATTTGTCACCGGGGCGTTGATACGTCTGCTCGCTGTTTGGAGTTCTCACCTTGCGCTATCGTCTTTGTCTGCTGATGTTTTTGCAGTATGCGCCGGCGGGCGCGGTGCTGCCGTTGTACAGCACCTACTTGCAGGAACAGCTGGGCTTTTCCAGCATGGGCATCGCTGTCTGCTGCGCCACGCAGGCGATTGCCACCATCTGCGCTGCCCTGTTCGCCGGTCACATTGCCGATCGCTGGATGCCAGCCGAACGCCTTCTTGGCCTGTGTTCGCTCATTGCTGGTCTGGACCTATGGCTCCTCGCCGAACAGAACCAGCCGGTTCCTGTCTTTCTCGGTACGCTCCTCTATTGGCTGCTGACTGGACCTATCTGGATGCTCGGTGCTACCATCGGTTTCTCGCATTTGAAGCACCCAGAACGACAGTTCGGTCCGGTGCGCTTATGGGGCACGATCGGCTGGATGGCATCGGCGTGGCTGGTGAGCTACTGGTTCAAGAATCCCGATTGGCTGTGTCAAATGATCGGCTGGCTGCGGCCTTACCGGGCCATGAGCGAACGAGCGGACCTCTTCCGCATTGGCGGGCTGATGTCGTTTGTGTTGATGGCCTATACGTTGACCTTGCCGCACACACCGCCGCGGCCTAGTGAGGACGGCCGCTTGGCACCGTTGGCCGCCCTGCAACTGCTGCGTGGTCGGTCGTTCTTCATCTATGCCTTATGCTTTTTCGGCGTCTGCGTCACTTTTCCTTTCGGCACGCAGGGCACACCGTTGTTGTTGCGGCAGCTCCACACCGATGAGGCAGACCTGCCGGCCATTTTGACCATCGCTCAGGCCACGGAAGTGATTTGTCTGGCTCTGTTGCCGCTGCTGCTGCGGCGTCTGGGCGTCCGCGGCACAGTGCTTGCTGGCATGGCAGCATTGGCGGCTGGGCTTTCTCTCCAGGCGCTGATCCCTTCGCGCGATCTGGTTGCCGGATCGTTGGGCTTCAACGGTCTGGTCATTGCCGGTGTCTACGTGGCTGGCCAAGTCTTCGTCAATGGCCGCGTCCATGATGGGCTTCGCGCCAGCGTGCAATCGCTGTTGACGTTCATCAGCGGCCTGGGCTTGCTATTGGGCAATCTGCTCTTTGGCGCCCTCCGACGCTGCGCCAGCGGCGAGCTGCAACCGGCCTTCGCCGTCGGCGCAGTCATCATGACGATTTTGGTGGGGGTGTTCGTAGTCGGTTTCGAGGACAACTGCTAATTGACAGCTTTAAAAGATCGCTCAAGATCTGGCAAGAGCCGCGGCCACGTCTACGGTGAACTCCGGCAACAGGTGTGATCGGGCCATTTTGAAAGTGCCGTGGACGGTGCATTTTCTCCTGCCAGCCACGTCCCAGATCGGCTGGTCGTTGAAGGGGTCCTTATGGGGTTTCTGACGTTTCTCGGTTGTCGAGTTGCGTTTCATCATTTTCCTCCCGCTGCCGTCTACGCTATTGCCCATCGTGTACCGGATGCAACAAAGCAGCTAAGAATTCTGGGGACGCACCAGCCGTACGCCCTGCACCATGCTCGCCAGTTTGCGTGTGGCAATGAATCGCGCCGTCTGCGAGAAGCCGCAATCGGGCGTAACGTGGACGCGCTCAGGTTCGATATAACGCAGCACCAGACGCAGGCGTTCGGCCACCAACTCCGGCGGCTCGATCCAGGTATTTTTCACATCGACCAGACCGACAGCGAGTCCCATTGGCGGCTTGATCTCACGGGCCAGATCGATCTCGGCCATCTCGCGGCTGGCGAACTCCAAGGCCAATTGATGCACTTTTGCCCTCGCCAAATGCGGAAATAGCGGACGATAACTGCGTTGACCGACGGCGCGGCCGCGGAAATTGCCAAAACACATGTGCATGCTAATCGTTGCCCGCACGCCGGCCACCGTGCGCTCGATAATATCGAGAAACTCCTCGGGATAATCGGGATGGCAGGCGAAACTCGGTTCGTCAAGCTGGATGAAGTCCACGCCAAGCTCGACCAAAGTGTGCATCTCGCGGTTGACAATGGGGATCAGCGCTTCGGTGATTTCGCGGCGGTCCTGGTATACTTCGCCGCCTTGCAGGCAACCGGCCAGCGTGAACGGTCCCGGCACCGGCACTTTCACGGGCGCCGAAGTGATGCTCCGCAGCCGTCGATATTCGTCGGCCAGACCGAGTCCCTTCGGTGCTTGGAGAGGAGCGATACAGCGGTAGCGATTACGTTGGTCGTGGGCCGGCGGGCCCCAGCGCCGCGCCTGAGGCAATGGTTCGATGCCGACGAGATAATCGTAAAAGCCGAGATTGAAATCGACACGCTGCATCTCGCCGTCGGTGATGAGATCGGCTCCGGCGCGGAGCTGGTCGTCCACCGCCAACCGCACCGCATCGCGCAGCGCCTCTTCGCGGTCGTCGGGGCCGAACAGCTCGGGATGGCGGGCCGCGTCTTCACAGAATTTGGCATACCAGCCGGGGAACGACCAGCTGCCGATGACCGTGGCCGGGAGAATAGGGAGGTCCATCGTGATAGCTCCGTAGCGCGCGGTTCAAATCATATAATACCACCCTTGTTTATCGCTTGAATCACGCCGTGGGCAGGTAGGACAAAGATCTTCGCCGAGTAGCTCATAGGCGCGGCGTACTGCCTTGAGCGTCGAGGAACCCTCCTTCACATCTTCCAGGAAGATACAATCTTGTGGTAGCCAATGGTAAAAACGACAGTTATGCAGGGCCTGCTTGAAGTCGGCCCGGATGCCGCACAAGAGCACTGGCACTTTGCGGTCTTGCATCTCTTCCAAAAAATGCTGCAACATTTCCAGACAAACCATGTCCGGATTGCGCGTCCGCTTGAGACGCACGATAAGGACGCGGGTCCCTTGCTTGACGCGCTGCCGCAGTATGTCAAAGAATTCCGCTAACAGCGGCGCGGCGCCGAAGAATAGTTCCCCTTCCAGGGCGAAAATAGCCAGATTGCCGCACCGGGGATCGCTCGGCAGACGCTCGCGCACCACACGATCGGGACCGATGACCATTTCAGCGACTTGCAAGCGTGCAGCCCGCGGCACGAACAGCAAAAACGACACGCATATGCCAATGAGGATGGATAATTCGATGCTGATGAACAGGGCTGCGGCAGCGGTGCTCAGCGCGATGACGGCATCGTAGCGTGTGGCGCGCAAACAATAGAGCAAGCGCTTGCGATCGATCAGTCGATAGCCAGTGATAATGAGGAGGGCGGCCAAGGCTGGCTTGGGAACGTGACGGGCCAAGGGGGCTAACAGCAGTAAGGTGGCAGCGACGACCAGACCGTTCACGACAGCGGAACAGCGGCTAACGGCACCGGCCTGGTAATTGATGTTTGAGCGTGTCAGTGAACCGGAGCCGGGCATGCACTGGAAAAACGAGCCAGTCAGGTTGGCCAATCCCTGCCCCAGGCATTCGCGGTTGAAATCAAGCCGTTGCT
Source organism: Planctomycetota bacterium (assembly GCA_021325115.1). Lineage (GTDB taxonomy): Bacteria > Planctomycetota > Planctomycetia > Gemmatales > Gemmataceae > JAJPHU01. The sequence continues at coordinate 840 of JAJPHU010000292.1, read as the reverse complement.
TGGAATGAACAGCGATCGCCTTGGAGACGGCGACCGCTTCCAGGAGTCCCAATGCGGCGATAGCCACCGCGCTGCCGCCCAGCGGACGAATCCAATCGAGTCGATGCAGGGGCGGAAGCACCGGCGCCGGCAGGCCACGCTCGACCTCCAGAGTTCCCCCCCCAGGATGCCAACCGAGGAGCGGCGCTACCGCAGCTGCCAAGATCAAGGCAATCAGCAAGTCGGGAAATGGCACCGTCAGGCGCCGTTTGAGCATCCGCATCGGCACCAAGAACGCCAGTGTCCCCACGCCGAGACAGGCCGACGGACGGTCGACTCCTCCCCCTTGGTGCAGCGTTAGCCATAGCCGTTGCAGCACCGACATATGACCGTCTCCCAGTGGCTTGATGCCCAGAAGGTTGGGGATCTGCCCCAGGATGATGAGCACGCCGGCTCCGGCCATGAAACCTAGCAGCACTGATTCGGAAACATAGCGTGTCAGGTCGCCGAGTTTCAACAGAGCGATGAGGAGTTGAATCGCCCCAACCAGAAAGGCCAGCAGCCATACAGCTTGCATCATCTCCGCCCCTTGGTCCGGGCCCAAATTGAGTGCAGCCAAGGCGCTGAAGACCACCAGAGAAATGGCATTGGTGGGACCACTGATGAGGTGAGCTGACGAGCCGAACAGCGCGGCCAGGGCAGTGAGGACGAAACCGGTGTACAGACCATATTGCGGCGGTACCCCAGCGATCTGTGCGTAGGCCATGTCCTGCGGCACAGCGACAGCCGCCACGGTCAGCCCGGCAATTACGTCGCGCTGCAGTTGCCGGCCATCTATAGCGATGAGAGATCGGACTCTTT
>JAJPHU010000323.1 GCA_021325115.1 Planctomycetota bacterium | reverse complement strand
TTTTGTCCGGTGGCTCTTATTCTTTCTTCTCTTCGATCGGTTCCTTGACGGGTTGAACGAAGAACGGCTGTGGCGGCGTCTTGGCAGCCGCCAGTTTGGCCGCGTGTTCTTCGGCTTCCTTCTTTTTGGGATAGTCGAATTTGGCCACACACTGATTGGAGTTATTGAACACCCCCCAAACGACCCGCATGCGCACATGCTTGGCCGTGCGGGACCGTTTGGGCTTGCCCTCCTTGACTGCAGCTTTTTTCTTCTTTTTGGGCGCTTCTTCTTCCTCCTCGTCCTCGTCCTCGTCCTCGTCTTCCTCTTCGGCCTCGATCTCATCCTCGAGTTCGTCGGATTCTTCTTCCTCTTCGTCCTCGAGTTCGTCGTCTTCTTCCTGTTTGCGGCGTTCCGCCGCTTCGTAATCGGCGCGGAGGTCTTTGCGATTGAGAATGCGTCGTGCCATGGGTTTTCCTGCCCTCGTGCAAATATTCCCGTGACTAGATACGGCTCAGCGACGCTTCGGCGAAGCCGAGCGAACCGATACTGGACAAGGATTTAACCTATCGAGCCATCCACTTAGGTGCAAGCCGGAGTCAGATTTCCGCTCCCATGTCGTACTGCTGCTCATCCTCACGAACGCCGCCCATGCCAGCGCCGATGGTATGATAATCCTCAATGACATCGATGGAGCGCAGGTATTTTACCATCTTGAAACCCAATTTGGTTTCCAGACGCACCCGTAACGGAGCGCCGCTCTGGATCGGCAGCTCCTGGCCATTGAGTTCGTAGGCCAAAATCGTCTGCGGGTGCCGGGCGAGATCGATGCTGACACATTCGTAATAAATCTTGTCGCTCTTCTCATGCTTAGCGAAAGAAGTGAACACCAGATAGCGCGCGCCGGGCAAGGGCTTGCAACGGTCCAGGATCTCACGCAGCGGCACGCCACCCCAACGGCCCACGGAAGTCCATCCTTGGATACAATTGTGTAAAGTCGTCTGTTCCTGCTTGGGCATCGCTTTCAGATCTTGCAGCGAGAAAGCGCACGGCCGCTCCACCAATCCCCGTACCTCCAGCCGATACTCGGCAAACTGATTGTTCAGCAAACGCTCGTAAGTGTCGTCATCGCCCTTGGCTTGAGGATAGGCCGCGATCGGCGGGTAGCCGTTGGTCCGAAAATAGGGTGAGATTTCGGTTTCGGGACGATCCTGGACGGAAATCAGGTTGTGCAGCAGCCGCTCGCGGATGGGGTCGACGATAGCGGCAAGAAGAACATGGACCCGATGCCGCGCCGTGTGCGAGAAGTGATTGGCAAGATAGTGAAGCAATACGACCGCGGCGAGGATGGTCAGACCGAGGCTGACTCCCAGCCAACTGCCTGCCGAGTGCGTCCGCCCCAGGACCATTTTGTCCATTTCCTTGGCGAAGTTGTGCCAGAAGACCATAACAAGGTGAATGACAAAGAAGATGCCAATCGCCCCCAGTCCAAGGAAATGCAGGCTGCGCGCCGCCTGCCGGTTGCCGAAGAGCCGGCCGTACCAGGGAAAGCGGGCCAGGATCGAGGGCGATTGGGCCAAGCCGGTTGCGATCTGGAACGGGACCAGAAAGAAGATAAACCCGAAATAGGCGAGTTGTTGCAGCGCGTTGAACGGCAGGTAGCCGGGAGCATAGCAGAAGGCCGGATCGGCGGGTTCGGGCGTGCCAAGCTTGAGGTACTCGATCATCGTCCGTACGGCGCAGGGGAAGATCTGCCAGGAAGTCGGCACTAGCCGTTGCCACTGCGGCGACGTGAACAGCACCAGGAGGTAAAGCACGCCGACTATCAACCAACAAAACGCATCGAAAAAGTGCCAATAACGCCCCAGACCTAACCCTTCTCCGCTTGGCAGCACCAGCCAACCGGGCCAGTTGGACTCCTCATCCGAGGTACACCACAGACGGTCGCGGGGAAGTTCCCGGCGCTGGAGGGAAAGCCATTCACTGAACGGCCGGGCGTCTATGTTCCAGTACAGCTTGGGATGCGCTGCCAGGATGGCCAGGCCGCTACGGACCAGCAGGGTTAGAAACAAGAAATTGAACCAGTGCGCCAAGCGCACGCCGAGGGGGTAGCCAAGCTCTTCCATATCGTCTCCTTTTTCCTTCAGGGCTAGCGGACATCTCCCTCCTCCACCAGGAGCGAGGGAGTCGTGTCCGCTAGCACTTAGGACAGGCGGACAAAGCCGTAGGGCACGCTGTTCACTTGCCCTTTTTCAGGCAAGCGGTCCACTTGCCCTGCAGGTTTGTCCGTCAGCCTTTATTTTGGGGCGGACGGGCTGGGACCGATTCGGAAGGAAAGGACAGGCGCCGTTCAGGGGGCCAACTCGCTCGCTTCCGAATGGCCGCAGCGAAACAGGCGGACAACCAATTTCCCCAGAGCACGCTCCGAGAGATGGCCGAGCAGGTCGATCCAGCGGACCACACCCACAAGGCGCCGATGCTTATCCACGACTGCGGCCCCGGCATCCGCGAATTTCTCCAGCAAAACATCAAGGAAATCATCGGGCGCGACCATCGGTACTTGGGTTTTCATCAGTTCGCCCGCCGTGAGTTTCTCCATCTCCCCGGCACGATCGGCTACAGCCAGCGCCAAAGTGCGATCGGTCACAAAGCCGAGCAGCCTTCCCTCCGAGGTAACGAAGACAGCCGAGGACGCCGAATCGCGCAGCACCCGCGCGACTTCAGCGGCCGAGGCATTCGGGGAGCAGCCAGGCACATCATGCGACATCACGTCTGCTATTTTGAGCATGGGGTTGAGCAAGTCCGATTCTTTGACAAGTGGGAGCGGTTGAGCGTGCGAAAAAGGCGCTAACTCCATCTTCCAAGAATGAGATTTCTGCCATTCGTTGAGCTGTGCAGTCATGACTTGTTCCTCACCAAAATCTGGGCAGCCGCTCGTAAACAAGAAACCGCTCCCGCCTGTGTCTTGCAGTCAAACAACTAAGCAAGCATCATGCCAACAATTCCCGATTCAACCTGTCGATTCCTTCACTCGAAGACCATCCCCATGCCGGGGCCATATGACTGATCATCTATGCTGGAATTTCCTATCTTAAACCTTGGAAAAGCCGGTCCTTTTCCATAATTGCCCAAGAGGAGAAGAGTCATGGTGGAAGTGCGACGGTTCACCTTGCTAGACGGCCTGTTGTTGATTGTCGTCGTCGCTGCGGCGGCGGGCTTGCGTGCCGGCTATCTGATTGCTTGTGCTGATTACGCCCGCAACGATGGGCCGCTACGCGTCGAGACGCCGTTGCCGGAGTTGGACTCGCTGGTCCGCAATCTGAAGGCGCAGCAGCGCTTCGCCTTGACTTCCCCCTCCACGGGCAAAGAAGTAGATACCGCCGCCATCGCGCCGGGGTATCCCGTCCTGATGGCCGCAGTTAATCACTTGGTCGATGATGCTGTGCTGCCCAGCACGATGCGCTGGGGACAGTGCGGTCTCGGCGCGCTGACGGCTGGGCTGTATTTCCTCTTTGCCCGCCGTGCGTTTCTCAGCTCGCTTGTCGCTGTCTTGGCCGGCTTGCTATGTGCTCTGCATCCTTTCTGGATCATTGATACGGCCGCCCTCGCTGATGGTACGACGGCGACATTCCTGCTCGCCTTGGCGTTGTTTCTGGGAGTACGGGCCAGTCAAACAGGCGGTCCACTCAGCAGCCTTCTGTATGGTTTGACACTGGCTGCCTTGGCCTTGGTGCGGGCCGCGCTGCTGCCGTTCGCCCTGGTGGGACTGGCCTGGTTCCTGTGGCGCAGTCGGCTTTTGGCGCATGGCTGGCTGTGGGCGCTGCTGGCGTTCCTCGGCGTCATCATCGGCCTGGGTTCGTGGACCTTCCGCAACTGGCAGCTTTTCGGCGAGGCCGTACCCATCGTCGATTCGGCTTATTATCACTTGTGGATCGGCAACAACCCGCAAGCGACCGGCGGACCTAATGAGGATGCAAAACCACCGGCTGATCCGTTCGGTCCAGCATCGCAACGGACCCAGCGCGACACCGAATTTGCCAATCAAATCCGCCAGGAACTGCATGATCGTCCTGTCGAGACAGTACGGCGGCGTCTGCGGGCGGGACTGGATTTTGTCTTCGGCGAGCACTGGCTCACCAAGGGACAATTCGCGGAGACCGCTTCGGAGGTCGTCGAGCCGACTTGGTTAGCGTGGACGTATCCGGTGGTGCTCGAATGGACGATGCTGATTCTGGTAGGACTGGGTCTGCTCGGCTGGCGCTGGACCTATGGCTGGCGAGTTAGCGCCATGCCATCATCGCTGGCCGTGATCTGGATCCCGCTGCCGTACATCCTCAGTCATGCCGGAGCGCTCTCGGGGCCTCGCCTGCCATTGGATGGCGTGCTGTTGTGTTACACAGCGTTCGCGCTGGCATGTCTGCTGCCCGGCCGTCGGCAACTGTGGGACGGCGAGCGCTCCCTTTCCTCCGAACCACGCCCCTAAGGGACCAGCCCTTCTCCACCGCTTCCTTGCCGCTGCAGCTCCGACAGCATCGGGGGTTTTGAAAAACAACCATGCTGGACAAGGGCTTTTCGGCAAGTGATAATAGAAGAGCTTGAAAACGCTGACAAGCGTACAGTGTCTCTCAATGAGGAGAAGGTCCATGATCCGCTTCTCGTGTCTACCTTGGGGCATGGCGGTATCTGCACCAGAAGACTGCGTAGGCCGCTGCACGAAGTGTCGTTCCTGTCCCTTAACGGTTGAAAAAACTACGCCTTTTTGGGCGTTGACACTACTAGCTTTGGTGGTTTTCAGCTCTGCGAATGCCCAAGAAACCAAAAGCGACACAAAAAAGCAGAAAGTCGAAAAGAAGGACGACTTACCCGACGTGTCCCTCGTTGTTCCCGAGGATACTTCGCCGGAACTCAAGGCTACCCTCAAGTCCAACGCCCTCGCCCTTGGTTCCAAGCGACCCACCGAGCGGCTCCGCGCGGCCCAAACGCTTGGCGAACTAGGAGAGAAAGGTAAGCCCGTCCGCGGTCTCCTTTGCCGCACCATGCTCCTCGATCCTGTTCCTGACGTGCGGGTAGCGGCCGCCGACGCTCTCAAGAACATCGATTCCAAGATACACTACCTTGCTGTGGCACTGCTGAAGGAGAAAAGTTCTTTCGGCCTCATAGGCTTGCTCGCCAGAATCCAAAAACTGGAAGAAGATGGCGAGCCGTTGGCCCCGTTGGTGGCTTATGGGGTAATCGTTGCGTCGCGCAACCGGAACCCTCCTTTAATAAGTGCTTATTTGACAGCACTGAGTCACATTGCCCGTAATGATCTGGCTGCATGCAAGCTAGTCGCTTCAGCCTTAACCAATAAGGACACGACAGTCCGGTACACCGCAGTGCGAGAGTTAGCTCGCATGAAGCACGGCAAGCTCGCCGTACCGCAGATTATCGCTCTGCTCAAGATAGACATTTCTGCCAACCGTATTGCAGCTATCGCAACGCTGACAGCCCTGTCCGATGAAAGCACCGAAGAAGTGATCGCGGCTGCTATCACCGCTCAACGTTATCATGATGACGCAGCTGTTCGCAGGGCCGTCGAAGTGGCCCTTAACAAGCTAGAAAACAAAAAACAGAAGCCTTAACTCGGAGGATAACCATGTCAAGCAAGTTTGTGACCGTGCCTTTCTGTCTCATTCTGGCGGCTGCTCTTTGGGCTGATGAGCTGGATCTGAAGACGATCGAAAAAACACCCACTGCCTGCCACGGTACTGCTGTCGAATTCGTGGACACTCCTGTCGAAGCGGCGCAATTGGCCAAGAAAGAGAAGAAGCTCGTCTTGGTCTTACACGTCTCTGGCTACTTTGAAGATCCCGATTTCACCTGAAACAACGCCGAGGCGCTCCGTGTGAACGCTCTGGCTAACCCGAAAGTGGGAGAGCTTATCAACAAGCATTTTGTCGCCTCCTTCCAGCGTGTGGGTAGCTTCAAGATCGCGGGCAAGCAAAAACAGGGAGGCAATGTGGCCACCTACTTCTGCGCACCGGACGGCCGCGTCCTCAACGCCATTGCTGGCCCGGTAGATGCTCCAACCATGCGCGATGAAGTGGAATGGACGATTCAGAAGACGCGCGAGGCGATCCGAGAGAGTAAGGGCAATGCTGACACGTTCAAGGCGCTACTGCGGACCTACCATGCAGAGCGGCTCCAGGAGAAATATGGTGTTCGCGTCACGCCTATCCTGAAGGATCAGACCATGCAGAGTCTGGAGACAGCTCTTGCCTACCGCGATAAAGATGGCCGCAAGCTGGCCCCGGTCCTGCCGTTGCCGCCCATTGAGAACAAAGGCGAAGTACGGCAGCTGACCAACCTTGCCAAGACGCACCAGTTATTGGCGGCTCATGCCGGAGCGAAGATCGAAAGCCTCTACGGTGCAGTATTTCAGGGCATCCTCAACGAGAAGGTGACAACCAAGCCCGTACAGACCAATACCCCGTTCCCGTGGCGGAAAGAGGCCAACGCGCGCTAAGGCGGTGTGGTCCGTACTCGATGCCGCTAGTGTTGGTATGAAAGAATCGACATGCAGCCGGCCGACCAGCGGCCGGCTGCGGGAGTAATGGAACATGATCTACTTCCAATGCCCGACCTGCCTCAAAAAACTCAAAGCCCCCGATGAGGCAACGGGGCACAAAATCCATTGTCCAGGCTGCGGCCAACGGCTGCTGGTCCCGCCGCCGATACGGACACAAGTACGGGACAAAGCCATCATAGGCCAGCCCACGCCAGCCCCACCGGAGAAGCTGGACGAAGGGCAAGCTGCGGAAGGAATGTCCGAGCCACCCTCAGTGCCCCAGCGGCCAGCGGGGCAAGCCTTCTGCGAGTGCCCTACCTGCCACGTCACTCTCAACGTTCCTGAGCAAATGATCGGCCACATGGTTACTTGTCCCAAGTGCCAAACGATCTTCGCGGCCCTATCTGATGACGACCCTAAAGATAAATCCGATGTGGATAGCTTTGTCCGTTCTGAAACGAAAGCCAGGCAACCTCATCGGGACGAGAGCGAGTCTTCTCAAGCAGATTTAGATGAGTCCAGGTCTCGCGAACGAGGGGTAGATGAAAAATACTGCCATGAATGCGGCGCTGTCATCCGAGCCAGAGCAGAGATTTGTCCGAATTGTGGTGTCCGGCAACCGAGACAATTCCGTGAGGGTTCGTCTTTAGAACCCCACCGAGGGACCGCGATTTTGGTCATGGGGGTTTTGAGTCTCTTTTTCTGGCCGTGTGGATTGCCGTTTGGGTTGATTGCCTGGCTTTGGGCCAATGAAGACCTTCGGAAAATGAACAAGGGCATTATGGATCCGGGAGGGCGAGGATCGACGCAGGCAGGCAAAATCTGCGGTATGATGGCAACGATG
>JAJPHU010000112.1 GCA_021325115.1 Planctomycetota bacterium | reverse complement strand
TCCGTAATGTCGGCGAGGCGATCGAGCAGCGGTTGTGTCAGCATGTCCTCGGTGTAGCGCCAGCTCCAGTTGCCGGATTCACGGCCGGGCATGTTCATGCGTGCTTCGGAACCTAAGCTCAGCACGTCTTGCAGCGGGGCCAGGGCGCGATCGGCTACCGAGCTCCAGGCCAGGCGAATCAAGTCCCAGGCGATATCGCCGCTGCTGTGTGGCAGATAACGATGCAAGAAACGGCGTTCGTGCTCTTGCAAGTTGGCATACCAGCCGATCGTGGTATCGTTATCGTGGGTTCCACTGTAGACGACAGTGTTGCGGTCATAATTGTGAGGTAAAAAGCGATCGTCCGGGTCTCCGTGGAAGGCAAACTGAAGGATGCGCATTCCCGGCAGGTGGAACTGAGCGCGGAGGGCGTCCACTTCCGGGGTGATGAGGCCGAGGTCTTCGGCGATGAGCGGCAGACTGCCGAACGCTTCCCGTACGGTTTTCAGGAAATCGGCGCCCGGCACCGGCACCCAGCGGCCCACCTCAGCCGTCGGTCGGTCGGCGGGGATCTCCCAATAAGCCTCGAAGCCACGGAAATGATCAAGCCGGATGATGTCTACCTGCGTCAACATGGCCCGCAATCGGGCGATCCACCAGGCGAAGTTGGTCTTTTTCAGGGCTTCCCAGTTGTACAACGGATTGCCCCAGCGTTGGCCGGTTGCCGAGAAATAGTCTGGCGGCACGCCGGCTACCACAATCGGCCGGCGTTCGCTGTCGAGCAAGAACAGTTCCGGATTGGCCCATACGTCTGCCGAATCGCTGGCCACGAAGATGGGTACGTCGCCGATGAAGTAGATGCCACGGCTGTTGGCGTAATGCTTGAGTTCTTTCCATTGGCGAAAGAAGAGGAATTGGGTGAACTGGTGCAGGCCGATGGCCCGGCTCAACTGTCGGCGGGCGTCCCGGAGGGCGGCCGGCTGGCGCAGCATCAGATCACGTGGCCAGTCCTGCCAGTTGGCCCCGCCATAGGCATCCTTGAGCGCCGAAAACAGAGCAAAGTCGTTGAGCCAACGTGCCTCCTGAACACAAAAGGCCTCGAACGGCGCCCGCAGCGAAGCAGCCGCCCCGGCCAGGAAGTTCTCCCAGGCCTGCGCTAATAACGCCGTCTTGAAAGGAATGACCGCACCATAGTCTACATAGCCGGGTGGAAAGCGCACGCCGGCGAGATCATCCTCCCGAAGAAAGCCGTCACGAACCAGCAATTCCGGACTTATAAGATAGCGATTACCGGCAAAGGCGGAGAAACACTGATAGGGCGAGTCCCCGTAGCCAGTCGGTCCCAAGGGTAGGATTTGCCACCACGTCTGCCGGGCTGCCACCAGGGCATCCACCCAAGCATAGGCCCCTGGACCCAGATCGCCAATGCCATAGGGTCCCGGCAATGAGGTTGGGTGCAGCAGAAGGCCCGCCGAACGACCGGCGAGACGCCGGTCCCACGAGGCCGGCGGTTTCGGGTTGAGCGCGTTCATGAATCCTCCACGGCCGCTCTCCTTTCGGCTTCCTCTTCCTCAATTATTATCGATTGACGCAAGAATTGCATCCTGAAATGGGAGACAAACGAGATAAGCCGGAAGCATAAGCGACAGATAAATACGCCTCTCGTTTACGCTTTCGGTTCGTTGGTCTGAAAAAAACCGACCGACTCGCTGTACCACCTCTCCCATGGCCAGCGCGAGCCGGTCAGTTTGTGGTCCGCTCTCTCCCCGAGACGAACGTGCTTGAGGAAAAGCAAATGGCGGACCATTCCTCAAAGCGTCCGTCGCTTACGCTCCTGACTCGTTCGGAACTTTGTTGTAACCATTTCCTAATCAAAAAGTTACGACGATCCTTGGGGGAGGCGTTGCATTCCCAAGCTCTGCTTGAGAATGAGGAAACAGAGAAAGGCCGCCCAAGAGGTGTGCGTTGCGTGCCTGTTCTTTGGGCGTAGTAGGGAGTTAGGCGGTTGGAATTGTTGTATTTTGTCGAAAGGGAGGCCGAAGGATAGAATAAGTGACTAGGAGGTTGAGTAGTTGATGGAACCTCCCTGGCCACCGAACCACCTAACTACCTAAAAAAGATGGCTACCGACATTCGACTCAAGGAAACGCTGCCAGACATCGTCGAGAGCGTTGTCGCCTCCTATACCGAGTGCAGCCGTACCAGCCACCTCGGCCATAAACCATTACCCAGTCGCGAAGCTGTGGCCGAGATCCTCTGCGACCTGCTCGATCTTCTTTACCCTGGCTACGGGCGGAAGCAGAATTTGCACCTGGGCAATATCGAGTATCACGTCGGCGACCTCATCGATGGCCTGCACGATAAACTGACGCAGCAGATCGCCCGTGCCCTGCGTCATGAACAGGATTGCGCCCCGCCTGAAGCACGGGTCGATCTCGACTTTGAGGCGTTGGCTCAGCAAAAGGCCATCGAATTGCTCAAACGCTTGCCGGAGGTGCGCCTGGAGCTGGAGCAAGATGTGCAGGCGGCCTACGAAGGCGATCCAGCGGCCAAGAGCTATCACGAGGTGATCTTCTGCTATCCTGGTCTGGAAGCGGTATCGGTCTATCGTATTGCTCACGAATTGTTGCTCTTGGGCGTGCCGCTCATCCCGCGCATGATGACGGAGTATGCCCATTCGCGTACGGGCATCGACATTCATCCGGGCGCTCGTATCATGCCGGGTTTTTTTATCGACCACGGCACCGGCGTGGTCATCGGCGAGACCTGCGACATTGGCCGCAATGTCAAGCTCTATCAAGGCGTGACACTGGGGGCGCTGTCGTTTCCGCGCGACGCTGCGGGCAACATCATCCGCGGCATGAAGCGCCATCCGACGTTGGAAGATGAGGTGGTCGTGTATGCCAACGCCACTATCCTGGGCGGCGACACGGTTATCGGCCATCACGCTGTCATCGGCTCCAACGTGTGGATCACCGAGAGCGTTGCCCCCGCTACCGTGGTGTCGCTGGAAAAGCCGTCGCTGCGCATGCGTCAACCTGGTCTGAGCGCTGCCGAGGCGTTGAATTATCAGATCTGATGAAGACCGTTGTAATTCCCCTTGATTCTGCTGCCCCGGACAAGGAAGCCCTTGCCGAGGCAGCGCGCGTGCTACGCCGGGGCGGCCTGGTAGCTTTTCCCACCGAGACGGTGTACGGCCTGGGTGCCCACGCTCTCGATGCCGCCGCGGCGGCGCGTATCTTCGCGGCCAAGGGCCGACCGGCGAACAATCCGCTCATTGTCCATCTCGCTGATGCGGCCGGGGTCCAGCAAGTCGTCGCCAACTGGCCGGAGCCTGCGGAGCGCCTGGTCAAGCGCTTTTGGCCGGGACCGCTAACCTTGGTGCTGCCCAGGCGCGACACGGTGCCGGACGTGGTGACGGCCAAAGGGCCGACTGTGGCCGTGCGCGTGCCGGCTCATCCCGTGGCGCAAGCCTTGCTACGGACTGCGGATGTGCCCATCGCGGCCCCCAGCGCCAACCGCTCGACGGAGCTGTCGCCCACACGGGCTGAACATGTCCTGCGCAGCCTGGACGGACGCATCGAGATGTTGCTCGACGGCGGTCCGACGAGCGGCGGCATCGAATCGACGGTACTGGATCTAACCACGACGCCGCCGCGCCTGCTGCGTCCGGGTCCGATCAGCATCGCCGAGTTGGAGGCGGAAATCGGTACAGTGGCACGCGTCTGTTCCTCTACGGTCGCAGCTCGGAACGGTTTGCACCCCCTACCCTCGCCGGGAATGATGCCGCGGCACTATGCTCCCCGTACCCCGCTGGAATGCATCGAAACAGGCAAAGAACCGGAGTGCCTGGCGTCCCTGTTGCGTGCGAAACGCCGCATCGGTTGGGTGACGTTCGCCGGTCCCGGAGAGAGGATCGTTCCCTCGGAAGTGCATTTGCGCGTGCTGCCGTCTGATCCCGCCGGCTATGCCGCCCAGCTGTACGCCGTCTTGCACGAACTCGATGTGGCTGGTCTGGATCATATCCTCGTGACGCTACCACCGGACACGGAGGATTGGTTGGCCGTGCGCGATCGGCTGCGTCGAGCGGCTCATTCCTGATGACCCTGCCCTGGTCGTTTGCTCTCGCCGGACTGTTGAGGCAACGGATGTCGGTGTGGACAGGGGAGCGACTTTGCTGTCGATGCCGAAGCTGCACGGCTGTATGAAACGATGTTGACAGTTGGGCTGCTGCGTGGCATTTCCTTGTCTTTCCTCCCGCGCTCGGATAAAGGGACGCGATGAGGTAATGTGGCGAGGTTGATTCATGCGCAACCGTCGGCTCGCTCGGCGTCTGCTTTGCCTGTTCTTTCTCTTTTGCCAAGCACCTGGATGCCAGACGTTTCGCGGCGGTCAAGAACTTACGGTGCTGGTGCGCGACGCCGAAACGAAGGAACCAATCGCAACGGCGGAGGTCTATCTTTGCCAACGCCTCAAGAAAAATGAAGTGGCGCCGTGCCGCTCGATGAGTTTCACGCAAGCGGACGGTATCGCCCGACTGCGCGCGGAACCGGCCGGCGAACACGGTTTCCAGGTGCAGGCTGTCGCTCAAGGTTACCTACCTGAAAAGCTCGATCTGCCTGCTGCTCCCTCTCCAAAAGGGGGAAGGAAGAGAGGAGCGGCTGCCGCCGACCATTCGCCGGATGTGATCATGGAAGTTTACACAGAGCCGGACTTCCGCGTCGAACTAGTGTTGCCGCCCCGCTATCGTGGACTGGTCAAGGCCGAGGTTCAACTCCAGGACGATTTCCCGCTCCCAAAAGGCCAGCGTTGTTTCCGCTTTCCGGTATCTGCTTCTGGGGATGTTCTGGTGAAAGGCCCCTCGTTGCTCCGGCGGGTGCCTGCGTCGGAGTTCCGGGCGCGCTACGGCGACGGCCCACTTTTGAGCACGGCTATGGATGCTGAGAAGGTCGGCTTCCGCTGGCTCAAGGGCGCGGGCAACCAGCATCTTTTTGTCGTCGGCACGCAACTGGACTACGAGGCGCTGCATCGGCAAGTAGCGCCGGAGGAGACCGTGCCAGCGTTTGGCGCCGTCGAGGATCCCGCCTGGGCAGGCCGCTCGCACAAGTATCGCTACGGTAAAATGACTGCACCGAACTATGAGAAATAAGGAGGTGAGGGACGAGCGGCGGTCTGTATAGGCCGGCTAATTGCCCTCACCAACTGGCTGACGCCGACTGTTCTCCAAGCTCCTGCCACCTCTCCTAAAAGACCAGAAGCCGGTGGCTTTCGCCACCGGCTCGTAAGAATGTGCCAGGGGATGTGGGTCTATCGGTGTGCGCGCGGGCCGCGGGAAACAGCCCGAGGGGTAATTGAATGTAACAGTCAAATGAGTATGCAACTACGGTGCCAGAGATGAGGAAAGAAGGAAAAGACCGTCCTAACTACTTGTTAAATAAAGCCTTAAAACAATCGATTCCCGCAGCCACTTTATCAAGCTAGGGTGGCCTGTGCAATTCTTACCACGCAGCTTGTGTAACAAAGAGAAGTGTAGTAATGCCCATCTTGGTAATGTCTGGCGAGTGCTAAGGGCTAGTGGACAAAACCCTCTTCCTTCGCAGGGGAGAGTGGGGAGAAGGGCAAGTGTACCAAGGAGTTCCGAACCCTCCCCCACCAGGGGGAGGGAAGTGTCTGCTCATCCTTATTCGCTTTTGCCCAGAATCGCCGGCTTGAGCGTCCACGCTTGTTTCTTGGCCAGCTCCATCAAAGCCGGAGCGCGAAAACCCGGTGGGAAAATCACCCAGCCCCATAGCTTCTTGGGATCATCGTCCGCGACATACCGTGCTGCCGCCAACCTCGCCGGTTTGATCTCAATGCTTTCTGGCATGGCCGCGCCGTTCAGCCGCAATTGGGCGATGCGAGCCAGCGTCGCCAGATACGCTTCTGGCGGCACCGGCCGACTGCCTAGCCAGACTGCGCTGGGAATGCGTCCGTGCTTGTCGAGAGAATCAGCGACATCGCGGCAGGTTCGCTGAAACTGGCTGGCATCTGTCGTCACCGTCTCGGTCATCAGGGGGATGCGGCCCGTCGGACCCAGGGGCGTATTCTTTACGGTTAGTTGCTCGACAAGCGGAGTTGCGTCAGCGTTCTGAGTACGGTCTACGTAGGCGTTCAACAGCGCAAACACTTCACTGGCGGACAGGGCATAATCCGAATGTATCTGGAAGCTCACGTCCTCGCCGACGGCCTTGGCGATGGTCTGCAGTTCAGCCGCTGTAAAACGATGATCGCGTGCCCGATCGCGGTACAGTTTCGCTGCTTCAGATGCCGTGATGAAACGCACTTCCGGGAAACGCTTGAGAAAACGCACGTATTCCTCGAAAACCCGATAGGAGCTGCGGGTCTCTTCCGTCGTCTTGGCTGGCGGCTGTTTCCACTTTTCGCGCGGCGGATTGGCCCCGCGTGAAAAGTTGACCCCGTCCCAGAACTGCTTGTGAACGAACTCACACGGATGATAGAAGACGCTGACCACGCCGCCGCCCTCGGCCAGCAGTGCCTTGCGCGCTTGTATGAAACGCTCCTGAGCTTGCAGCAGATCCTGAGGATGGTTCAAATCGGCACGGAGAGTATAAGCGAGTTTGTAGAGGTTCAATAAGCCACAATAATAGCAGGGGCGATCGTTCAAGTTGACGTGATTGCCGGCATCCAGATAAACTTTCATGCCCCATCGGCTCATGGCGCCGTAGCTTTGTGGTCCCCACGAGCTGCCCGGTTGACCGTAACAACTCGGCGCCTGACCGAAGATGCGTTCCACATCGGCCCGCCCCGGTCCTTCGCGGCGATCGAATTCGTTCACGCCTTCATCCCAACCGAGTTGCGACAGGTACAGCGCCGGACTCGGCTGTGTACTGTGAAAATTA
This sequence comes from Planctomycetota bacterium, assembly GCA_021325115.1. Classification (GTDB taxonomy): domain Bacteria; phylum Planctomycetota; class Planctomycetia; order Gemmatales; family Gemmataceae; genus JAJPHU01. The sequence goes on along the minus strand of JAJPHU010000112.1, from coordinate 3,854 downwards.
GAGTGATAACCGATCTCATGCTTTTTCAGCGCCGCGATGACATCGGCCCGATTACGTCTCTCCAAAGTGCGTGCTTTCTCGCCGACCACCTTGAACGTGGCGCGCACCTCTTCGCCGCTGAGGAACTTGGCCAAATGCAGCGCCGCATCATCACTGGCCGGCAGCAGATAATCTTCGGTATCGAACCAGAGGATGACGTACACCTTCGCCGCCGAGTCGGCGGCGGGCATAGACGACGGCAACAACCAAGCGAACAGGATAATCAGCCAGAAACTACCGCGGCGGCGAATGCGAAAGTTCACGGTGTAGATCTCCTGAAGTCACGGAGCCGGATCGAGATTGGGCGGCCGCTGATTCTGTTCGGCATCATGAGTCTTTGGGGAAAGATCATCAATCCGAGCGGCTCTCGGCTTTTTGACTTGGTGCGGTGACACCGCACACGAGCCGGACCCTCAGGTCGGAACACCCAGCCGCGGCAATAACCAACGACTGAGAAAGAACCACAGGACAAGCAAGCCGACGAAAAGTAGTATTTCTTTCATAATATTTACATTCTATACTTCTGCTTAAAGAAAAGGAACGTCAATCAAAGAAACGGACCGGAAATGTAAGCGGTGGCCGACGCGTCGTCGCTTACGCTTCCGGCCCGTATCGACCTGTTAATTTATGACGATTTCATATGGCGAGTTCGCCATTCCTCACCAACAGCGCCGCGCCGCCTCCAGCATGGCGGCGACCTCTTGCCGCGTTGTTTCACCGCGCGCTTCGCCGCGCAACATGCTGGCCAGTTCGTCGAGCCGTTCGTTTTCCTTCAGCAAGTGAATCTGTGTAATGGTGCGTTTGCCGCGGCGTGATTTGCGGATAGTCCAGTGATGGCGGGCGTAGCTGGCCACCTGCGGCAAATGCGTCACGCAAATGACCTGATGGGTCTGCCCCAGCGCCGCCAGTTTTTGACCAAGAACGTCGCCGAGCCGGCCGCCGACGTTGGCATCGATTTCGTCGAAAACTAATGTGCCGCGGCGATCATGACCGGCCAGTACCGTCTTGAGCGCCAGCATGGTCCGCGACAACTCGCCGCCAGATGCGATCTTGCGCAGCGGCAAGGCCGGCTCTCCAGGATTGGCCGCCAACATCAATTCAAGCTGATCGGCGCCCCAGGACGGCACCTCGCCCTGAAACGGGTCGTCGCCCAGCGGGTTCGTCTCCAGGATCGCCTCCAAGCGCGCTCCGGTCATGCCGAGATCGGCTAACTGTTTCTGCGTCTCTTTCGCCAAGCGATCGGCGACACGCTGCCGTTGCTTACTTAGCTCCGCCGCTGCTTCACGCAGCTGCCCGTAGGTTTGGACCACTTCCGCTTCAACACGCTCCAGGTCGTCTTCCTGCTGTTGCAAGCGCGCTTCCTGTTCGTCGAGACTGGCCCGATACACGATCAGATCATCGAGAGAACGGCGATACTTATTCTCCAAACGGCGGAGAAGCTGCAAGCGGCGTTCGACCTCATCGAGCCGTTCCGGGTCCGCTTCCCAGTGCTGGCCGAGACGCCGCAATTCATCGGCGAGATCCTGTACCTCGGCGTTCAATTCTTCCAGCCGACGAACTACTTCTTCCAGGCTCGCATCAAATGCGACCCACGACTGCGCTTCGCGCTGGAGCTTGCCCAATCGTTCGACAATCGAGCCATCCTCGTCGTACAGCTCGCCTGAAGCAAGCGCGGCAAATGTTTGCAGGTTCTGGGCATGCATCAGCCGATCGCGCTCGCGAGTCAACTCGGCAATTTCGCCCGGCTTCAGATCGGCTTCATCCAACTCCTCGCGCTCGAAGTGCAACAACGACAATTCCCGCTGGCGTTGTTGTCGCTGAGCCGAGAGCGTCTGCTGGCGGCGGCGCAGGTCACGAACGCGCTCGACCAGCAGCGCATACTTCTGGCGCGGCGCGTCGAGACGGCCATAAGCATCGAGCAGTTGCAGTTGATAGGCTGGATGCAGCAGCGACTCCGTTTCGCGCTGGCCATGAATGTCAACGAGGAGATTGCCGATCTGTTTTAGCGTGGTGAGGACGACCGGCCGATCATTGGCATAGGCATGGCTGCGGCCGTTGCGCTGGAGCCGCCGGGCCAGGAGGATCTCGTTGTCCTCCAGCGGGCTGTCCAGGATGCTTTCGATCTCGCTTCGCAGCTGAGGCGAATCCAATTCAAAACGCCCCGTGACGCGCAGCTCCTCGGCGCCGGCGCGCAACAGGTCCGCAGAGCCGCGTTCGCCCAAGAGCAGACCGAGGGCGCCGAGCAACAGCGATTTGCCGGCGCCGGTCTCGCCGGTCCAGGCACAAAAGCCCGGTTGCAGCTCGACGCGCGCGTCCTCGATAAGGGCCAGGTTTTGCACCGATAGCTCGACTAAGGACACAATCTACTTGCCTCGTGTTCGCGTATTAGCTCACTAGCCCGCAGGGCAAACAAGAATGATCTTCCCTTGCTTGCGCTGCGAGCTGGTAAGGTGTGCGGAAAATTCATGGTAAAGATTCGTGCCCTCGATCGCAAGATGCCGGAAAGCCTTGCGTTTGCTTCTCTCTTTGGGACAATAGCCTACATTATGCGTTACCCGTTTGTACTTTGGGACTTCGACGGCACTCTTGCCGATACCTTCGCGTTTATGGTGTCTGCGTACAACGGCCTGGCAGCACGGCGCGGCCTGCGCCGGATTGAGAACCCTGAAGCGATTCGCGGCCTGTCTCCTTTAGCTTTCGTGCGAACGTTAGGCATCCCGCTCATGAGCGGGCCGTCACTCTTGGCCGGTGTCTTGGCAGCAGTACGGCGGGACATGCCTAACGTCCGCCTTTTCGCGGGCTTACCCGAAGCGCTCGATGCCTTCGGGAAGGCTGGCTGCCGCATGAGCATTCTCTCGTCCAACTCCCGCGATAATATCCTGACCTGTCTGCGTGCCAACGGCGTCGCGGGTTGCTTCGAGTCGATCATCGGCTACCGCCGTATCTACGGCAAAGGCGAGGGCATCCGCCGCTTCTTGAAGGGCCGCATCAAGCCGGGAGAGCGGGCAGTGTATGTGGGGGATGAGGTGCGGGACATCTTGGCAGCACGAAAGGCAGGCGTGGACGCGGCCGTGGTAACATGGGGCTACAACACGCGGCAGCTACTTGCCGAACACGCGCCCGACTATTTGATCGAACGGCCGGAGCAGCTGCGGATGTTGCTCGGTTGATGGTTCCTTCCTGGCCCTAAGCGCAAGCGGAGGCAACAGGACGGCAATTGAACTTTTTCTCCAGGACGTCGCTGCTTGGAATACCGGCTTGCGGCAGCCGAGCAGCGGGCGCAGGTCGGTCTCGAACCGCGTCCAGTCGAAGGCATAGGCTTTGTGCTCCATCGCATACCCCCGCCTCCCCCGCCGTCTATGAGTGTGGCCGTCAAGTCCCATCAGGCGTTTTTCTAGGCGGCGCGGACCGACCCCGCCGCCGGCCTCGTGCCGATTGCTCGTCGCCTCCCTGCTCGGCTCCCGAGCATTCTTTCCCCGCCGCCCTCCCCCAGCCGAGGGGGAGGGGAGGGCGGCGGGGAAAGAATACTCCTGCCGTTCCCCCACACGCGGCTCGCTTGACCGTGCGGGCATGGCGAATAGCGATTCGGGTTGGCTGGCGTGCGTCTCGGTCCGGACGCCAGGCCCGAACAACCGTCTATCCGTGGGGGACCCGCCACCTTGTACCGTGTACACGTCGAGCGTCCGGACTGTCGTAGGGCGTTGGCGTCAAGTCCACCAGCGCCCCCAGTTCCTTGCCGTTCTTGATGCCGCGTCAGGCGAACAGCTCGGCTCCTGCCCTCGTGCAGCCGCCGCTCCTGCTCGTTGGCCGAGTCG
>JAJPHU010000262.1 GCA_021325115.1 Planctomycetota bacterium | reverse complement strand
TACGCGACTGCTAAGGGGCCGCCCCGTTGACGACGGCGCCAGTAGCGGACCAGACCCAGCACGGGCAGGCCGCTGAGCCACAACGCCAAGCTTGCTGGTTCGGGGGTAACCGTAATCGTCGTTGTGGCGGTATCGTGGATTGCGGCTCCTTGTGAGCCATTAAAAGTGAAGATGTTGTTAATGGCGAACGGAGAAGAACCCGAAATCGCCACCGTCGCTGAAGCAGTGTTACCAGGGGGAGTTCCGCTTGAAAGCGGCCCTTGCGTCCCCGTGGGGTTGATTCCTGTCCCCGCGGTAGTGCTATTGCTCTGGTCAAAGTAGCTCACGAGGGTATCACTCCCGCCGCCGCTAAGGAGAGAATTCGAGAGCGTGCTGGTCATGATTCCCACAGGCCCTGTCAACGGACCAAGAGCGTTGACAGCCTCTGTGATGACGATGCTCCCTACTCCTTTTCCTATGGTGACGTTCGTGGTGGACTGGGTTGCGTCCACACTTGAAACACCCGATTGTGGCCCAGTTGCCGTAAGGGCGTCCCCCGGAGCCGCCGCACTGCCGCCTACCGTGGTACCCGTCACCTTGTCGGCGAAACCGAGACTGATCGACCCATTACCAAGGCCAGCAGAGGCGTTAGTAATGGATGCACTATTCGTCCCCCCAGTTGTAAAACTGGTCGTATGCGCACCATAGTTCTGGTCGATAGTCAACTGACCGAGCAGTGTACCCGTGCCATTGGCACCACTGTACTCAGAAATGACCACCACAAAATCCGCCCGCGCGGGCGGACCCAGGGCCAACAGGGCTGCCACGGCCAAGGTGGCTGCGGCGCAGGCCCATTTTCCACGCAAATGCATCGTTCTACCTCTCTTTCTGTGAGTGACAGAAAAACTTGTCCACAACGACCCACACTCTTCTCTGGTCCCGTGGACGACAAGTCCGCCCCACACAGGGCGGCGCCTCTTCTCCTCGCGAGCGGGGTTGCGTCAGCGCCCCGAGCGCTCTGCTCGGGGCGCTGACGCAACCCCGCTCGCGGGATTACGCCCGGCAGATCCGTTCCCGTCCCGCGGCCACGTTCCGCGTGGCGTTCCGCGTGTCTACGACCAGGGGCGCGTGGGCGACGAGCCAGTCCCAGTCGTAGGCGGAATGATCCGTGACAATCACGACACAATCCTGATCGCGCAACCGTTCCGCCGTCAGCTTCTGACTGTCCATGCGCAGGTCGGGATGGCGACGCGTGGGAGGCAGGCGGGGGATATGCGGATCGTTGTACTGGACGATTGCCCCTTTGTGCTGCAACAACTCCATCAGCTCCAAGCCGGGCGATTCCCGGCAATCGTCCACGTCCTTTTTGTAGGCCATGCCCAAAAGCAGCACCTTGCTGCCCTTGACGGCTTTGCCGCGTTCGTTGAGGGCGTCAGCGACGCGGCTGACCACGTAAGCTGGCATGGCCGTGTTGACCTCGCCGGCCAGCTCGATGAAGCGTGTTGTCAATCCGTGCTTGCGAGCGGCCCAGGTCAGATAGAACGGATCGATGGGGATGCAGTGGCCTCCCAGTCCGGGGCCAGGATAGAAGGCCTGGAAGCCGAACGGCTTGGTCTTGGCCGCCTCGATGACTTCCCAGACATCAATGCCCATGCGATCGTACAGTACCTTCAACTCGTTGACCAGGGCGATGTTGACGGCCCGATAGGTGTTTTCCAGGATCTTGCAGGCTTCGGCGACTTCCGGCGTGGAGACGCGCACCACACGAACGACCGCGTTGCCGTACAGGGTGGCGGCCAACTCCAGGCTGTTGGCGTCCAGCCCGCCGACCACTTTAGGAATAGATGGAGCGGAAAAGTCGGGATTGCCGGGATCTTCGCGTTCGGGGCTATAGGCCAGGAAGAAATCGCTGCCGGCGTGCAACCCGCTCTGCTCCAAAATCGGCAGCACCACGTCGCGTGTCGTACCGGGATAGGTGGTGCTTTCCAACACGATCAGCTGTCCGGGCCGCAGCCGCGCTGCGATGGCTTTGGCCGACTCGACCACGTAGGTGAGGTCCGGTTCGCGTGCTTCGGTGAGGGGCGTAGGCACGCAGATGATGACCACGTCCGGCTCGCCCAGACGATCGAAGCGATCGGTGGCATCGAAGCCACGCTGCCGCATCGCGCGGATGGTTTCGTCCAGGATGTGGCCGATGTAACTTTCGCCCCGGTGCAGGCAGGCGACCTTGTCTGGATCGATGTCGAAGCCAAGGACGCGGTAGCCATTGACAGCAAAAGCGCGGGCCAGCGGCAGGCCGACATAGCCCAGGCCGATGATGCCCACCCGCGCCGTCTGATTGCGAATGCGGTGCAACAGGGCCGCGAAATGATCAGCGGCCGGCGTAGGCACGCGGGGCTGTTGGTGATTTATAGAAGCCTGACTAACAAGATCGATCATGGTGCGATGCCTCAACAACTTTATGGGTGAACAACCGGCGTAAGCCGGCTGATGGGGCCAACCAGCCGGCTTACGCTGGCCGTTGGCCTACTGCCGCGATCACTAAAAGATTTTCTCCCCAGCCCAAGCGAAAGAACCATTTCTTGCACTGCTGTTTCACCCAATTCTTTCCGTTCAAGCGTGGCTGCGGTTCTGCTAAGCCTCTCGTGGCAGGCGTTGGTGCTTTATCGGGGCCGCGACGGATTAGTTCTTCGAGTCCAAACCCAACGGTGGTGCTTTTCTCGATGCGGAAACCATTTTGGCGCAAGAGCAATTCCAGGCTCGAGCGTGTGAAATACGAAAGATGAATGGGAAAAGCCCGGAATCGCTCATCAAAGCCAAAATGTCTACTCAACAGAGGAAGCGAGAGCCGCGCTCGCAACGATCGCCAATTGGGCACTTCGATCAGCAATCGCCCCTCTGCGGTCAGAAGGTGTTTCAAAGATTGCAGCACCGTGCCAGGGTCCTCTAAATGCTCGAACACGTGATTCAATGTAATGGCGTCAAAGCTGGCCGGCGCACATTCTTCCAGCCGGCTGACCACGTGAAGACCGCGGCCAGAGCACGCCTTCAGAGCGCTCGGCCCCACATCGTATCCAATCGCTTCCCAGCCTTGCTGTACCGCAACCTCGAGAAAAGAACCGCCACCGCAGCCGAAGTCCAGTAAACGCCTCCCGGCAGACGGTGGGAGGTACTCGCGCAGTAGCGCTAACACGAACTCTGCACCGCGCCGCGCCGGCGTCGTTGCATTGGGTTGGTGGCAGGAGTAGTTATCGCCGCTATAAAAACGCTCCAGCAACTCCTGGGAAGGGGCCGGGTTGACGAAGACCAATGAGCATTCCAAGCACCTTGAGAGGGCAAATTGTCCCTCGTAATCTCCAAACACCTCCTCGCCAATCCAGTGGCCGGGAGCGGGGAGCTTGCGTAAGCGTGTACCGCCGCAAACGGGACACCGGCCAAGAGTTTTTACCATCGCAGCATTCATGAACAGATCCCTGCCGGTATAACAGGTGAACGATCGGCGTCTGATCGGTCGGTCCCATCAACCGGCTGATGCCGGTCGGTCGCCAAGGACACCAACTCAAAATCGCGAGCCTCTTCAACACTGCCTTGCCAGCCAGCCTCGGCAGCGCGGACGAGGTTATACATTTCTCGCGCGGTGACGTAGTGATAATGAAAACGTCGGTCTGCTTCGGCCCGCTGGGCCAGCTGTTGATGGAAGCGGCACATCGGCTCACCGAGCAAAAGGTCCTGATTGGATTCTTTCGCTCCGTGGGTATGGAGCTTGACAAAATACCAATCGGGTCGAGTGGGAACCTGGATGCGCGCCTTCAGCCACAAATCCAGCCGCGCCATCGTCGGCGGCTGATTTCCTTGTAAACAGCCGTTCTCGACGCGGGGCAATAGCCGCCATTTGCGGCGTTTCCAGTTCAGCATCAAGGGACCTTGAATCAGCATCAAGGCGTTGTCCGGCGGCACTCCGTGGCCCACGTCTGTGCCTGTATCGTGCGATTTAGGACGTTCAGGATCATCCAGGGCGTAATAAATGCTGTTGACCTTGCGTGTCTGCGTCGGCGAGGGAAACGAGGGCAAGGTGAAGTCGGCGTAGCAGCCTGTCTGCCGTAGCACGTCGAGTTCATTGTTGACGCCGCACCAGCAGCCATCCGGCCGGGAATTGTCCAGGGCCCAGTTGCCATGGATGAAGCCGTAAACCAGCTCGCCCGTATGCCGATGGCGCGACAACATCCCGTGCCGCTGACTGAGGATCGCCTTGAAGGAAAGCAGTTTGTCGCGTAGCCCTTCGGCAGTATCGCCGTCGTGGTGGAGATGGATTTCGACTTCGCCGAAGCCGGCGCGGCACAGCTGGGCCACGCCGTCCACATGCTCGGCCTCGTATTCGTCTTGGGGAACGAAGAAGCTGTGACGGGGCGGCCGGCCGTCGCTGTCGCGGAAAGCGCCGAGCACACGAGGATATTCCGTCACCCAGCGTTCGACGCGGCGTCGAGCCAGGGCCGGCGACGCCTTCCCCAGCATCGGCTCAAAATGATCGGCAACGCAGAGCAGCAGATGCACCTCCCCCTTCACGGGAGCTTGCCGCTTGCCCGCTTGCCGGATATACGAATTCAGCCAACGCAGTGGGATCATGATACTCATTAAGGGCTAGCAGACATTTC
>JAJPHU010000348.1 GCA_021325115.1 Planctomycetota bacterium | reverse complement strand
GAGCTGGATGCGGGGAAACTCGCACGTCCAGTTCTTAGGGGGCGGGACGGCAGCAATGCCGCCCCGCTACCCGATCAAGCGCTGGAAACCAAGGCCCGGTTCATCGGCCAAGTCATCACCGGCGATAACGCCACCCGTCGAGCCGAGGACATCGGCAGCCAAGAGCTGTCTTACGCCGAGGTCAAGGCAATTGCCTCCGGCAATCCGGCCGTGCTGACGTTGGCCGAGGCTGACGCCGAACTGCAACGCCTCAATCTCCTGAAAAAGAACCATGTGGACGAGCAATACGTCGCCCGCCGCAGTGTGAAGAACCTGCCTAGCACTATCGAGAGCCTCAGCGAACGGCTATCGAAACTGACGGCCGACGAAGCAACCGCCACAGCCCATGCCAGCGATCCCATTACCATTGGCAAGCGCGCCTGGCCGCGCCAGGATGCGTCTGGCGTGCTGGCCGATCAGCTCGATCACTTGCCTCGCCATGTCCTTGAGATCACCCGCGTACCCATCGGCAGCTACCGGGGTCTGCGCTTCGGCCTTATTCTGCATCCGCACTTCCCGCCGGACGTGTATCTGGAAGGCGCGCTCACGCGCCAGTCCACGCTGCCACGCGATCATCAGGGGCCGCGTGCCGTGCTGAATGCTCTCGAACGTCTTGCCAACGGTTACGGTTCCGAGTGTGTCCGCGTCCGGCAGGACCTGGCCATCGCCGAATCCCAGCTACGCGACTACCGCGAACGCTTGGGAAAGCCCTTCCCTCTCGACAAGTATCTCTCCGAACTGACCGATCTGCGCGACCAACTGAAAGCTGGTCTTTCCGCAGCGGCCCATGATGCGAGCAGCGGCAAAGGATCAAGAGTTATCGAACTGGCCGACAGGATCAAATCGCTTAAGGCTGCCAATACCATCGAGGCCACGCCGCAGCGTGTGCAGAGGAAGCAAGCAGCCGCCGAGGAACCCATCACCGCCCGCATCCACCGCCGACAGGAAGCAAACCCCTTGTCCGATCAAGCGATTGGCCACGATGCCAAACGAAGGGGGGGAGAGACATTGCCGACAACAACAGGAGAGAATTTGGCCACGAAACCGCCGCTGTCTTTCCGAGAACGCATCGCCCGCGAGCGACAGAGCACGGATGGAGGACCAAGCCTTCCGTAAATCCGCAAATTTGTAAATACGGGTTGGAAGCTGGCTGCATCTGACCTCTCACGCTAACCAAAGAAAATATGCTCACTGATCAGTAGCGTGCCTTTGATTCTCACGCGGAGGCCGCTTCCCTTGGGGACCTTTTTCGACTTCATCAACTGTCGCGACCTAATCGGCGACATAACGAAAAAGCAATACATTAAGAAAAAGTAATGTGCAGAAGTCTTGACTTCTCCTCGAATGCATCTAAGATTCGACGATACGGTACCGTCCAAGAAAATCATTGTCTAGCCGCGATGCGCAACGGAGCGCGAGTTAGCTCGCGTTCTTCTGCGCATCGCGGCTATTTTTTTAGGATTGCTTTTGGGATGCCTCGTTAGCGAAGCTTAGAAGGATCGCACCCATGTTCGCTACCTCCCCGAAAACAAGTCCGAACACTTCAGCACCGAAAAGGAAGTATAGTGCGCCGCGTCTCAGCATTACTTTAACCTGCTTCCTTACTGTGCTTCGGTCAATAGGTCCGAGTTACGATGCGTTTCGCCTTGTGGTGGCTGCGGTGCTGCTTCTGGCCGCTGGGTTAAAGGGTTACCAGCTGTCTACTGAGCCAGTTCTGGGAACCGGCCTTCTTGATTCGCGCTGGTTTCTGATCGGCGTGGTTGAGTTCGAGTTGTTTTTCGGTTTCTGGCTTCTAGCCAACCTTCTGCCTTCCGTGAGCTGGGCGGCAGCCTTGGCTTGCTTTGGCATCTTCGCGGGCACGTCGCTCTACAAAGCTATGTCCGGCGACGCTAGTTGTGGCTGTTTTGGCCGCCTACCGGTAAACCCTTGGTATGCTGCCGGCCTTGACCTGGCCATCGTTCTCTGCTTGCTTTACTGGCCACCCCCTCAAATGTGCTCGCCCGCGAGCACAAGCCCTGCCTTTCGATGGATCGAATTGCCATCCCGTCCTTCTCGCTACTTCGGCGGCGTGGCCGCTGTATGGCTACTTGTGGGCATTCCTGCCGCTTTTGCAATGAGCAGTTACACGAACACGACGCTTTCCGATACGGGCAAAATCGTGGGTACGGGCGACATCGTGGTCCTGGAACCGGCGACCTGGCTGGGCAAGAGATTTCCGCTGCTGGACTATATCGACATTGGCGCTGACTTGAAGGAAGGCCGGTGGCTCATCGTGCTATATCATCACGACTGTCCCAAGTGCCGACAGGCGATAGGAAAACTGGCAAAGTTTGCGTCGCGTTCTGCCGTCAACTCAGCTGAGCCACGCTTGGCCCTGATCGAAATGCCGCCGTATGACGAAGCCGGAGTCCCTCCGTTGCCGCCCGACGTGCCCTTCGTGCATGGTCTATTGCGGAAAGATAAACAGTGGTTTGCGCACGCGCCCTTGATAGAGGAGATTTCTGGTTCAGTAGTCGTGCAGACCACTACTGACGCGCTGTACCAATGAAACGGAACCGAAATTGAGGATCAGAGAGGTTGTTCCCCTTAACCTACTTCTTCAGGAGGTGTTCCCATGAGGCGTTACTTCGCTATTGCTTCTTTGCTGTTCTTGACGACGGTTTTCGCCGTCATATACACTCGGCGGGCACATTCTTCGGAAGGCGCGCTCAGTGACCGCGAACTCGCGCAAGTGCGCGGAGGTGCTGAGAACTCCACAGGCTGTAAGCTTACACTGGATAACACCACTTGCTACCCTCCACCAGGCCAAGGACAACAATGGACATGCCCTGATCAGGGCTGTCAGTCTGTGTTAAACACGCAGAACTTCACAGGTTGCAGCGCGAACGGCTTAATGTACTGGAATCAGGATTTCAATACAGTCCAGGTCGGCGCGGGGTCAGGCAATAAGAATATTGCCACTTCCAGACAAGTCACTTGCACGACGAACAAATCATGCAAGCCTGGTACACCTGTGCCGGATCAGAAGTGTGTGGGTGGAAACTGTCAAGGAACCTACCTGGACTTTAAATGCCGAATGTGCTCGACCTCAACAGGGAATAATAATTTCCAGGATAATTGGAGTTGCACCGACCCCTAATGCAAACAATACAACTCCCTATGACATGACAGTGCTATAGGCGGGCGGATCAAACTCCTTGGCCCGGTGTGAGACGACTCAAGCGACTAGGACAAGTTCATGCCCGCCTGTAGTTACCGCCTCGATGAGGACTGAGGATTAGCCTTCTGATTGTTGCCATTAATCGTTGTCTCTTGACACGAAATCTCCTTGATTGAGAACAAGCTGCGACCCAACCCATCACATGCGAGGTGTATGATGTACACCAGACTACAGAAAACCCCTGTTTTCATTAACTTCATGTTTGTGGCTGCATCGCTGTTGTCTTTGTTTACTTACAATACCTCCCTCGCGGAGCCCTTATCGAAAGAGAGCATATCCTTGCTTGAGAGGATGGGACGGGAATACCTAGCGAACCGTGATCGGATTCGCACTTGGCAAGGCAAGATCGAGTTTAGCCGGAAGTTGGGAAAAGTAGGCGCTGAGCCACTTGAGGAGGTTGAAAAGGCAAAGATACGCTTCATCTACGATGGCGAAAAGCATCATTGGCTCACAGTACGTGAACAAACATGGGTGACCGAACAAGACAAAGAGCTGCTTCTCCAATCCTCGATGTTAACAGACGACGCCTATTACGTCTATGATAGTTACTCTCCCGAGCGCTTTCCGCGCAAATTCCTGCCAATTCTCAGAATCCTTACCAGTGCCGAAGGCGGAGAACTCAGCAAAAGTAAGTGGCCAGGAGATTTCAGACCACTAGACATGAGTACGGCAGGCGGTGATGTCTCGGGCCTTATGTTAGGTTACGCTAAACTGCTCAAGGAGGGGAAGGATTTGGGAAAATGTAGAACCTTATCTCGAACGAACAATCTTGTCAAAGTTCGGATCGAATTGACAGACTTGGTTAGTGAATACGTCTTCGATTTAGATAATGCAAGCAGCCTCGTAGAATTCAACAGTTCCGGCCCGGATCCTAGCCTCGTTTGGAAATGCAAGATGCAGAAAATCGCGAGTGTGTTTATTCCTGAGACATTGACGTTCGACGAAGTGAGGGGAACGGAACGGGTAGTTCAAGAGATGAAGTGGTTCGATCAGGTTGTAAACGAGCCCGTATCGAAGGACGAGTTCACAATAGCCAAGCTAGGCGTTCATAAGGGCGACCGGGTACACGACTACCGGACGGGTGCGGAATATGAGCTAACGGATACAAAACTCCCTCCACGATCAACGCCGAGTATTGCTCGAGAACTCAGGCAAACGGCCCAGCGTCCCTCCCATCTCCCTCATTATCTCTTCCTAGTTGGTCTGTTCCTCCTTGCCGCTGTCGTTTCGCTTATCATTTACCGACGTCGCCGAAGCGCCCAAGGGAGAGGATAGCAACATGCGTTACCGCAAGATTAGTATAGCTCTGGCGATCCTGGCCATTGCAGGAGGAGCCGTGGGAGGGTTCCTCCTCAAACACGACGCTCCTTCGGGCCGCAGCAGTTGTGAAGGTTTTCAGTGTGGACACTGGTGTGTCTATCGTTGCGCGCAGCTTCTGGGTGTGCCGGCTGGAATGGAGGAGGTCGTCAGGCGGCTGCCGCCGAACGAGCGCGGCCACAGTATGCTTGAGTTGTCGAAAGCGTTGCACGATCTTGGTCTGGGGACCGAGGGGCGGCGAAGCAATTGGGACACCCTCATGAAGATGTCCTTTCCCTGCATCGCCCATCTGAAGAATCCCGATCATTACATCGTCGTGTGCTCCGTGGAACCAGAGAAAGAATTCGTCCATCTTTTTGACGGATCCGGCCATCGTACCCGGCAATCGCGGGCAAAGTTTGAGCAGCGCTGGACCGGCGTACTGCTCGCGGTGAGCAAGCCTCAGCAATCATACGCAGCCCCAGCGCCCACAAGAGATAAAGCGCCTGGTTCGCCTGCGATTCAATTCGATACGCTTCTCGTTGATCTCGGCGATGTGTCGGTGGTAGGCAAGCCCGTCGAATTCGTGTTTCCAATTCGGAATACAGGGATGGAGGACCTGGTCATCAGCGAGGTGGCTGCCAGCTGCACTTGCCTGAAAGTCACCAAACCGGAGCGGCCCATACCACCGGGAAACACGGGAACAGTGAAGCTGCTCTACCATGTGGAAGCCCGAAAAGGGCCTTTCGCCCATACGGCATTAGTCAACTCAAACGATCCGCAAATTCCACACGTTCTCCTGACGGCTACTGGCTTCGCGGGAGTTGACGTGCAGGTTCACCCGCTGGCGCTCTATCTGAATAACCTGGTTACAGGCCATGAAATCACTGTTCGCTGCTTCGTCAATTACAGTGGGGAATGGCAGAATCTCGATGTTCACGTCGAGGGCGCATCGCTTCAAGGCGCCGAGCTGGTGCGGCATTCGTGTGTACCGATGGATGAGGAACGTTGCCGCGAGCTGATTCTCGGAGCCTATCGGGACCTCAAAGTATCGAGAGAGACCAAGATGCTGGAATTCGTCTTCCGGGCTACCGGAAAAGCGTCCGATGAGATCAAGGGTGCAATCCAGCTGCGGACGAATGTGAAGGGTTATGAGGACTTCACCCTGAACGTGCGTGGAAAGATCCTTCGGCCGGTTGAAGCTTCTCCCAACATGCTCGTCATTAGCGAGGTGGGGCCGGAGGCATCCTATTCTCAAAAGATCACTTTAGTGGAGCGTGTGGCAGAGTCCTTTCAGATCATGGGAATCGATGTCCCTTCGCCTTTGATCCGGTGTGAATACCCCCGATCAGCACTTACTGACAGCGCGGATGTCTCGTTCCAAGCTCCCGGCCGCGCTTGGTTGGCAGTGCCAGGTAAGGAACTCAAGATCCACTTGCGCTTGCTGTCTTCAGGAGAAGAGTTCACGGTTCCCCTGGCCGTCCATGTCTTTCCTAAAGCAGTCGTTACCAAGCGATAAATGCTCCTTGATGGAGAAACTTGGAAAGGGTGACGTCATGCAACGCATATGGCTCCTTGTCTCGGCGTTGTTGGGGCTTCATGCGTGTCTTTTGGGATGGAGTGCCTGGCGGCACTCGCCAACGCATCTGGAGATCTTCCATCTGGCCGCAGGCGTCAGCCACGTCAGTCTCGGTCGATTTGATCTCTACCGCGTCAACCCACCCTTGGTACGAGCCGTAGCCGCGCTCCCGGTTATGGCAGCTGGCGTAAACGAATCGTGGGTATCGTATGATACAGGCCCCAGAGCCGAAGTCGCCGTCGGAATTGACATGATGAAGGCGAACGACAGCCGGACGATCTGGCTGACGACCTTGGCCCGCTGGGCCTGCATTCCGTTCTCTCTGCTGGGAGGATGGATCTGTTTTCTTTGGGCCCGCCAGTTGTATGGGGACATCGCGGGGGTCGTGTCTTGTGCGCTCTGGTGCTTCTGCCCGTATGTGCTTGGGCACGGTTCAACGATTATTCCGGATGCTCATGCGGCCGCCTTGGGAGTTACGGCGGCTTACACCTTCTGGCTGTGGCTAAGACATCCTACCTTGGCCCAATCTTTGCTAGTTGGCGTGCTTCTGGGCTTCGCCGAGTTGGCGAAGTTCACATTGCTGATCTTCTACCCGGTTTGGCCGATCCTTTGGGCAGTTTGGCGATTCACAAGACAAGAGGACCGAAGATGGCCAGTGGTCTTGCGTGAGGGCGGGTCTCTGCTGCTGCTGATGGCAGTAAGTCTTATGGTCGTGAATCTAGGGTACAACTTTGAAGGATCGTTCCGGCCCCTTGGCGACTACCGTTTTCGGACACGAATGTTGACGGGGAGGAGTTCCCATAAGGAGATTCCTGATGATGGAGCGAATCGCTTTTCCTCTACCTGGCTGAGTTCATGGCCTGTGCCGCTTCCAATGAATTACGTCCAAGGCATAGATGACCAAAGCCTTGATCTTGAGCGAGGAATTTGGTCTTACCTTCGGGGCACCTGGAGAATTGGCGGCTGGTGGTATTTCCATCTTTACGCGTTGTCGGTGAAGCTGCCTTTGGGGGTATGGGCTTTGTTCTTCATGGCAGCGGCAGCCAGTCTTCTGGGATTCCATGCATCGGGAAGAGACGAATTCTTCCTCTTGGGAACAATGAGTGCGTTTCTCCTGGCCTTGTGCTCTCAGACAGGAATTGGGGTTCATTCCCGGTATTCAATCCCACTTCTCCCATTTGTGTTCATCTGGATAAGCAAGGTCGTGCTGTGGTGCAAAGCCAAAGGCCGGCTCATGAAGGGCGTTGTATTCTTGATGCTCGCCTGGGCCATCGGAGATAGTATCTACCAATATCCTCATAGTCTTTCTTATTTCAATGAGTTGGCTGGTGGACCCGAAGGTGGGTACGAACACTTGTCGGATAGCGACAGTTCCTGGGGACAAGACTTGCTTTATTTGAGAGAGTGGCTCGATAACCATCCGGAAGCTTCTCCGATCCATCTCGCTCATTGCGGCCCGTTCGATCCGCGGCTAGCGGGCATCGATTTCGTACTCGCTCCAGTAGGTCCCAGAAATACGGCCCATCCTGGTAATCCTCCTCCTAGCCAACTAGGCCCAATCCCTGGCTGGTTTGCAATCGACGTATGCTTTTTATTGGGCGGCGATCCTCTGTCTGCCAGTGACGGAAAGGGCAGTTGGTACGAGCCATCGGGACAGCCGGGATACGATCTTTCCTATTTTCGTCGATTCAAACGAGTAGCCAGGGCCGGATACTCCATCTATATTTATCACATTACCCCAGAGGAAGCGAATACAGTACGAGCAGAATTAGGATTGCCTCCACTCTCGATGGGAAGCCTCAGTGGTAAATCATGCTCTGCGGTGAGGCCAACCAGGCTGACAAATTGCCCAGATAACCCATGAATGCCTAGAGACTGTTTCAAAACCGCTGTAAGGCTAGGTGAATGAAGCTCAAGTAGACCAGGCCTGTGTACAGGAACGAGTAATAAGACCAGCGAACAGCAAGGCCGCGG
>JAJPHU010000285.1 GCA_021325115.1 Planctomycetota bacterium | reverse complement strand
TCTCTGTGTCTCTGTGGTTAATTCTTTTTTCCCTGACTGCCGAGGTTGGCGAACAGGTGGGCCAGCGAGTGCATCAGGTTTTTCCAGTCGCCCTCATGCAGGCTCTCGTTAGGAGCATGGGCATTGCTCTGGGGATCTTCAATGCCCAGAAGAAGAGCGGGAGCACCGCCGAACAGCTCTGTTAGCGGGCCGACGAAACCGATGGTGCCGCCGCTGCCGATCGAGACCGGCTCGCGGCCAAATCCCTGGCGCAGCGACTCAACCGCCGATTCAAACGCCGGACCGGTCGGATCGGTCATCCACCATTTGACCGGCGGACCATGTTCTTTGACCGTGACACGCACACCCCAGGGCGGATCAGCCGTCAGTATCGCTTTCAATTGTTCATAGACTTCTCTCGGATCTTGCTCTGGCACGATGCGGCAACTGACAATGGCGCGGGCGGATGGCAGCACCTGATTGGATGCACTCTTGATGGAACTGGCCTCTTGAGCGATGATCGTGATGGCCGGCTTGCGCCAAGTTTGTTCATAGATGGATATATTCTCTTCCAGAGCGAAGCGGACGCCGGGCAGAATGCCGAGATCGTCGCGGAGCTTTGCTTCCTCATGGGGCAGCGATGTCATCGCTTCACGCTCGCGCGGAGTCAAGGGGCGTACCTTGTCATAAAAATGCGGAATTGGTAGCGGGCCGTTGTCCCAGTACAGGCGCGCTAAAAGGACGTTGAGCGCCAGCGCTGCATCGGCCAGAGCGCCGCCGGCCATGCCGCTGTGAACCGGCAGTCGGGCACTCTCGACTTCGACCAACACCGCGACGATGCCGCGCAGGGAATAAGTGATGCTCGGCCAGCCGGTTTCGATGTTCTCGGTGTCACAGACGATGATGACATCCGATTGCAGTCGATTCTTGTTCTCGCGGAAGAAACCCAGCAAATTTTGCGAACCAATTTCTTCTTCGCCCTCAACGACCATCTTGACATTGACGGGCAGCGCCCCCCTGGTTTTCAACCAGGCGGCGATGGCGGCGAGCTGAGCGGTGATGGCTCCCTTATCATCAGCAGCGCCGCGGCCATAAAGGCGGCCGTCGCGCGGCGTCAGAGTCCAGGGGTCGGATAGCCATTTCTCGCGGAAATTGATCGGCTGCACATCGTGATGGGCATACAGGAAGACCGTCGGCTTGCCGGCCGCGCCGAGCCATTCGCCGTAGGCGTAAGGATTGGAGCCACCGCTGCGCAGGATGGTCACGTTTTGCAGACCGGCTCTGCGCATCTGTTCGCAAGTTAACTCTGCTGTTTTTTCCACTTCCTTCTGGTGCTCGCCATCGGTGCTGATGCTCGGAATAGCGACCAAAGCAGCCAGATCACGCACCAGGTCGGCGTGATGGCTGTTCAACCAATTCCGGACAGATGTGTCAGCGCTCATGGTCCCTCCCTTATCCGGCGGGCGGGGCATATCCACACCCCGGTGACGCTACCGGAGCGTTGACATGTCCTGCTCGCCAAAGTTGAGTTTTATGAGACCGTGAATTGCTGTCTACTTGAAGGCCGCGGGATCACACATTTCCATCAGGCGCGACAGGAAGATGAGTCCGCCGATGAGGCTGGCGGTGATGCTGGCCAATAATACAGCACCGGCGGCGATCTCGAGGCAGGGCGCTGCCCGAGACATGCTCTCTTCATCGAGTCCCCGGAAGAGTGCCTCGATGGCGTTGTTGAGCAATTCCGTGATATGCACCAGGCCGATACAGCCAAGCAGTAAACACCACTGGACGAGATCGCAGCGCAGCACGATGGCAGCCGCAAGTACCAGGGCGGTGCAGAAAAAATGGATGAAAAAGCGCGAATGGCCGCGCACACCGAGCTTGATACCACGGCAGGCAGGCCGGAGTCGATCCCGCCACCAGCGCCGCGGCCGAGTTTGCGGCAGCAATTCTTTGCCTGCCGAAGGTCGAGGTAATGTTGGGAAGGTTCTCACGATCGCTTGACCTCCTCTTCGCCGACGTTTTTATCATGTTGCCCTTAGAAATTCGAGCCGAGAACGCCACCCGTGGCCCCCGCTCCCATGCCGCTCATCGCACCCATGCTGCCCATTCTGTTAGCCGGCAGCAGGTTGGGAATGATGTTGAACATAACGTTGAAGTTGTTTTGCAAAGCATTGTAAGAGACGCCCAGGCTGACTTGTAAATCTGATCCCATGCGCGTGAACATCAACGAATTGGCAAAAGCTTCGCCGGTGCCAAAGTCATAAGTTGTGCTGAGTGTTCCCGCATACTTGGGGCTAAAAATATACGTCATTGACAGAGTGGCGGCTCGTACCTGGAGTGGATCGATGCGGCGGAATCCTAAATAGAAATTGGTCCGATCGGGACGATTGTAATAGGCACCGATTGTCCAGACGCGAACGCCGCCGGGAAACGGATCGTCCCAGCCAGTGCTGGTGAGAGCGGTGCGGTCGCCGACGTTCCACAAATAATTGTATTGCAGGAATGCCCAAGGATGGCCGAAGTTATCACGGTTGTATTGCGGAAAATACGAAGCATACAAATCGAGCCACATCCAATCGACAATGTGCTGATTGCCCGGGAAGCCGCGTTTCGTCTGCAAACGCTGGTTGAGCTGAAATTGCAACTCATCAATTGCGCTCAGGGTGTCAACATCGCGGTCGAATAGTAAGCGGCGAATGGCCATTGTCTGGGGTGTGTTATAATACGTAGAGTTAACCAGACTCAAGCCATGATTGAAGAACACGGCTTGGGGATTCCACAAGAACTGATAGTCTCGGATATCGCGCAAGGCTTGATTGGTGGCATCATTGTTGAGTCGATCCAATTGAGGCAGCTGGGTATAAGGAACATTGGTGAAAGCATCGACGTAGTAGACGTTGAAGACCATCTTATGGTTTAGTCCGTTAATGTTGAAAAGCTCACTGGCCACACCTCGATACAGGTGCGTGAAAGGGATGCTGGCACGGGCGCCGAAGGCTTCCCAAGAGCGGCCGATGGCGTTGCCCTGCAAGTCGTTGGAATAGCCAGTCAACTCCCAGCGACCGTAGGGAGCGAACCGCAGCGGTCCCAGGGAAAAAGGTATCTCAACTTCCTGCATCCACGAGCCGCGGAAGGTCGAATCGTTTTGATCGGTCACACTCACCTGCGGCAAATGATCACTGGACAACGTCAGTTGGGAATACTGGGCATTAACATGCGTGTTATAGGTAATGAAATGAAAAAAATCTTGGCCAATGAGCCAACCGTCTGCCCGTGGCAGGTTCTGCGTCATGGTTACCCAATTGCGTAGCCTCGGCTCGGCTATCACCGACCATGCCCAATTATTCTGTTGTTGTTTGACGTACAGAAAAGTATCGAAATTGGGATCGAGGTCCCAGGGGCGTTTATAATATTGCTCAATGAAGTTACGATCGCTAACCGGAGAGAGTTGCCCCATGAAGTTAAAACCATAGGGCATTTCTTCAGAGTCGATGCGCTGGAGCCACCAGCCACGGGCAGCAGGCGGACGGAAATTATTCATCGGCCGTGGACCGCCCAGAATGTCATAATTGCGATCGTACATGCCGAAAGCGCGAATGGTATCCGTGTACTTGGCCGGAATACCAAAGAAATCATTGGCCGATGTATTATATACGGTGCCGATGCCGGGGCCGCGATAAGTCATCTCATCCAGATTCAATATCCAGCTCGTGCTTGGCCGCGGCTGTAAGCCGAGTATTTGATACATGTTCAGCGATACGCCGAGCTGGACACCAAATAGATGGTTCCAACCCCAGGAAATATTCTGGAGTGGACCGAGCGGCTGCTGTGCCGTGGTCGATACATAGGGCAGCCAGAAGAAGGGAATTTTCTCCAGTTGAAAGAAAGTATTATTGCCGTTTAGCAGTGTCTCGCGCACCATCACCGGTTGCCCGGTGGTGCGATCGAGCACGGGCTGGCCGAATATATTGCGTAAGGGAATGACGTTATCTTCAATGACGCCGTCCTGTAGATACATTTTCAGACCAGGATCGGACGGTAAACGGCTGGAAAAAGTCTCCGTGTTGACAATCTCGAAAGTGTTTACGGAAGTTTGGCGAATTTCCTTGGCCGTGGCGACGAGCGGATCGTTCATGAGCGGCTGTTTGAGCTGCAGTCGTCCATTGATCGCAATGGCCACATTACGACGGACATCGTAATAAACCTCATCAGCGGAGATGGTACGCTCGCTGCCTTTGGGATCAACGAGAGGCGCCTGACGAACGATGACATGGCCGGAGAGGTAGACTTCCAAATCATTGCTGGAATAGCCGCTCGGCCGCTGAAGGTTTTCTGCTAGCATTTCGCCGTTACCGTGCGTCCAGATGACGACGCGATCGGCTTCCATATCGACGGTGCCGAGTTTGTCGGCGTTGCGCACTTGCAGAATGACGCCGCCGGTGAGGACCCAGACTGTCTCGCCATTAGCACCTTTGAATGTTTTGAGCGGAACGCCGCCACGGCCTCCCTGACGCGGGACAACGGCAAAATTCAGCCCCGAGCGGACGGGACTCCCCGGAGGCGGCGGCACGGGCCGCGATGGCGGCGGCACGGGCGGCGTCCCCGGTGGAACTTGCATCGGACCGGAAGGCGGCACCGAGTTGCCTGGCACGAACGGTGCCCCGGTGGCGGGTGCGTCCGGCATGGGCGGCTGCGGTCCATCACCCGGCAAGGACGTGGGACGGCCAGGAGTTGCCTCGCTGCTTGAAGAATCGCTGGGAGGACCGTAGTTCGAGATACGCTCCGGCAAAGCCGTCGGCAGTTTCCCCGCAGGCGGCCAAGGCAATGGAGGCGTCGGTTGCAAATTCGGCGAAGCCGGCGGTGCTGGCTGCGGTGTTCCAGGATGCACCGTCGGCGGCAAGATCAACTGATGCTGGCGCTGGAGTGATGTCTGCTGTAAGGCGGCGGGGGACGGAGTGCGCGCCTGGAGGAGTCTCGGCCCCAGTCCTTCGGCCCGGCCGCGCTGGACCAGCGGATCTTTCTCGAACGACTGCCGCACCAGAGGGGCGCGGTGTGCATTCACCTTGAACTCGCCGCGCGTCGTTAAATCCAGGACCGCACGCGGATAGTCATGAATCGCCGAGCCATCATCGATGCGCACCTTGTCTTCGGCATATATCTCGGCACGCAGCTTGCCCGTGAGCTTCGCACTGCTGAGATTGATCCAGAGGACGCCCTGCTCAAATCGTGCCTGCACAATCCCCATCTGGACGAACACCAAGCCGCGAACCAGAAAGACGCAATATTCCGTCGTGCCGAGTTTCTCCGTCCACGTCGCAATCTCGTCGGCATCGAGAATGAGCGGTTTCGATTCGCCGCGTTGGTCGCGTTTTAGTCGATAGATCTTCGTATCCGTAGAGACAGCCTGCGGCGTGTTGGAAGTCGCCCCAGGCGGCGTTCCGTTAGGGGGAACGGGTGCGAAAGCAGAAGCGTCCCACCAATGTCGTGCTGGCGCTCCACCGGCAGCACGACCCTGAGCGCGGAGTGCAGATTCGGCAGAGAGGCCGAGCGCGATCATCAGCGCGAGCAGGCTTGCCAGCCGGCGGAACGAGGGATACCTCACTACGGCGCCTCCATTCCCATGGTCGCTGCCTGTTCGCAATTGTTCGCCCGCCGGGGCGAAGCGGACCCGAACACCTTTAAAGCCACGATCCTTGACACGATATTCACGTGCGAGCGGCGGAGTATAGAAAAGCGGAAAGAAGTGTCAAGTCCAAGGAGCGATTTGCCGACAAGTTTAGCGCGCGCTTGATCGTTTCGCGCGAAACGATCAAGCGCGCGCCTTCATTTATCTTCGCGGCCGGACAGGCAACTCGCTGGGAAACAGTTTTACTTCATTGTTGTTGTTATCATAACAGGTGAACTCCAGAGTCTCCGGTGGAGCGCCGGCCGAACCGCGGATTTGCACCTGAATGTTGCCTGCTTCCTCCAGCCGCACGATCTCGCGCCGCTTCTTGTTGAGCAGATAATTGGCCACGTCTTCGGCAACGCGGATCTCGACGCGGTAGACATGATCGCGGTGTGCTGCCAGTTGGAGCATGCGCATCACGTCAATACTCATGCTTTCACAGGTTTTCACCTGGGCCATACCGTGACAATAGGGGCAATCCTGATAAACACTGCGTTTGAGCGAAGGACGGATGCGCTGGCGCGTCATCTCGATCAGACCGAAAGCGGAGATTTTCAGGATCTTCGTTCGCGCCCGATCGCGCTTGACGGCGTCGCGCATGGCTTTTTCGACGGCGCGGCGATGCTTTTCGTCGCGCATGTCGATGAAGTCGTTGACAATGACGCCGCCGAGATCGCGCAGACGGAGTTGGCGAGCAATCTCCTTGGCGGCCTGGAGATTGATCTGAAAAGCTGTTTCTTCGGCGTTATTGTCGGCGCGAAAACTGCCGCTGTTCACGTCGATGGCCACCAGGGCTTCCGTTTGTTCAATGACGATGGAGCCGCCGTGCGGCAACGGCACTTTACGTTGCTGGATGCGGGCAATCTCTTCCTCGATGCCGTATTTGTGGAAGAGCGGCTCCTTGCCCTCGTACAGCTTGATGCGGTTGGCATAGCGCGGCATGACGATCTGCAAGAACTCCTGGGCATGCTCGAAGGCGGCCGGTTCATCGACCCAGATCGTGTCGATGTCGCTGGTGAAGGTGTCGCGGATTGTCCGCGTAATCATATCGCTTTCTTGGTAAATTTCGGCCGGTGCTTTGGTCTTGCGGATGCGCCGCACCACGACTTGCCACAGGCGCGATAGATAGAGCAGATCACGTTGCAATTCTTTCTTGTTCTTATCGATGCCGGCGGTGCGGATGATGAAGCCGAGACCGCGCGGCGGCTTGAGTTCGTTGAAGATTTCACGGAGGCGGCGGCGTTGTTCTTCATCCGCAATTTTGCGCGAGACGCCGACGCGATTAAGCCCGGGCATCAACACAAGATAGCGGCCGGCGATGCTGATGTAGGTGCTCAAGGTCGGCCCCTTGGTGCCAATGCCTTCTTTGATGACTTGTACCAGGACTTCCTGACCGCGTTTGAAGATGTCTTGAATAAGCGGCTTGGGGCGTCCGTAGCCATTGCGGCCGCGATCGCGCGGGCCATTGCGGTCGCGTTCGCGGCCATGACCGTTCCGTCGCCGCCGGCCACCCTCGCGTGGTCCACGCGGGCTCTCGTAGGGCCGATATTCTTCACGTTCCCCAGGAGGAGGCGGCAGCTCCATCTCGAATTCGGGTTCGCCCGGCTCGCCGATCGTCTCCGTCCCCTCACTTATGCCACGGGCTTGCATCTCACCTTGAACCGGCGGGATCTCTGCCGCTTCCAGGTCGGCGGCCAGAGCCTCCTCGATGCTGCCGTGATGTTCTTCCGCCGCTGGACGCACGCGCGCAGGTGGTGTCAGAGGAGCGCTGGCAGGGTTGTATTGCTCAGCAGGTGGTTGCGGCTCTTCGATCGGTTCTGGCGGAGGCGGCGCCGCTTCCGGCTCGCGCGGAAAGAACAGCAACTCCTCATCGCAGACGCCAGAATCGCCGTCCGAAGGAGTGATCTCCGGCTCTTTTTCCGTGGTGCGCCGTTCAGCGGACCCCATGTAAGGTGGCTTCTCTGGCATTTCCGGCGATGCTTCCTCAGTGGGGCGTTGACAGGTCTCGCTCATCGGCGCTTCGGCTCCTTCAGCCGGCGTGTCCTCCGCAGTTGGCTCTTCCGTACCGGTCTTACGCGAACGGCCGCGGCCGCGCGGACGACGGCGGCGTGTCGGCTCCTCCTCGGTCTCTGTCTCCGGTAATGCTGCCATGGACACGCCGCTCCCAGACCTTTCTTCGCCTTCCGCCGAGGTTTCGGCGTGTTCCTCGGCCGGCGCCGCCTCCGCGCGAACTTCGCCCGTCTCTCCTTCAGTGATCTCGACAACTTCTTCGGGCGACTGCACTTCCAGGGCAGCTTCGTCTGGTAACAGGGCAGCGGCATCATCCAGAGGCGCCAACGATTCCTCCAGTCTCTCAGCCTCGTATTCCATCGGCGCCCGTTGCTGTTCCCGTTCCCGGTCGCGGTCCCGATCACGCCGGCCGCGGCGCGGTTCCAACAAGTGACGGTAATAAGTCGGCTCGACGTCGGAAACGTGCAGGAAGCCGTTGCGGCCCACGCCGAAATCTACGAACGCTGCCTGAATGCTTGGCTCGATGTTAACGATGCGTCCTTTATAGATGTTGCCGACATAGCTTTCGTGGCTGGTGCGCTCGACATACAGCTCTTCGAGAACGCCGTCCTCCAGAATGGCAATACGGCACTCTTCGGGCTGTAACACGTTAATCAGCATCTCTTTTTTCATGCGATCCCTTTTCCAATTCCGTGCCGCAACTCTTTTCCGAGAGCGGCAGCTCATCGTGAAGTTCTAGCCGGCTGCGTTCCAGGACAGCGCCGGCAGCAAGCAAATCTTCGAGTCCCAACAGGCCCAGCACCTCTTCAGGGCGTGCCGTACCTGTAGAAGTCAAGCGGAGGATTATTTCCAACTTCGCGGATTCGGAATGTCCGCTAGGTGGATGAATCAACAGATCCATGAGGAAAGGCCGAACATCGATTCGACGTCCGGCTTGCCGTGCTAGGGGGCGATGGCGATCGACCCAGCATTCGCGGGCGGCCAATATGTCGGCACGGCGTCGGCTTAGGTCGGGTAGGCGCTCTGCCGGCACGGGCAAAGCGTAAGCCAGCCGGCACACCTGAGCATGGACCGTCACAGGAATGCGACGGACAGAGAGGATTTCCAGCCCTGGCGGGGCTTGCCGGGCGAGTCGGGCGTGAATTTCTTCAGGAGCCAGGATCTCATCGAGTTCCAGTTCCACGACTTCTTCGCAGCCGACGACCCCCAAAGGCAACGACAGCGCGAAGACGAGGCGTGGCTTGGGATGGAATCCTTGCGAGCGATGAAAGGGCAGTTCACAACGGCGCAGCAGGCGCTCGAAAGTGCGCATCAGGTCATGGTGGCTGAGCAAGCGCAGCACACCCCCCTTGCGGAAGCGGATGCGCACCTTATCCGCAGGATGTTTCACGTCCGTCCGGACCGCGCGCTCGCAGGGCGGCGCGGCACCGCGGGATTGTGTATTAGGTGCCCCAGGCACAGTTCGTCCCTATGCGTGGGGAACAGACGCCTCGGTTTTCGGTTTTCAGTTGTCAATCTTCCGTTTTCGTTTTTCCGTGTTCCATGTACTGAAAACCGAAAACTGAAAACCGAAAACCTACGAAAACACCTCGGGAAGAATCCGTCGGGTCCGTTCCCGCAAATAATTGTTTACATCACGGGCTGTTTCCAGCCGCATGGCTTCTTGGGCCACCGTGACGGACTCCTCGA
>JAJPHU010000373.1 GCA_021325115.1 Planctomycetota bacterium | reverse complement strand
GCCCGGCACCTTCTGGAATTGAAGCGTCAGCTGATCCTGCAAGGCGTTCCCGGCACCGGCAAAACGCACGTTGCTCGCCATCTGGCTCGCTTGCTCACCGGCGGCCACGACGAGCGCATCCGGCTGGTACAGTTCCACCCCGCCTATAGTTATGAGGAGTTTGTGGAGGGTATAAAGGTACGATCAGTGACAGTGGACGGCCGCTCTGATGTGACCTATCCGGTCGAGGCGGGACTGTTGTGCGCCTTTGCCGAGGAAGCCAGCCGCCGCCCCGCCGAGCCACATGTGTTGCTCATCGATGAAATCAACCGCGGTAATCTGCCGCGTATCTTCGGCGAATTGCTATTTCTCTTAGAATACCGCGAACAATCTGTGTGTCTGCCCTGTTCGCGGCGACACTTCCGCTTGCCGGCGAACCTGTACCTGCTGGCAACGATGAATGCCGCCGATCGTTCTGTCGCCTTGATCGATCAAGCTTTACGACGGCGTTTCTCTTTTCTGGACATGCTGCCTGACGCTGGCGTGCTGGCACGCTGGCTGCAACAACACCCACCAACCGCCGGCGCTGCCTTTGCCGGGCGCGTGCAGAAATTGTTCGAGCGCCTCAATGCGAAGTTACGCGCCGACCTGGGACCGCAAGGACAGATCGGCCACAGTTATTTCATGGTCCCTGACCTTGACGAGGCACGGCTGCGCATGATCTGGCAGCACCATGTCCGCCCGCTGCTGGAAGAACACTTTGCCGCACAGCCAGGGCGATTGGCGAGTTATGAAATCGATATACTCCTCGATGATAGTTCCCCACGCAGCGAGCGCCGGCGGCGGGTGGAAGCCGTCTAGAGCGCATTGCAAGTAGGTTATAGTGGCTATATGTCTTTCTCTCTCCCTTGAGGGGGAGGGAGAAAAACACTACACCCGCTTGCCATGCGTTCTAAGGCGCCTGTGGCTCTTTCTTGATCGGGGCCAAGGCTTTGCGCACAAGGCTATTTCGGAGAACGAAACCTTCTGACAGGAGCAACCGATAGACCGTCGCGAGGCGAATGCTCTTTGCGGGCTGTACTGTTCAATACCTCGGTGGAATATGTCCACAGAAGGAAGGCACACCGTAGAACCAAGAAAGCCGCAATCCTCGGCGAACGGCCTGCGTTCGCTGGCCATTGGCCTGCTCACGACCACAATGCCCACGCTCCCGTGGCCAACACGTAGCCGGCCAGTAGCGCATTGGTCGTAGCATGGGCTAGCACGGCGTCGAGAAGTTTGCCGCGTCGAGAGACGGCGAACGCATACGCCAGTCCCGCCAGTGTCCCAGCCAGCCAGGCGCCATGCATCACACCGAACAGAATCGATGAAACCAGCAGCGACATCCAGGTAAATTGTCCCGGCGGCAGCTGGCGCCAATCAGCCGACTGTAAACGACGCGGCAGGTAACCGCGAAAAACCAGTTCCTCGGCGAGAGGGACAGTGATGACCGCGCCGACGATACGAAAAATCAACCAGACCGCTGCCCAGGCTGACGACAGATGCACTAAGCCGTCGCGCAGCGGCGAGGGGGCGCCGATGCCGGACGGAACCAGGGCGATCCAGAGTACAAACACGGCGGTTCCCAACACAAAGGGTTGCCATGACCACGACCAATGCAGCTCTGTGTAGGCGCGGCGGCATCTCCAGAGAACGGCAGCGGCTGCCAGTACGCGCAGCGGATACAGCGCGTCAAATCCCGCTGTGAATGCTGAGGTAAGCATCGTGGCGGCCAGGATGGCGAGGAAAGGCATCAAGTAGGCGGTAGTAGGGTGCGGGCCTTGAGTTCTGCGTTCTAAGAACGGGCGGACCAAACCGTAGGGCAAGCGGGCCGCTTGCTCCTTTTCAGGCACGCGGGGAGCGTGTCCTACGGTTTGGTCCGCTAGCTCGCAGTTCTGCGTCCTGAGTTCCGAGTTATCGCTTACAGATTCCCGAACTGAAGGAACGGCGAAGAAGCGCAGGCGGCGTGCAAGGACGGCCAATCCCAGGGCCACGGCATTGAAGACCAGCCAGCCGGCCTGCGAGTGAAAACCGCCCAACGCTACTTCCGGCCAACCTCCCGTGCCGAGGACAATCAAGGCGGTAATGCGGAGAGCGTTGGCCAGCCATAACACCACCACACCAGCCGGCCACAGCAGCAAGGCATGCGGAAAACGCAGGTCGTGGCGGAACAGCCACAGATACACCGCTACAAAGACCGAGAGCAGTCCTACCCCCTCGTAGCCGGAACATTGCGGAGCGATTTCTACCGTGAAGGCGGCGGTGCCGATGATTCGCTCGTCCGGTTGGCATACCACCTCGGTATAGATCAGGCCAAGAAGGGCGCGAACGATCCACAAAGTTGCCTCGGCCAGCGGCAGCCAACAGCGTTGCAAAAGCAGACCGGCAGAGACGGTCAACACGCCGATGCCGAATCCGGCCAGCAGGATCAAACCGTTGCGCCGTAGGAACAGCAACCACAGACGAACTGGCAAGGCGAGCAGCGCCCAGGATCCCGCGACCGTCAACCCCAGCACCAGCCACAGGATGGTCCAGGCAGGCTTGGGTAAGACAACAGCGTCTCCTTCCAGAAGCAG
>JAJPHU010000163.1 GCA_021325115.1 Planctomycetota bacterium | reverse complement strand
GGTAAGGACCACGAATTTCTTACAGGTGTAAAAATACGTCCTTCACTTGCATTCGCTAAAATCGTGACCTAGGTTACAAGTGTCCTCTGCTTTGGGGAGAAGAAGAGGACTTTGGGGGCCGCTGGCAATGAGGGGATTGCCAGCGGCCTTTTTTTTCCAATAGAACACGGAGGATGCGGATACAGCGGATCAACACGAAGCGAACAAGAATCGTATCCGTGGGAATCTGTTTTATCCGTGTTCTCCGCGTTCTGTTCCTATCTCTCGAAGGGTGTGCCTCTCGATTTTGGCGAGCGGGGTTGCGTTTTGGCGAGCGGGGTTGCGTTAGCGCCCCGAGTGCGACTCGCTCGGGGCGCTAACGCAACCCCGCTCGCCAAAACGCAACCCCGCTCGCCAAAACGCAACCCCGCTCGCCAAAATCGAGAGGCCCCCTAAAAAATGCTCTCGACATTTCTCCATCTTTGGGCTATGAAGCCCCGCTATTCCGCGTTCTCCGCGCGCCGCTGACGGCGGCGTCTGGGACTATCGGAACAGCGACGGAGAAAAAGCGCTGTGAAGCACGTTTTTCTTGCTTCCGTGGTAATTGGGCTGGCGGTCGTGGGCCGTGCATCCGCTGCAGACAACGGCGCGGCCGCGCTCCCCTCACCTCCATTGTTCTCTTCCACGGAGAGTGGGGCGGGAAACGCCCCGGAAGCCGCGCCGCCGAAGCAGATGCCGCCGCCGCGCGCCCTCATTGAACCGGCGCCTCCTGGCCCGCCGCCGTTGGCGCCGACGGCTGCGCCTCCGCCGCCGGTGTTCGCCGATGCTGCTCTCGACGGCTTCGCTACACGCTGGTGGGTTGGCGTTGATTATCTCTTGTGGTGGACCAAAGGTGATCGCTTACCCCCCCTCGTCACCAGCGGCGCGCCCAACGATGTCTTGCCGGGCGCGCTCGGCGAGCCGGGAACGCAAACGCTGTTCGGCGGCGATTACAATAGCCGCATCCGCTCCGGCGTCCGGGTGCGCGGCGGCTACTGGTTCACACCCGATCAGACCTTCGGCATCGACGCCACCTTCTTCTTCCTCGGCGGACAATCGGCCAGTCTCGACGATTCCTCCGACGGCAATCCGGTATTGGCGCGGCCGTTTTTCAATGTCAACACCGGCCATGAAGACGCCTTTCTTGTGGCCTATCCCGGTCAACAGAGCGGCGAGATTGCGGCGGCCCTCTCAACCCGTCTATGGGGGGCCGATACCGACTTGCGCGGTATGCTTTTCCGCGGTGCTTTTTACCAGGTCAATTTGCTGGGTGGCTTTCGCTTTCTCGCTTTGCACGATTCGCTGGGCCTGAAAGAGAATGACAACTTCTACTCGCCCCTGGTCAGCTTCCCCTTGTACTGGACAACAACAATGGATCGCTTTCATACCAGCAATCAGTTTTACGGCGGACAACTCGGCGCCGATATCATGTGGTGCCGGGGGCGTTTTTTCATCGATGTGCTTGGCAAAGTGGCCCTGGGCGTATCTGTCGAACATGCCGGTATCGACGGCCGATCATCGTACAACTCGCAGATAGGACGGAGTGGAACGATTGATGCGGGGCTATTGGCGTTGCCATCGAACATTGGCTACTATGGCCAAGATCATTTCGCCGTGGTGCCGGAATTCGGCATCAATTTCGGCTATGCCCTGACCCGGCACATCCGCTTGACGTTCGGTTACACATTTTTGTACTGGAGCAGTGTGATGCGTGCCGGCGATCAGATCGATCGCGGACTCAATCCAACGGAATTGACCTCCCTGACCGGCCACGGTCCCTTGATCGGCCCGGCACGGCCGAGCTTTCCCTTCCACAGCACCGATTTCTGGGCGCAAGGACTCAATTTCGGCTTACAGTTCCGCTATTGAGATTTCCTGTTCCCTCTGGCATGATTTTGCCTGTCCGATCCGCCTCTCAGGGAGCGGCAGGTCCAACTGCGCCCTGGGGCGCGACTCGGACTTCGGGCATCCAACGAGGGGCGGATCATGGATGATCAGATGGAAGGCGAGCAGGGTTGCGTAAGCGCTCCGAGTGAGTTGCCGCGTTCCTTGGCGGCGTGGTTTCCGTTTCTGTGGTCGCGCGTTCTCTTCCGCGGCGGCACGCATCCAACAAAGGAGCCGTGCCGCCTCTCCTCGCTGCTTCTGCTGATTTTGGTGCCGGCGCTGCTTTTGTATCCGAGCTTGTCGTTCCACCTCTTCGAGCCGGACGAAGGCCGCTATGCCGAGATTGGCCGGGAGATGCTCCAGCGTGGCGAGTGGGTGGTGCCGTATCTGCAAAGCGAGCCGTATCTGGACAAACCGCCGCTGTTGTACTGGTTGATCGAGATCAGTTACGCACTGTTCGGCGTCCACGTATGGGCGGCGCGGCTGGTGCCGGCCTTGGCTGTGCATGGTTGTGTGCTGCTTGTCTATGTCTTGGGCCGCCGCAGCGTCGGCGAACGGGCGGCGTTCTGGGGCGCTCTGAGTTTGGCCCTGGCGCCCGGCTGGGTGAGCATGGGCCGGCTGTTGCTCATGGATAGTTTGCTAACGCTGTTGACGACGCTGGCGCTTTTGAGTGCGTTTGAGGCAGTACGCGGCGAGCGGCTGCGTTGGGATTGGTGGCTGCTGGCGTCGGCAGCGTGCGGCCTGGGCGTGCTCACCAAAGGGCCGGTGGCGTTGATGTTGTTGGTGCCACCGTTGTGGCTGCAACGCTGGCTGACCGGCACCGGCTGCCGCGTCGGCCGAGCCGGAATGCTGGGGTGTCTGCTGGTGGTCCTGGCCGTGACGTTGCCGTGGTACGCGGCCATGACGCAGCGCATCCCCACCTTCCTGCGCGATTTTATTTGGGAACACAACGTCCGTCGCTTCCTCGCCCCATTTGCTCACGAGCATGGCATCTGGTTTTACATTCCTGTTCTTTTGGGTGGTTTATTGCCGGGTACACTGCTACTTGTGCCGTTTCTGCGTTTTTTGCTCAGCAGCGATGCCGCTTGTGCGGCGCGGCGCACCGTCGAGTTGAGCTTTCTACTCTTGGCCGGCGGCTGGTGCCTCTTCTTCTTCACACTCTCGCAGTGCAAACTGCCGACTTATATCATGCCGGCATTTCCAATGTTGTGCCTGGCATTCGGCCATTTTCTGGTCAATAGCCAGACATCCTTGCTAGTGCTGCGAGCTGGTGGGATCGTCACCTTTGTCGTGTTGGCTCTGGTGCATCACGTCATCACGCCCTGGTACGCGGCCTATCGTTCCCCCGTCGGTCGGCCGGCGGAGGTGCGTCGGCTCTGTTCCGATAAAGCGACTGCCGTTGTCTGCTATCCACGCAATTGTGATTCCGCCGCCTTCTTTCTGCGCCGCGCCGATCTGCGCAGCTACCGCAGCAAAAACATCGACGATTTGCGGACGCTGGTTCGCTTGCGGCCGCGCACCGTCATCCTTTGCACGCATCGCCATTCGCTGGAGGGCTTGCACCAGCTGTTGCCGCCCGACGTGCATATTGTCGAGGAAGTGCATTACGGTCTGGAGGACATCCGCGGGGTGCCGCCGCGTCTGATGAAAGTGCTGGTGCGCTTGATGGGTGAGACAGCCCTGGGCTTATGCGACATCGCCGTGGTCGAACCCAGTTGGGTGCATCCGAACACGTTGTTTAGTCAAACAAGCCGGGCTGGCGTTCCTCCGCTGGGGCGGACTTCATGGGCCGGCCGAGCACCTGATAAGCCCGTGCCGTCGCCATCCGACCGCGCGGCGTCCGAACAATGAACTGCTCGCGCAACAAGTACGGCTCGATTTCGTCGCTGAGTGTATCGACAGGCAGCGTCATGCTGGCGGCCAGCGATTCGACACCGGCCGGCCCGCCGTTGTGAACGCCGATCAGCAGTTCCAGATAACGGCGATCCTGTTTATCCAGTCCATCTCGATCGACCTCGGCCATGTCCAGGGCGGCGCGGGCCACGTCCAGCGTAATGTGCCCATCGGCTTCGCTGGCGGCGTAGTGCCGCGACCACCACAAGCGGGCGTTAGCCACGCGCGGCGTGCCTCGGCTGCGTCGGGCCAGCTCCAGGGCGGCCTCGTCGTCGATCGGCGTTTGCAGCTTGCGAGCGTTGATGCGGATGATCTCCGCCAGCTCTTCGACGGTGTAATACTCCAGGTGCTCGTGCATCTTAAAGCGATCGCGCATCGGCCCGGACAACATGCCGCTGCGTGTTGTCGCCCCGATCAAGGTGAACGGCTTCAGCCGCAAGTTGATCGTCCGTGCGTTCATGCCTTCGCCGAGCACGATGTCGATGCGGAAATCCTCCATTGCCGGATAGATAAACTCTTCAACCACGCGCGGCATGCGGTGAATCTCATCGATAAATAAGATCGAGCCTTCCTCGACATTGGTGAGAAACGGCAGCAGGTCGGCTGGCTTCGTCAGTGCCGGGCCGCTGGTCATCTGGATCGACGTGCCTAGCTCATTGGGCAGAACGGTGGCGAAGGTGGTCTTGCCCAGACCGGGCGGGCCGTCGAACAAGATGTGCGACAGCGGCTCTTGGAGCTTCTTGCAAGCGTTGAGGACGATGCTCAGGCGCTGCACGACCGACTTTTGGCCGATCACTTCGCGTAGCCAACGTGGCCGCAACGCCGCATCACGCCGCCGCGATTCCTCGTCGCCGCCGGACTGAACGATGGCTTGACGTGTCGTCATGTAGGAACCTCACAACCCCGGTGAGCGGAGTCGCGTAAGCGCCCCGAGAGCTTGCTTACTCGGGGCGTTCACACGCCTCGCTTGCCGGAGATTACTCGCCCTTGTAAATCTCCAACAAGACCTCTTCGACCGACTGGAACGATTGGCCTGAGGCCAACGCTTTATCAAGGCGCTGCCGCGCCTCCTGCGGGCTGTGTCCGACACTCAGGAGCGCCTGATATGCATCCTCCATGATGTTGCCATCGACGATGACAGCGGCGGCAGCACCAGCGTCGCGCCGGTCCGATTTACCGATAGAACCGGCGTCGCGCCGGTCCTCCGTAGCAGGCGTCATCAGAGCATATTTCGTCACCTTGCGGCGCAGCGTGGCAATGATTTGCTCGGCAGTGGCGGCGCCGACACCCGGCAGCGTCGTCAGCCATTTGCTGTCCTGACGCTGGATGGCATCGGCAATCTCCTTGATCGGCCGTACCAACGCTTTGAGCGCCTTGCGTGTGCCGACTTTATCGACCGTGCAGAACAGCTCGAAGAAATCCAGTTCGGCTTCGCTGGTGAAACCGATCAAGCGCGGCACGACCCGGCCTTGCATGGGATTGCCGTCGAAATAATGACTGGTGTGCAAGGTCAATTCTTGACCGAGGCTGCTCTGCACGCGGCGGCGAATAAACTCCGGCACCAGCACTTGATACTCCAGCGCCCCGACTTGCAGACGCACTTCCTCATCAAGGACGCGATTCAGGACGCCGGTGATTTTGGTAATCATGTTGCTCCTCCGTCGCTTACACTTCTGGCTCATTGGCCGGCAGTTTGACGACATAATAATGGCACAGAGCAGCGGCGAGAGCGTCGGCCACATCGGGCGGCTCCGGCAGCTTCGCCAAGCCCAGCTCGCGCTGAATGGTGCGCTGCATCTGTTCCTTGGAAGCGCGGCCATTGCCTGTGATGGTTTTCTTGATGCGCGTGGCATTGTAGCTGACCACCGGCAAACTGCGCTGTCCCGCCGCCAAGAACAAAACCCCCCGCGCATGCGCCATCAGGATCGCTGTCCGCGGATGTTCGTAATGAGCGAACAGTTGCTCCACCACCACCACGCCCGGTTGGAATTGTTCCAAAACTTCCACTATACCATTGTACAGACCGCGAAGGCGCTGAGCCATGTCCGTTGTCTGGCGTCCTTCGGCGCTGCGGAGGACGCCGGCCTCGCAGATGCGCGGCCTGCCGTTGTATGGCTCCAGGACGGCATAGCCGGTCACTTGCAGTCCCGGATCGAGTCCGAGAATGCGCGAACCAGAAGGTGGAGAAGCGGGATTCATGCTGATCAGCGTAACGTTCTGTCCCAATTGCACAAGAGCGATCTGCGGCGGAGGATCAGGCAACCCGGTAGACAGCCTGGCTCGTGCGTTGCTATAATCCCTCAAAACCGGGAAGGTTTTTAGGGCTAACGGACTTTTCCCTCCCCCTTGTGGGGGAGGGTTGGGGTGGGGGGACACCCCTCCTGGGCTCCCTTGCCTTGACACCTCCCACCCCAGCCCTCCCCCACAAGGGGGAGGAGGTTTGGTCCGCTAGCTCTTAGGCAACTATAACGCGGTCAGGATGCACAATTATGCCCTTTGATCTCCAAGAGCTTCGTTCGGAACCCCATACAGAAGTTGGTTTGCTGATCCAACGCGGCATCGGCATCCTCATCGAGCGCTGGGCGCGGCGAGCCGTCCAGGAGCAGCCCAATGCGGCCCGCGCGCATCACCAGACCCTTCTCGACCATCTGCCGCGTTTGCTCCAGACCATAGGACAAAGCCTGGCCCTCTCTCTCGAGGCCGATGCGACGCCGCATCAGGATCCAGCGGAAATGCATGGCGAGCAACGCTGGGAAGTCGGCTGGTCGTTGCCGGAGGTGGTGCGCGATTATCAAATCCTCCGCCTGGTCCTCTTTGAATACCTGGAAGAAAATCTGGATCGGCCGCTCAGTTTTCGCGAGGGCCGGGCCATCGACCTGGCCTTGGACGAGGCCATTTCCGCCAGCGTCGCTGCCTATGTCCGTCAAGGCGAAGCGGCCCTTCGCAGTCAAGCCGAAGCTCTCAAGGAAGCTGATCAGCGCAAGAACGACTTTTTGGCCGTACTTGCCCACGAGCTGCGTAATCCGCTGGCTTCCATTTTGACTTCGATTGAATTGCTTCGCCTGCTCGATTCGCCTGATCCTCGCATCCATCAAGTGCGCGAGATCCTCGAGCGTCAGGTCAAGCAGATAGTCCGTTTGGTAGATGACCTGCTCGACCTGACGCGGATTGCGCGGGGCAAGCTGGAATTGCGGCGAACGATCTTCGCGGTCAGCCAGGCTGTGACGCAAGCGGTGCAGACGGTGCGGCCTTTGTTGGAAGGGCAAGGACATCAGTTGACGGTCGAGCTGCCTGCCGAGCCGATCCAACTGGAGAGCGACGAAGCACGCATCGTGCAAGTGTTGGTCAATCTGCTCAGTAACGCGGCCAAGTACACCGAGCGCGGCGGCCATATCAATCTCTCTGCGGCGCGAGAGGGCGAGGAGGTCGTGTTCCGGGTGCGCGATAACGGCATGGGCATTGAGAAGGAGATGCTCGACGTCATCTTCGATCGCTTCATGCAGATAGGCCGTTCGCTGCCCCGCTCTCAGGGCGGCTTGGGGCTTGGTTTGACGCTGGTGCGTCAGCTGGTGGAATTGCAGGGCGGCCGGGTCAGCGCGCATAGCGAAGGGCCGGGCAAGGGCAGCGAATTCGTGGTGCATCTGCCGGCGGCGAAGCTCGCTTCAGCGCCGCTTCCCTCTCCCGGAGTCGCCTCTCCGACCCCGGCCGCCCCGACAGCGACGTCGCGCCGCATTCTCCTCATTGAGGACAACCGCGACGCCCGCGAAAGTCTGGCCTTGCTCTTGCGAATGCTCGGCCATCACATTGAAACAGCGGCAGCGGGACCGGAAGGAATCGCACACACCCTCGCTTCGCGGCCGGAGGTGGTGCTTATCGACCTCGGTTTACCAGGACTGGACGGTTTTGAGGTGGCGCGACAGATCCGCAAAGCATTGGGCGAAGCGGTGCTGCTGGTGGCCCTAAGCGGTTACACGCAAGATGAGGACCGCCGCCGCGCCTACGAAGCTGGCTTCAATGTTCACTTGCCCAAGCCGGTCGAGCTGGACGAATTGACTCGTGTCCTGGGCAGGGTAGCAGGAGGTCATAACCATTGAGCCAGTAGCGGGATTAGCCCCGTCGCCAGCCGGTGCCGCCGGGGCGGTCTTCCAGGATGATGCCGAGTTGCCCCAGTCGTTGTCGAATTTGATCCGCCATAGCGTAGTTCTTCGCCTTGCGGGCCTCGGCCCGCAAATCGATCAGTAGCTGCATCAGTTGGTTGACCAACGCATCGCCGCCGCCGCTTTCCGGCGGCTGATGAAACAACCCCAAAAGGGAACTCAGCTCGCGCAAAACCCGCACGCCGCGCTCGAACTCCGCTACCGCGTCTTCTCTCCTTGCCGGCTCTTCCAATTGCCTGGCATCGGCAAAGCGATTGAGCGCGGTCAACAGCTCGTACAACGCGCCGATGGCGCCACCGGTGTTGAAATCGTCAGACAGGCAATCGAGAAACGTCGAGCGCAAGCGGGACACTTCATTGAGGAACGCGCTCGGCGGCGATCCGGTATCGAACGGAGCATGGCGCGTCGGCGCCGCCAATTCATAGAAACTGCGGCCACAGATGCGCTGGTAACGTTCAAAGAATCGATAGAAATGCCCCAGGCTGCGGCCCACCTCGGCCAAACGCTCGTCGCTGTATTCAATAGGACTGCGATAGTGGGTGCTCAAAAGCAGCAGGCGTACGGTCTCGGCCGAGTGTTTCTCAAGCAGATCGGCGATGTTGACCACATTGCCGATGGAGCCGGCCATCTTGGTCTGTCCCATCTTGAGCAAACCGTTATGCATCCAGTAGCGCACGAAAGGTTGACCGGTGTACGATTCGGATTGGGCCAACTCGTTTTCATGGTGCGGGAACTGTAGATCAAGACCGCCGCCGTGGATGTCGAGCGTCTGGCCCAACAGCTTCATGCTCATGGCCGAGCATTCAATGTGCCAGCCAGGCCGGCCCGGTCCCCACGGACTGTCCCACGATGGCTCACCCGGACGAGACGCTTTCCACAAAGCAAAATCGCCGGGATTACGCTTCTTATCGCTAACCTCAATGCGTGCTCCCGCTTCCAGCTGGTCGGGATCGCGGTTGCACAATTTGCCATAATCCGGATCGCTTGTTACATCGAAATACACGTCACCGCCGGAGGCGTAAGCGTGGCCCTTGGCTATCAAGCCGCGCATGATCTCGATCATCTCCGGAATGTGTTCGGTGGCGCGCGGCATGTAATCGATGCCGGTGACGTTGAGTTTTTTCAGGCAATCGAGATAATCCGCTGTCATGCGTTCGGCCAATTCTTTGACGGTCGTGCCCAACTCGCGGGCGCGGACGATGAGCTTGTCATCCACGTCAGTGATATTGACTACCCAGGTCACTTGATAGCCGAGATAGGTCAGAAAACGCTTGACCGTATCGAAGATGACCGGGCCGACCATGTGGCCGATGTGGCTAGGCTTGTAGACGGTCGGGCCGCACACGTACATGCGCACCTTGCCAGGTTCAACCGTCTGAAATTCCTCCTTCTGGCGAGTCAGGGTGTTATAAACGCGCAGGGGCATAGCGATTCCTTCATGGGTTGATACGTTCGATCAGCGCGACGGCCTGGCAGGCCAGCGCCTCGGCCCGGCCAATGGAGCCGACATGTTCGCCGGTCTTGGCCTTGACATTGACACAGCCGACGTCCAGCCCGAGCAACTGGGCCAGGTTAGTGCGGATGTCGGCCTTGATGGAGCCGAGCTTGGGTTCCTGGGCGAAGATAATGACATCGATATGGACAACACGCCAACCGGCTCGGTTCAGCCGCGCCAGGGTTTCGCGAAGAAACAAGCGGGAATCGGCATCCTTCCAGGCAGGCTCCGTATCGGGATAGGCATCGCCGATGTCGCCGAGTCCGGCGGCGCCGAGCAGAGCGTCGGTCAACGCGTGCAGCACCACGTCAGCATCACTGTGTCCGGCCAGGCCGCGCGCATGCGCCACGCGGACGCCGCCCAGAATCAATGGACGCCCTTCGACCAGGCGGTGCGTATCGTGTCCGATGCCGACGCGAACGGTTGTCATGGCGTGGATTGTAACCAGAGAAGAGCGGATCTGACAACACCTACCGAGCGGGGAGAAGAGTCGGAAGCGTGATTTATCGTTTCGGCGAAACGATAAATCACGCGCTCGTTGTGCCTGCGTACCTTCACCGTGGGATAACAATATCGTGCTGTTGCGCGCCGCCACCTTCGACAGTCCAGGTCAATCCGGATTGGTCAGGGTTGCCATACTTGTCCGGGATCGGTACAGTTTTAGGCGCTGAGACCATCGATTTCATCGGTTCGGGAACCTTGGCAGGATCCATGGGAGGTACAATGTTCTCAGTTTTAGGGACCTGAACAGCGATTTTGACTGGCCCTACCGGAACATTGATCGCTCGATAGCTGCCGTCCTGCTCAATTGAGGTCGTGATGGCGCCGCCTTTTTCCGGAAAGAAAGTCACGTTGCCACGGGTGAGAGGTTTGTCTCCATAGAGGACTTTGCCGGACACTGTAGCCTTGGATTGGGAACCACAGCCGCAAGAGAGAAACATGAGCAGAATAAGCAATGGGCACCAGGGAAAACGCATGAAAAACTCCTCTAAATATATTATAAATATATTTCAGCGGCGAGCGGGGCGTGTGAACGCCCCACTCGCCAAATGATTACCAATCCGGTCCAAGAAGGTCACCTGCACTGGGGGTTTGCGCATACCACCAGGTTTGTGGACTCGTACCTTGAGCGACAAGACGTACGCTGCCGTCGCCCATGGAGGCCATGATTCCGCCCGTATGTCCACCGCTAGGTGTCAGCGGATTGCAGTTTCCTACAGGCGGCGCCACCTGGAAATAATTCGTTATCCCTATGGGTTGCCCACAGGCGTTGGGCCAAGCGAAGAGCTCGGGGCACATGCCGCCTCCCATTGGAGCGTTCCAGTTATCCCCATTGTAGGGGTTGCCAATACCGCCGCAATCATACTCCCGTTCGGTCACAAAAATGGTATTCGAAGTCCCATCCGTGATGTTCCCTGGATAGCGGGCAGGAGAGTTGCTGGTCCATTGGCCATAAGAGAACATATTGAAAACTTGTCCATTGGCGGCGTAGCTCAAAGGCACGTACACAGGAAAAGCATTACCGCCGGGAAGAGTGGCGTCAGACGGACAGAGGTAAGTTTTGATCACATGATTCTGGAGAGCGGCAGCCCAGCAGTCATAGGTAGGGTAGTTTCCATTGAAGCCGATTCCACTGCCGCCGCCACCGATGCCGCCGGGTCCGGCGGTATCACTGGCCAGCAAGGACGAATTGTACATGTTCTGCTGCTCGATGAAGGGCAAAATGTGAAACCAAATGGGGCCGGCGCCATTGTTGGGCGATTGATTGCTGTTCGGATACAAACCCAGACCCACCGGCAGATTGCCCTGATGTGTGTCGGAACAATTGATGGTGCCGAGGGTGATCTGTTTGAGGTTGTTCTGGCACTGGCTGCGATTGGCGGCTTCGCGCACTTTTTGCACAGCCGGCAGCAACAGGCCGATCAAGATGGCGATGATGGCAATCACCACCAAGAGTTCAATGAGGGTGAACGCACGTTTACACCCTCTATCATATGCACAGATGCGCATATGATAACGCTTCCACAAACGTAACTGCGGCATAACTGCCTCCCTTAGAACAAAGTACATAACGTCATACAGGGTAAGATAACAACAGACTTCCCCATGTGATGGATGCTATCTCTCCTCGCCTGGCCATGCAAGCATCTCTTGTTAAAATAATTGTTAAGTCTCTATTGCAGAAACTTATAACCAGCTCTAGGATAAGAACTAGCGGACCAAATAATCATAGGGCAAGCTGGCAGCTTGCCCTATAGTTTGGTCTGCCAGTCCTAAGATCCTACCAACCCGCCGCGCAAGCAAGGGCGAGAGCTTCCCTTGCTTGCGCGGCGGATTGGTTTTGAAACGGACATCGCCATGCCCCCCCCTGCCCCGCATCGCTATAAGGAACTGCACCTGGGACAGTTGCGCGCCTTCTGTGAATGCGTGCGTCAAAAATCGTTTTCGGCGGCGGCGCGCGTTCTGCATGTGTCGCAGCCCGCGGTGTGGCAACAGGTGCGCGCCTTGGAGCGCGAGTTGGATGCTCACTTGTTGGAACGACGCAATAGCGGCTGGGAACCGTCCGAAGACGGACAACTGCTCTTGGAGTTAGCCGCTACCATTGTCAGTTCCGTCGATTCACTGAAAGAGACTTTTGAACAACGCCGCCGCGGCATGCTGCGCACCTTGACCGTGATCGGCTCGCCGGGCGTGCTTACCGAAGAACTGGCGCTGCCAGTGGTCGGCTTCTGCCAGCGCTATCCCCATATCAAAGTCTCGCTGCTCAACTATGCTGGGGTGAACACATTGGACATGCTGCTTGACGGCAGCGCTGACATGGCCGTCTTGCCGTTGGCCCTGGATATCGCTGGCAATCGGCGTTTGCTCGTGGCGGAGTCGTTCACCCGGCGCTGCTGGAGTCTGCTGTTGCCACCCGGCCATCCGCTTGTAGGCAAACGCCGTCTCGCGCCCCGCGATCTGGTGCGTTATCCGCTCATTCTGCCAGAAACGGGTAGTCTGTGGCGTAAGCGAATCGATGAGCTGTTTCTCCAGGCCGGTGTGCTGGGGCGCATGAAAGTGTGTCTGGAAGTCAGCGTTCCCTTGGCGGCGCGCCGCTATGTCAGCCTGGGATTGGGGATCGCCTTGTTTCCCAAACCGCCGGGCGGTGTGGAATTTCCCAACTTGCTGGAGCGCTCTTTGGAGCACCTTTTGCCAGCGGAGGAAATTGCCATCCTGTGGCGGCGAGGCGCCAAGCCACGCCCCCAGGCCCGCTTGTTCGCCGATTATGCTCAAACATGTGTCCAGGAAGCCGCTAAGAATTCCTGATGCAGATTCCCGCTGCTCCTGTCCCCGCGCTGCCTTTCTTCTCCCTCCCCCTGTGAGGGAGGAGGTTTGTTCGCTGGTCCTAAATGTCCGCGGCGGCTTGACGGAACAGTTTGCGCTCGTTGACGCTGGGCGGAGGAGGGAACAGGGAAGGGCCGGCAGTGCGCAGCAGAAGCTGGAGACTGAGATCACGTACCTTGATGTAAAAAAAACGCGGCTCGCGGTAGCAGCCTACACGCAGCTTGTATTGGTCTGCCGTTTGTCCGATTTGGATGGAACGGACATTTTGCTGTAGCGCGTAGTCGAGATCTTCGTACAGGAGATTGAAATACAACTCCGCCTTGGCATTCAGATCGTAATCAAAACCACAGAAGAAGTTGTGGTAGGCTTGCCGGTGGAACAGGCCGCAGGTGAACCCCACGATTCGTTCGTCTTGGCAAATCAGCGTGAAGGCGGATTCATCAGGAAATTGCCGTGCCAGTTCGCGGAAGAATTGCGCGGGCAGACATTCCAACTGAATCGGAGCGCGGCCCAGGACGGCCAAATAGAGGCGATGGACATCGTCGGTGTATAGTTTGTCGAAACCCATTCCCCCGCGCAGATGTACTACACGCAGCCCCGCGCGCTGGAGTTTCTTCCGTGAGCGGACAATCTGTCTACGGTAGCGCGAACGGAGCGAAGCGCAGAAGTGATCAAAGTCGCGGAAACGAGTAGGGAAATAATTCATGGGCAGACTATCGGCGCGCACATAACCCAGCTCCAGGAGGGCGTCGGTGCGGGCGGTCTCGTGCGGTCCGAGATCCTTGAAGACAATGACCGGCGCCCCTTGCCGCCATGCCAGCAGCATCAAGAGCCGATCTAATTGACGCAGCATCGTGACGTGATCGGCCCGATCCGCCATACGCAGATGGCTCTCGCCAGTCGAAACGGGGCAGCCGCAGAAGAGCACCGGGACTTTGAGGAAGTTCGGCCACAGCTGGCGGACATGCGTTCCTAACTTTTTCCAGCGCTCTTTAGCCAACAGAAGGCCGTCAACAGGATAGAGGGAGAGGAAAGCGGCACCAGCAGGTTCCCCGGCTCCATCGCGGAAGACGACATTGTAAAAGCGGGCTGCCGCCGCCATCGATTTTTCCACCACCTGAAGAAAGCGCGGGTCCATGACCGCATCGGCGCAGCCGCCGCAGGCAGCGTGCCATTCTTCCGCGCTGCGCTCGGTTATGGAAGCGGCGAGAGAGAGGGAGTACGATCCTCGACTGCCGGACGAACCAAGCGCCAAACGATGCCAGAGAGCGGCAGTATGACTCATGGCAAATCTCAATGCGCTCATCCGCAGCGCCCACAAAGAGAATTACCTCCCTTGCTTGTGCTGCGGACTGGCAAGCAAGGGGGTTGGGCTGTCAGGAGGCGTTTTGCCGCCAGCAATGTGCATCGACCGCGACGGCCCGGCCTTCCCGCTGGAGTTTGTGCAGTCCTGCCTGAATTTGCATCTCGGCGAAGCGCGTCAATTCCGCCGGCAGGCCGCGATACAACTCTGTCACCAATTCGGCCATCGTTCGCGGCCCGGCTTGCAGCGCTTGCAGCAATTGCTCCTCGCGCTCACGGCGATGGGCCAGCGCCTGTTCGAGGACATGGGCGGGGCGGGCGCTGGGTGAACCGTGCGCCGGCAATAACAGCCGCGCCGGATACGATTGCAGACGTTGCAACGAATGAAGATACTCCGTCAGGTCGCCCTCCGGCGGCGGTGGGATCAGCACCGACGACAACATCGAAATCATGTCGCCGACGAAGAGTAAGCGATAACGCGGCTCCCAAAAGCAGAGATGACCGGGGGCGTGACCAGGCGTGTGGATGGCCTGCAAATGCCAAGTGCCCTTGCCATCCGGCGCTGTCCCCAAATCGAGACGATCGCCGTCGTGGATAAGTTGATGGACTGCGATGCGACCGTGCAGCGCCTGCGCCGTCCGCGGATGAGCAAGGACCGGCACGCCATAGCGCTCAGCACACACTTGGACCGCACCGATGTGATCGGAATGATGATGCGTCAGCACCACGCCGCGTAGACGGCGGCCGGCGAGTAGATCAAATAATCGGCTCTGTTCCTCGGCAGCGCTGGCGCCAGGATCGATCAGGTAGGCGGGATCACTGCCGACGAGATAGGCATTGGTGTGCGTGCTGGGCGGCAGTCCCTCGGCGAAGAGGGGAATCATCTGCACGCCGGGACTGAACCAGATGGGGTGGATTGCGCCCGCTGCCAATTTATCAAGAAGAGGACGAAGGCGCTCCGGCAACTCCTCGATCGGTTGGCCACCAATCGCTTGCAAGAGCGCCACCGTAGGCGGCGCTACCAGGTTGTCACCAGCGTTCCAGTCGGCCAGCACGCTCTCGGCGCTGCGCCAGGCGCCTTCAGTCAATTCGCCGGGCCAAACTTCAGCCGTCTGTCCCGGCGGCAACACGGCGAGGAAGAAGGCCGTATCGAAACGGAGCGGCGCGAACGGCGGCGTCACGAGGGAGCCGACATACGTCAGATCCTCCGGGCGCAGGTGCAGCTTGTGTTCGGCGAGCAAGGCGGGAAAAGTTATCTGCTCGGTCATCAGTTCGCGGCGTAACGGAAGGAGCTTTTCGGCAGTCGGATACGCTCCTCCGGCATCGTGCGCCAGCAGGACGCCGGTTTCCTCGAACAATTCGCGGATGGCGGCGACAT
The DNA here is from genome assembly GCA_021325115.1 of Planctomycetota bacterium. GTDB lineage: Bacteria > Planctomycetota > Planctomycetia > Gemmatales > Gemmataceae > JAJPHU01. The sequence goes on along the minus strand of JAJPHU010000163.1, from coordinate 4,953 downwards.
GCGAGCCGGTCAATCCCGGCGTGGTGCGGGCCAGCTCGTCATCGCTGGAGTGAACTTTGCCGCCGGGGAAGGCGAGAAAACCGCCGAGAAATCGCAGTGCGAGCGCCCGGGCCACGACGAAGACTTCCCGCGATCCTCGCGCGCGTGCCAGCAAGACGCTGGCCGCCTGAGCGGGGGGCGTCAACCCCCTGAGCGGTACGTTGCTCACTCTTCCTCATCCTTCGCTGTATCACAGGTCTTCTCAGGGGACTGGGGCCTTTTGCTCAGGCCGCGCTCAACGGCTTCGAGCAGGCGCTCCATAGCGAACGGCTTCCGGATGTAGTCGATGACGCCGAGGTATTCGGCATACGCCTTATGGCGGCTGCCCTCGTTGGCTGTAATCATGATGATCGGCGGCGCATCGGCTTTGTCCTTGAAATGCTCGAGCACGGGATAGCCGCCCATGCGCGGCATCATCATGTCGAGAATGACGAGATCGGGCCGCTGTTGATAGACCATCTGCTTGCCCTGCACACCGTCGCGGGCTTGAATGACGCGAAAGCCCTGTCGTTCCAACACGACGCGCAGGCCATCGCTCAACTCGACATCATCGTCTACAATAAGGATGGTTTTTGTTGCAGCCATTGGCATAGTCCTTGTGTCCACATATGTAGGCACGAAATACCGTTGGGCGGGAGATTGAATCATAGCAGCCGCCGTCTGCTGTCACAAGTAAGAAGCAGCTGATAATGTTACAATGTAGGAAAAGGAGGCTGCTCCAGGCCGCTCGGCAGCCGCGGCCACGGTGTTCTTCCAAGAAAAGATGAAAAAGCATAACGCCTCCATCTCTCAATGCGAGCATTGCTTCGGAGACAATCCGCCAACTCTTCCGCCGCCGCGCCGACGAATGGAAAGAGCAGTCGCGCTTTCTCTCGAGCGCGGCGCAAATGGTGATGCTCAAACCATACCAGCGGATCATCGGCATGGGCTGGGATGCCGTGCCTCTCATTCTCAAAGAGCTTCAGCGCGAGCAGCAGGCAAGGTCCGTCGAATGGCACAAGCTGGGATCGAGGGGAGCAAACAACAAGGAATCCTTTCCCCACGGCCCTGTCGAGCAACCTCTTCCCTCGTTTGAGCCTTGCCAACCACCGGATCGACAGCCCGACAATACGGCATACTCGGCCACGGAGTACCTCCGCCGTACTCTTGTTCCGGCGTAATCGCGCTGCTAGACTCGTTGTTGACAAGCAACATCGCTTGATCTTCCTGTGCCCCGATGAACGAGCCATCTTATGCCCTACAGCGCTGAAATTAATCGCACGAATCCGACCTGTTTTGTCTTCCTTGTCGATCAGTCTAGCTCCATGCTAAAGCCGTTCGGTGGCCAGCCCGATAAGCAGAAAGCCGAGGGCGTCGCCGATGCCATCAATCGCTTGCTGCAAAATCTCATCCTCAAGTGCGCCAAGTCCGACGGCATCCGTGATTATTTCTATGTCGGCGTCATTGGCTACGGTGGTAAAGTTGTCTCGGCACTGGGTGGCGCTCTGGCCGGGCAAGCGCTCGTGCCTATCAGCGTCATCGCCAACAATCCGCTGCGCGTCGAACAACGGACGCGCAAGGTCGATGACGGCGCTGGCGGCATTCTCGAACAGAAATTCAAGTTTCCCATCTGGGTGGAGGCCAAAGCGATCGGCAGAACGCCCATGTGTGAGGCGCTGAAATTGGCCAGGCAATATCTGGAAATGTTTCTTGGCCGCTTCGCCGACTGTTATCCGCCCCTGGTCATCAACATCACCGACGGCATGGCCACCGACGGCGACCCGCGGCTGGACGCTCAGGCGCTGCAAAAATTGACCAGCAGCGACGGCAATGTGCTGCTGTTCAACGCCCATCTTTCGGCCAAACGAGCATTGGCCATCGAATATCCCTCGCTGGAAGATCCGTTGCCGGACAACTTCGCCAAGCTGTTGTTCCGCATGTCGAGCAAGTTGCCGCCACGCCTGTTTGAGGCTGCTCGTGCCGACAAGTTTCCGCTCCAGCCCGAGGCACGCGGCTTCGTCTTCAATGCCGACCTGGTGTCGGTGATCCGCTTCCTCGACATCGGCACCCGCGTGGCCCAGACAATACGATAAAATTCCTAAAAAACTAACCACCAAGACGCCAAGGTCGCCAAGTCAAGAAAGAGAGGAAAAACAAGCAAAAGAGAGACGAAAAAATTTAATAGTTTCTTTGTTCTGTTTATCCTTTTTTGTCTTTCTCTCGTTCTTTTCTGGACGTCCTTGGCAGCTTGACGGTTCCTTCTTTATATAAGCTATGCTTACGGAAATTCCTTCACTGCGCTGGTATGCTTTCCACACGCACAAGCGTGGCAACACGCCGGATGAGTACGAGGATGCCTTTGCCGGCGATGCGGCCACGGGGCGTTTTGCCGTCGCTGATGGCGCTTCGGAAAGCTCCTTCACGGCGGCATGGGCGAAATTGCTGGTCGAGAACTTCGTCACTGCTAAGGGTCGATCGTGGCACGATCTCGATTGGCTGGCATCACCGCGGCAACTCTGGGCCAACGACGTCGATGCGCAGTCGCTGCCATGGTACGCAGAGGAGAAGCGCGAGCAAGGGGCTTATGCCACCCTTTTAGGCGTGGCTTTTTCCCGCAGAGCGTGGCATGCTCTGGCCATCGGTGATAGTTGTCTCTTTCGACTCCGCGGAGGGAAATTGGGGAAATCGTTTCCGTTGGCGCATTCGTCCGATTTTGGGAACCAGCCGGCACTGCTCGGCTCGCGCGGTCGGCCTGCTGATACGCCGTCCCAGAGTATCCGCCGCGCTCGCGGCAAATGGCGGCCGGGTGATCGCTTTTTGCTTATGACCGACGCCTTGGCCGAATGGATGCTCCGCCGCCACGAACAAGGGCAACGACCGGTCGAAGACATGGATCGACTGCTGGCCGAACCTGCTCCTCAAGAAGTTTTCGCCGCCTGGGTCGAGGAGCGGCGCAAGAATCAGGGGCTGCGCAACGATGACGTAACACTGGTGGTTATCGATTTCATGGCGAATGATTTATCGTTTCGCGCGAAAGGATAAATCAAACGGAGTTGCCTCATGAGCTGGCCACTGTCGCAGGATTACAATGAAGCCATCCAAGATCCGCGCAGCAACTTCAACGATGCCGAACTGCAAGCGGGCGAAGCTGTTGCGAATGCCCTCGGCATCCCTATGCCGCGCTCCGGCAACTTCGCCGACGTGTATGAAGTGCGCTGTCCTTCCGGCGCCCGCTGGGCCGTCAAGTGTTTCACCCGTGAGATCCACGGACGGCGTGAACGCTATGCTGAGATCAGTAGCTACTTGCGCCAGGTCAACTTGCCCTTTATGGTCGATTTTCAGTATCTCGAAAAGGGTATTCGGGTTCGTGGCCGATGGTTTCCCGTCTTGAAAATGCAATGGGTCGAGGGATTCATCCTCAACGAGTTTGTCCGCGACAATCTGGATAAGAAGCCGATCTTGCAGGCTTTGGGACAGATCTGGCTGCGTATGGCCCGGCGTCTGCGCCAGGCCCAGCTGGCGCACGGCGATTTGCAGCACGGCAACGTTATGTTCGTGCCCGGCAGCAGCACCAACTCGTTGGCTGTCAAGCTCATCGACTACGATGGGATGTGTGTACCGTCCCTGGCCGGTAAAAGCTCCGGCGAAGTCGGGCATCCCGCCTATCAGCATCCCGAACGCCTGCGTAGCGGGGCTTATAATCAAGAAATAGATCGCTTTTCTCTTTTGAGTGTCGCTGCAGCCCTGCGCTGCCTGATGATCGGCGGCCGCTCGCTGTGGCAGCGCTATGATAACGGCGATAATCTGCTGTTTCGGCAAGCGGATTTCCAGACGCCGGCGGAATCGCCGCTGTTTCGGGAATTGTTGACCATCAGGGATCCACAAGCGCAGCTGTTGGTGCAGGAACTGTACCGCGCCTGTCAGGGATCGCTTTCCAGGGTGCCATTGTTGTCCGACCTGGTGACGGAAGAGAAACCAGCCGGCAAAGAAATGACAGCCGCGCCCCAGGTGGCTGTAGTCGAGGGAGTGGATTGGGACTTCGGCGCTGAAGAGTCCGGCGCGCTAATCCTTCGTAAATCACGGGCTTCGGCAGGGATTCCGCTGTGGGCCTGGGGCGCACTGGGCGGCGTGGCAGCGTTGTTGCTGAGTGTCGGCATGGGCACCAGTCTATTCCTAAACAAGGCCCCTGCCAAGAAAAAAGAAACCCTTGGCGCACAGGTCCCTCCCGCTGCCAATACGTCTAACGCGATGCCGGAATCGCAGCCGCCGACCAAACTCGTTGAGCCCCAGCCAAAACCTGCCTTGGTTGAAGAGATAGCCCAGGCGGAGGATCTGCCGGCGGGTCTCTTCTGCCTGGCGCCGAACGGAGACAAGCTGGCTTTCTCTGACAGTGGCGACAAGGACTGGCGGCTCATCGATCCACACTCGAACCAGCTACTCCAGCGTTTTTGCGGACATACAGGGCCAGTGACAGCCGTGGCCTTCTCCGCCGATGGCCGCCGTGCTGTCACCAGCGGTGGCGACAAAATGCTGCGCCGGTGGGATGTGCCAACTGGAAAAATGATCGACGCCCGCCCCGCCTTCGGCAAGCCGGCACTCGGCCTCGCCTTGTCTTTGGACGGCAACAAGGTTGCTGTCGTAAATGGGGGCAATCAATTGTGGCTATGGGACTTCGAGTCCAAGAAAGGTCATAGCTATAATCATAGTAATCGAACCATAACCAGTGTGGTTTTCTCTCCCGATGGGCGCTATTTTGTCTTTGGCCTGGACAAGAGCGACAAGGCACAGGATCAGGTGCTGGTCCTTTGGCCTCTGGTCAAAGATGTGGCGGACCGCGGCTTCTTCGGCCCTTCCCTGGCCGTGAGCTGTATTGCCCTTTCGCCCGACGGCAAATACATTGCTTCCGGGCATGTCGGCGAGACGTGCGTGGTCGCG
>JAJPHU010000093.1 GCA_021325115.1 Planctomycetota bacterium | reverse complement strand
TGCCGCCGGAGAAGGTGCTGCACAAGGGCCGCTTGCAGCCAGGTCGCATGTTCCTCGTGGACATGGAGCAGGGCCGCATCATCGCGGATGAGGAGCTGAAAAAAGAGATTGCCACGGAGCATCCTTATGCGGAATGGCTGCGTGATAATCTGGTGACACTGGAGCAGCTGCCGCCCGGTCCCCGCGTCCACGAACCGGAGCACGAAACGGTTCGCCTGCGCCAGCAGGTGTTCGGCTACACGACGGAGGACTTGCGCATTCTCATGGCGCCGATGGCCCAAGACGGCAACGAAGCCATCGGTTCGATGGGCAACGACGCCGCCTTGGCCGTGCTCTCGGACAAACCCCAGCTCTTGTACAACTACTTCAAGCAACTGTTCGCGCAGGTGACGAACCCGCCGGTAGATGGCATCCGCGAAGAGTTGATTATGTCGATGGAGACGACCATCGGCGCCGAGTCCAACCTGCTGGAGCCGACACCGCGCTCGGCTCGGCAAATCAAACTGAAATCGCCAATCCTTACCAATGATGAGCTGGACAAGCTGCGCCAGCTCGACGGCAAGGGGCCAGGTAATTTCAAGTCCGTAACGCTGCCGATCCTGTTCCCGGTACATGAGGGAGCAAAAGGATTGGAAAAGGCGATGAATGCTTTATGCCGTCACGTCAGCCGCATGGTTGCTTCCGGCCACGATTTCATCATCCTCAGCGACCGCGGCCACAATCGGACAATGGCGCCCATTCCCGCTTTGCTCGCCGTCGCCGGGGTGCATCATCACCTGATCCGCGAGGGCACGCGCACCAAAGTCGGCCTGGTGCTGGAGAGCGGCGAGCCGCGCGAGGTACACCACTTCGCTCTGCTTATCGGCTATGGTGCCGGGGCCGTCAATCCCTATCTGGCCTTCGAAACCCTCGACGACATGATCCGCCAAGGCGAGTTAGTCGGTATCAATCACGACAAGGCGGTCAAAAATTACGTTAAAGCGATTGGTAAAGGCGTCATGAAGGTCATGTCCAAGATGGGCATTTCGACCGCTCAGAGCTATTGCGGCGCCCAAATCTTTGAAGCGATCGGCTTGAGCAAAGAGGTCGTCGATAAATATTTCACCTGGACGGCGTCGCGCATCTCCGGCGTCGGCTTGGACGTGATTGCCGCCGAGGTCAAGGCGCGGCACGAGCGTGCTTTTCCCCAGCGCCCGCTCAACGGTCACGTTCTCGACGTGGGGGGCCACTATCAATGGCGTAAAGATGGCGAACACCATCTGTTCCATCCGCAGACGATCCACAAATTGCAATATGCCGTGCGCAGCGGCAATTACAAGACCTTCAAGGAATACAGCGAACTGGTCAACAATCAGTCCAAGCGTCTGTGTACCTTGCGCGGCCTGTTTGAACTGAAATTCGCCGACCAGCCGATCCCCATTGAAGAGGTTGAGCCGGTCGAATCGATCATGAAACGCTTCAAGTCCGGCGCCATGTCTTACGGCTCGATCAGCAAGGAAGCGCACGAGACTTTGGCCATCGCCATGAATCGTATCGGCGGTAAGAGCAACACGGGCGAAGGCGGCGAAGATCCGGCCCGTTACGTTCTCGATCCTAACGGTGATTCACGCAACAGCGCCATCAAGCAGGTGGCGTCCGGTCGCTTCGGCGTTACCAGCGAGTATCTCGTCAACGCCAAGGAGTTGCAGATCAAGATGGCCCAGGGCGCCAAGCCCGGTGAAGGCGGCCAGCTGCCTGGCCATAAAGTGTATCCGTGGATCGCTAAAGTGCGCCATTCGACGCCGGGCGTCGGCCTGATTTCGCCGCCGCCGCATCACGACATCTATTCTATCGAGGACTTGGCCGAGCTAATCCACGATTTAAAGAACGCCAACCCCCAGGCGCGCATTAGCGTCAAGCTGGTAGCCGAGGTTGGCGTCGGCACCGTCGCGGCCGGTGTTTCCAAGGCCCATGCCGACGTGGTACTCATCTCCGGCCATGACGGCGGCACCGGCGCCTCGCCGCAAACAAGCATCAAGCACGCTGGCGCGCCGTGGGAATTGGGCCTGGCCGAAACGCATCAAACGCTGCTGCTCAACGACCTGCGTAGCCGTATTATCGTCGAAGTCGATGGCCAATTGAAGACGGGCCGCGATGTTGTCATCGGCGCTTTGCTAGGTGCGGAGGAGTTCGGCTTCGCCACGGCGCCGTTGGTAGCCCTGGGCTGTATTATGATGCGCGTCTGTCATCTGAACACCTGCCCGGTCGGCGTGGCTACGCAAGATCCGCGGCTCCGCGCCAAGTTCGCCGGCAAGCCGGAGCACGTCGTCAACTTCATGCGCTTCATCGCCCAGGAAGTCCGCGAATTGATGGCCCAACTCGGTTTTCGCACTTTCAACGAAATGGTCGGGCGTACCGATCGACTCGGTGTCTCTCAGGCAATCGATTTCTACAAGGCGCGCGGCCTCGATCTCTCGCCGATCTTCTATCAACCGCCCGTGGAGCCGACGGTGGGGCGCTATTGTAGGATCTCCCAGGACCATGGTCTGGATAAGGCGCTGGACAATACTACCCTGTTGCCCCTGTGCAAGCCAGCTCTCGAAGAACGCAAACCGGTTTCCGCGACATTGCCCATCCGCAATGTCAATCGTGTTGTCGGTACCATCCTCGGTAGCGAGGTGACACGCCGCTTCGGCGCCGTTGGGCTGCCGGAAGATACGATCCGCCTGCATTTCCAGGGATCGGCCGGTCAGAGCTTCGGCGCGTTCATTCCACGCGGCATTACATTGATCCTGGAGGGCGATTCCAACGACTATATCGGCAAAGGGCTGTCCGGCGGCAAGATCATCGTCTATCCGCCCAAGGGATCGACGTTCGAGCCGTCGGAGAACGTCATCATCGGCAACGTCGCTTTCTATGGGGCGACCAGCGGCGAGGCCTACATTGGCGGCATGGCCGGCGAGCGTTTCTGCGTCCGCAACAGCGGCGTCAAGGCAGTGGTGTTATCGGTCGGCGATCACGGCTGCGAGTACATGACCGGCGGCCGCGTAGTGGTGCTCGGCCCCACCGGCCGTAATTTCGCGGCCGGCATGTCCGGCGGCATCGCCTATGTCCTCGACGAAGCCGGTATCTTTCCACGCAACTGCAACCAGGAGATGGTGAAACTGTTCCGCCTGGAGGACGAAGACGAAATCGAGGAAGTGCGTGAGATGATCCGCAAGCACGCTGTGTATACAAACAGCAAACGCTCGTGGCAGGTGCTCGCGGATTGGGACAAGATGGTGCCGCGTTTCGTCAAGGTATATCCCAACGACTATCGGCGCGTTATTGAGACGCAAAAACGCTTTAAGGCATCGGGATTGTCCGAAGAAGAGGCGGTGATGGCGGCGTTCGAGGAGAACGCCCACGATTTGATGCGTGTGGGCGGCAAGTGATGCTGAGGTGTTCCTCTCAGGCCACTGCTGAAACCAGCGTATTTGGATAGTTCCTTGAGTCCGGCCAAGCTGGCGCAGTATGCCAAGGAATCGGCTCAAGCATGGATCGATTCATTCCATCCGGGGCAGGCAGGCCCTTTGAAGGTCCGGCCGGATGGTACCATAGTGGATGGACATGACCGCATCAGGAACCTTCGGGACCGGCGTATCGACGTGGATTTGCTTCCGCGGGAGATCGTCGCCAATTCCTCAGGGCAACACTTAAATGACCGGACCGCGAGGAGGCCCGAGGCATGAGCGGGAAATAAAAACGAGGGGCATTATGACGGCTCTTTTAGCTACACAGCAATTACGTTGGCCGCAGTGTCACAAGGAACTACCGGAATCCGATGGAGCGATTGTGGAGAACTTTTTGGAACATCCGCAAAGCATTTTGCTGACCGAGTCCATCTGGCCTCTGTTGCAACAGCGGCATCCCGATGGGGCGTTCTGCGTCGGCCAGAATTCCGGCATCTATTGGCGCAAGACCGATCCGCCCCTGCAAGGCTGCAAGGCGCCGGATTGGTTCTACGTTCCTAACGTTGCTCCTGCGCCGCCGGGGGAATATCGCCGTTCCTACGTCTTGTGGGAAGAGGGGGTTGCCCCGCTGATTATCGTGGAGTTCGTCTCCGGCGATGGTTCGGAAGAGCGCGATCGGACCTTCGGTACAGGGAAATTCTGGGTTTACGAACAGGGCATCCGCGCGCCGTATTATGCGATCTATGAGGTCAAACCGGGCCGTGTGGAAGTGTATTGCTTGCTCGGCGGGCGCTATGAACTTGTGCAAGCCAATGAAAGGGGCCATTTCCCTATCCATCCCCTTGGTGTGGAGTTGGGCATTTGGCCAGGACACTTTCTCAATACCGACGCCCCGTGGTTACGATGGTGGGACGCGCAAGGCCGACTGCTCCCTACTGCCGAAGAACGTGCGGAACAAGAACGCCAACGTGCGGAACAAGAACGCCAACGTGCCGAGGAAGCGGAACATCGTGCCCAACTATTGGCCGAACGCTTGCGGGCGGCAGGGATTGATCCAGACAAGGAATGAAAACGAACCATTGCGTTCGGGAGGTAGATGATGAAACCGCTTGTACCGCTGCCGCCCGGTCCGTATCCGCTTCGTTACGATTCATTGCCGGATCACGCACAGTTGCCGGATCGGGAAGAAGGGAAGCCATTGCTGCGTTGGTGAGATGAGTGCGGCCATTGATGGTTAACGGGGACGGAGCGTGCCGAACGGTTGGCTGCAAAGCTACGCGACCTCGGTGTTGATTCTGAGTCTCTGTGGAGTGTGGGAGAACCAAACGGCCCTTGATCGAGTGAGAGGCTTATATTCATGGGAAAACCAACAGGATTTCTGGAATATCCCCGCGAATTGCCGCTGGTACAGCCGCCCGCGGAGCGCATTCATAACTGGTTGGAGTTTCATGAACACGCCGATGAGGACAAGCTGCGTATTCAAGGCGCTCGTTGCATGGATTGCGGCGTGCCGTTCTGCCATACCGGCTCGCTCATCGAGGGCATGGCCGCTGGCTGTCCCATTAATAACCTTATTCCGGAGTGGAACGATCTGGTTTATCGTGGATTGTGGCGCGAGGCGCTCGAGCGCCTGCACAAGACCAACAATTTTCCGGAGTTCACCGGGCGTGTTTGCCCGGCGCCGTGCGAAGGCTCGTGCGTACTCGGCATCAACGAGCCGCCGGTGACGATCAAGAGCATCGAGTGTGCCATCGTCGATAAAGGCTTCGAAGAAGGCTGGATCGTCCCGGAACCGCCGGCCGTGCGCACGGGCAAGAAAGTGGCTGTGGTCGGCTCCGGGCCAGCGGGACTGGCCGCGGCAGCGCAGCTCAACCGCGCCGGACACTGGGTCACCGTCTTCGAGCGCGCCGACCGCATCGGCGGGCTGCTCATGTACGGCATCCCCAATATGAAGCTCGATAAACGCATTGTCCAGCGCCGCGTCGATCTCCTCAAAGCTGAGGGGATCGCCTTTGTCACCAATTGCGAGGTTGGCAAGGACTATCCCGTCGATAAGCTGCGCAAGCTGTTCGATGCCATCATCCTATGCGGCGGGGCCACGAAACCGCGTGATCTGCCGATCGAGGGGCGGCAGCTCGGAGGTATCCACTTTGCGATGGAGTTTCTGCACGCCAACACCAAGAGCTTGCTCGATAGCAACCATGCCGACGGCGCGTTTATCTCGGCCAAGGGCAAGGATGTCATCGTCATTGGTGGCGGCGACACCGGCACCGATTGCGTCGGCACAGCGATGCGGCACGGCTGCAAAAGCTTGGTGCAGTTTGAGATCCTGCCCATGCCGCCCTTGACGCGCGATCCGGACAATCCCTGGCCGCAATGGCCCAAGGTTTACAAGCTCGATTACGGTCAGGAAGAGGCAGCGGCTATTTTCGGCAAAGATCCTCGCGAATATCTCATCCAGACGAAAAAGTTCGTCGGCGACGGAAGCGGCCATGTCAAAGAACTGCACACCATTCGTGTCGAATGGGTCAAGGACAACGGCCGTACCATCCCGCGTGAGATCCCTGGCACGGAGCGCGTTTTTCCCGCTCAGCTCGTGCTCTTGGCGCTGGGCTTCCTCGGTCCCGAAAATCAACTGCTCGATCAGCTTGGCGTCGAGAAAGATCCGCGCTCCAATGCCAAGGCGGAGCACGGTAAATTCGCCACGAACGTCCCCGGTGTGTTCGCCGCCGGCGACATGCGGCGCGGACAGAGCCTCGTCGTCTGGGCCATCAACGAAGGCCGCGGTGCTGCCCGCGAATGCGATCGCTATCTGATGGGCGACACCCAATTGCCGTAAGGGATCTCACGGCTGTTGAACTGCCGAGCCTCGCCTCATTCCGCGCCGAGCTGTTCGGGCGTTGTGCCCGTCAGCTTTGGGAAGATTTCGTTCTTGTACACACCTTCGCACATCCAGGTAGAAGCTCCGCGAACGCGAGAGCGAAAGTTGATTTCCGTCTCGGGTACACGGCATGTCACGCCCTACTGCCCCCTTGTTGGTTTCGCCGTGGCAAAAAATTTTTCCCTTTTTCCCAAATTATCGAGACAGGTTTTGCCGGTCAGGCTCATAGTACGTATTTAGAGCGATTTTCGGAGCGTGAAATAGCGCATGCACCATGCGCAGCCTTTCAGCCGGCGGAAAGGTGGAGGATGCGCGACCTACGGCTGACCCGTTTTTCCTCAACGTGGAGGTTTCCTCATGGCTCCTCAATTCGTGAAGCGTTGGTTGGGCAATCGGAAGATGCGGCGGGCAGCTTGTAGCGAGCGGGGTTGCGTGAGCGCCCCGAGTGCGCGTGTCTCGGGGCGCTCACGCAACCCCGCTCGCTGGTTCCGGCCGTGGATCGAACAGCTCGAAGAACGCATCCTGCTGGATGCTAACTTGCCGCCGGACATCGTGGTGGGCCGCACGCTGTCTTCGTACACCACCGGCGGAATCCAGAACAATCAGGAAACGCTCACCTACACCGTCTACAACGAACAAGCTAATCCCGTCACCGGCGTGCTGCTGACCGACACGCTGGCACCGGGCGTTTC
>JAJPHU010000012.1 GCA_021325115.1 Planctomycetota bacterium | reverse complement strand
GGCGCAACCCCGCTCGCCAAAATCTAGCGGCCCATCCAGGGCTTGGTTTCGGCCAATTGTCTGTCTTGCTCCTACCATCCTTGCATAAGAGGGCCAAGGCTGGTGGATAAAACCGCAGGGAAAGCTGTCTGCGTGCCTGAAAGTGGGCAAGTTAGCAGCTTACCCTACGGTTCTATCGGCTAGCACTTATTTCGGGCTCCGCCTCGCTGGCAGCTTTCTCGTTTCCCCACGCCACGGTCAACGAACGGGAATGACCGAAAATCTCCAGCGCGAGTGGGATAGTAGTCAGGGCGCCAACCAGCAGCAGTGTCCAGCCCACCGCTTTGCGTTGTTCTGGAGAAAGGCGATCGGCCAGCAAAAGTCCGATGCCGATACCCGCAGCAGCTCGCGTGCCGGCAACCAGACCAAGCTCCGGAAAGGTGATTCGTGTCTCTCTCATGATAACACCTCCTCAGGAAACGAGCCAAAAGAAGGGGAAATGCCTTCTTTTTGTTTTATGTGGTGCAATCTATGTGCCGGCCAGATGATTTGCGTTGACGGAGGTACGAAATCCGGTATGCTCAAGGACAGGAAGGCTCCTTTTCTTGCTGCGAGGACTCCCCCTATGAGCAGACGATTCCGGGTTATGTCGGCCATGCTATTCCTCTTCTGCGAGATGGTCCTTCTTCTCTGGGTGCTGGCCAGCTCAAAGCTTGCGGCAGCAGATAACAAGTCGGCAAATGCGGACGACGACTTCTTTGGTCTGACCAAGATCTATTCCTTCCATCTGGAATTTACGCCCTCCGAGTGGCAAGCGCTGGAGCCGTCAGGCGGGGGCTTCTTCGGTTTTGGCGGCGGTCCCAATCGGCGGCCGGAGAGACCCGCCGACAAACCGGGAGAGGCAAAACGCGAGACCCACAAAGGCGGCAGCTTCAACATGGAGTTTCCCTGGGTCCACGGCGAATTTCGGGCGGAAGGCCAGACGTACACCAATGTCGGGGTCCGCTACAAAGGTGGTGGCAGTTATGTCATTTCCTCCGGCAAGCTGAAACGCAATCTGAAAATCGACCTGGAACGCTACCATGCGGACCAGCGCTTTCACGGCCGCAAGTCCATCAATCTCAACGCGGGGGCCGCGGACGCAACCAAGCTGCGTGAGGGACTGGCCTACGCGGTCTATCGCGCTGCTGGCGTCCCTGCCCCACGCACCGCTTTCGCCGAAGTCACCCTGACGGTGCCGGGCAAGTACGACAACGAATTTGTCGGCCTGTACACTGTCATTGAGCCGGTGGACCGGGTCTTTCTCAAAAGACACTTCCAAAACAGCAAGGGGCTGCTGCTCAAGCCTGAGCGCGTGCGCCTCCTCGAATATCTGGGCGAAGATTGGAATGCGTACCACGATCGCTACAACCCCAAGCGTGAGGCGACCAAGGCGGAATCCCGGCGTGTCATCGCCTTCGCCAAGCTGGTTCATCAGGCTGATGATAAACAATTCCAGAGGGAAATCCGCTCCTACCTGGACCTCGATGCATTTCTGCGCTTCCTCGGCGTCACGGCGTTGCTGGCCAATCTGGACAATACGTTTTTCGGTGGACACAATGTCTACCTCTATCTCGATCCATCAACGCAAAAATTCTTTTTTATCCCTTGGGATCTGGACCTGGCCTTCGGCGGGTTTTTCCTGTTCGGTCCGCCCGAGCAGCAGACAGACCTGAGTGTGACACACCCTTACCCGGGCGATAACAAGCTGGTGGATCGGCTCTTGGCGATCCAGGAAGTCAGCGCCAGGTATCAGAAGATACTCAAGGAGCTGGCAGCGACTTGCTTCGCCAAGGAGAACTTGCTGAAGGACCTCCATGCCATCCAAAAAGCGACTCGGGCGAGCCTGGCCCGGGAGACGAAGGCGGTCAAGGTACGGAACGAGGAGAACGGTCCTGGCTTCGGCCCTCCGATGGATCAGACCAACGGTACACCTTTTGGATTACGGGAGTTTATCGTGAAGCGCACCGAATCCATCACGGCCCAACTGGAAGGCAAAAGCAAGGGGATGATTCCTCGAATGGGTTTCGGCATGGGCGGCCGCGGCGGATTCGGCCAACCGGGCATCATTCTGACAACGCCGGTGCAGGAGCGGCTGAAGCTGACCCCGGAACAAAAGCGCGAACTGGAGGCGATCCAGAAAGAAGTGGATGTCCGCCTGGAGAAACTCCTGACCGAGGACCAACGGAAACAGCTCAGGCAGATGCAGCAAGGCCCCGGTCCGGGCGGCCGTCCTCCCAGCGGTGCCCGTTAGTTTACAATTGAACTCCTTGAAGTCGCTGAAGTGCCTGCGCATGGACATGGCCGTTGCTGCCCAACAGGCCAAAACGCTGCCAGGCTTCTGGCAAGCCATAACGCAGCTCTTCACCGTGCAGTCCCGTAACGACGCCGCCGGCCTCGGCAACGAGTAGATGCCCCGCCGCAATGTCCCAATCGTGAAACTGCACGTAATCGTTGACGTACAGATCGACCTCGCCGCGTGCCACCAGCGCCAGTTTAATGCCGGCCGAATACGTCTCGACAACGCGGGCCGGACCAATCGCCTGAGCCATGCGCGAGGGCATCTTGGGAGGGGGCGAATGGCTCTGCACCATCACTGCCGCGGCCAAATCCTTCGTAGCCGAGACGCGACAAACGGCCGGCTCACTGCCGTCATCGTGCCGCCAACACCCCCCACCCCGCACCGCATAGGTACAACGCCCCTTGGCTGGCTCCAGCACCACGCCGACGACAAGCTGCCCGTTCTCGACAAAGGCAATCATCACCGAAAATTCGCCGTTCTTACGAGCAAAGCCGCGCGTGCCATCGATGGGATCGACGACCCACAAGCGCGGCCCAACGCTTGGCACACCGGTCAGCGCCGGCGTCTGTTCTTCGGCACACAGGGCATCGCCCGGAAACATCCTTTTGAGATGGCTCAAGATGGTTTCTTGAGCCTGACGATCGGCCTCTGTACTGATATCGATGGGAGCATCCGGAATAGCCTGGAATTGCCGGTAGGCATCGAGAATGATTCGTCCTGCCTGCCGCGCCGCTTCCAGGGCGGCCTTTAACTCCACGTTCTGAGTTTTGGGTCCTGAGGTCTGAGCATTCATCGCCGATCGATCCTGTACATGCTCCGAGCAAAATATGCAACTCCGCTGCCTCTTTCCGCCGCCTCTTTATACTCCGAATACCGAACGGACCATTTCACGCCTGGATCTGCTCGACGACCTCGCTGAATTCGAGATAATGCAGATGGCGATAGAGAGTGTTCTGGGCCAGCAATTCCTTGTGGGTGCCGGATGCGACGATGCGGCCCTTGTGCAACAAAAACAAGAGGTCGCACGAGCGAATCGTCGAGATGCGGTGCGGCAGAAAGATAGTCGTGCGTCCAGGCAAGACGCGCGTCCAGGTGTCATCCAGCAGTGCCTTGGTTTCTTCATCCAGACCATCCTGCGGCTCTTCCACGATGAGCAGGGCCGGATCACGTAGCACCGCGCGCGCCAGGGCGATGCGGAATTGCTCACTGATCGAGAGCGAGTGGCCCAATTCACCGATAGGCGTTTCGTAGCCCTTGGGCAACTTTTGGATGAAGTGATGGGCGTGAGCAATCTTGGCTGCCTCGATGATTTGGCCAAGCGTGTAGGCGTTATCGCCGCAGCCAATGTTGTTGGCCACTGTGTCGTGGAAGACCAGATTGTGCATCAGCACAATGGCAATCTGCGCCCGCAAGGAATCAAGCGTCACCCAGCGGAGATTGTGCTGATCGATGCGAATCTCGCCGCTGGTGGGATCGAGCAGGCGTGGAATCAGATAAACCAGAGCATGTTTCTCTAAATCATCCGGGCCAACCAGACCGATGCGTTTGCCAGCCGGGATGGTCAACGACACCTCTTGCAACAGCATTCGGCTGCTGCCTGGCTCGCGCAGGCTAACATTGTCGAACTCGATTTGCTTGCTTAGGGGCGGCAGAAACTCGGCGCCGACGACCTGACCGACTTCACCGCGGCGTTCCAGGAACTTGAAGACGCTTTCGGCCGAATCGCGGCCGCGGCGGATGAGCCGCCGTGCTTCCAGCCAACTCTGCACTGGCGGATACAGACTCACCAAAGCCGTGCTCAGTGCTACCAGGCTGGCCACAGTCAACTGGCCCGACAGCACAAGAATACCAGCCACGAATAGCAGCAACAAAGCACACAAAAGTCCCATCAAGATCAGCAGCGGCTGATAGAGCGATTCGCCACGCAGACGGATCATCTGCACGCGGGCATAGCGCGACAGCTGCCGCTCAACGCGGTTTTGGTTGAACTGCTCCATGATATAGCACTTGACCAGACGCATCAGCATAAGGCTCTCGCGCAGGATGGTCAGAATTTCGGAGGCGAGGTGCGTAGCTTGCCGACCGCGGCGGCGGAAATAAGCCGCCACCTGCCCACCAATCAGCCATACCAGGACGCCCAGCATCAGCGACGCCAACGCCAGCCAGAACTGCACAAACAAAGCGAAGGCAATCAACAAGGCGAACTTGATGGGGGCGCGATAGGAGACGGTCAAGTAGGTGAACAAGGCGTCATGGACAGCCTCCAGATGGCGGGCGAAGATGCTCACGGCTTCGGTCGGTCCCAACGCCCGGAAGGCCAGCGTGCCCAGACGGAAGGTGTGATGATAGACGGCGCGGCGCAGCCGTGTGGCCGCTTCGATGGTTGCTCGTGCCGCCATCTCACGCATCAAGAACATCAGGCTCGCGCCCAAGATGGCCAAAACAACGCTGGTCAATAAGAGACCGATGAGATACGGAGAAACAACCCCGCCGCGAGGGCTGGGGGTACGGGTCCACGGCAGCCACTTCGCTATGGGAGCCACCACATACCGGGTGATGCGGCCTTCGGTTTCTGTGCGCACCAGCAAGCTATTGATGCCCACGTTGGCATTGTAATCATCACGCTCCGGCAGAGCCTCGGCGCCGAGCCGTGAGGACAGAATGTGCCGCACCTGGGCGTACCAGATCGTTCGCAGATCGCTCCGTCCCGCCTCGCTGGATAAATCCACGTTTTCGAGAGGCAACCCGGCCAAATGCTGGATACGTTTCGTATCCAGATAGCCGAGAGTTTCGAGACGTTTTTGACGCTCTCCGATATCGAGCGCATTCCATTCGCTGTAGAAGCGCCTTTGCTGTAACGGCGTCAGAGTGTGAAAGGTGGGCAGCTGACCACGATAGACCAGCAAGTCGGTGAACAGCCACAAGACGACGAGGAGCGCGACATAGACGACGCCGGTGCCGGCCGCCGCCGCGTGCGCGGTCCACTTGGCGCCTTTCTTGTAATTGAGATAGGCGCAGGCCTTGGCGAAAGCTGCCTGGTCGGCTTGGCGATCCATGAGTATGCATCCACAAGCAGCCGCGCAAACGCGGCAATCACGGTGATTCTTACGCTCAACCTCATTTTACGAAAAGCTCGCGCTCAGAGGTATGGGAAGTTCCAGCACTTTTTGTGGAGAATGCCCTGGCATCGATCTCGGCAACGCTCCGCCCCTGCTTGAAGGATGGCCGAAAGTCAGATAACGTAAGAACTGGCGGAGAAAACCGTAGAGCAAGTTGTTAGCTTGCCCCTTTTCAGGCACACGGACAGCATGTCCTGCGGTTTTGTCCGGTAGCTCCAAGCAATGGAAAGGGAGCGAAGAACATCCTCCACGGATGTTTTGATTCGACGAATTAATGCCCGTGCTCGCGGTTCGATCGAGTTCGGAGCGGTTTCATCCGTGACTGCGAACATCATCCCTCTTGCTGTCCTCGTCGTGTTCTTGCTGGCATTGTGCCTGTGGCTACTCTTAGGACAGGGACCGCGGCGCAGTCGGGCCTTTCATCAAGCCCAGCGTTTGCTCGCAGGGGGCAATTGGAAAGGTGCGCTCGATATTCTCACCCTGCTGAATGCGGAAGCACCCATAGCGCCGATGTGGCAGGATCGCTTTCGCACTGCCGTCGGGGAGTGTCATCAACGTGCTGCCGATCAGCTGCTCAAGGAGAAACAGTTCGAGGAAGCGTTACGGCACGCTCTCGAGGCTGGTGCGCGACTGGAGCTGAATTTAGCCGAGCAGCGAAACCGTATCGTCGAAGCGATGCTGGCCGAGGCGCGGCGGTTATTTGCCCGGAGCGCCTCTTCCAATATGGGGGAGGGTGAGGGGGAAGCTACGCAAGCCGTTTTGAACCTGCTGGACCGCATCTTTGCCGTGCAGACGCCGTGTGCCGAGGCGTCGTTCTGGCAAGGATTGTGCCGGATTCGTCAAGGGCAGATCGAGGAGGCGCTGGCGGCGCTGACGGCGGCGCACGAACAAGTTGGGAGATATTATCTCGATACGGGGTTCTATCTCGGCCTGCTGCTGTATCGCCAGGGCAAAGCGCAGGAGAGCTTGCGCTATCTCGCCGAGGCCAATCGTGTGGATGCCGGCTGTCCCTTTGTGACCTGTCAGATGGGCATTTCTCTGATAGCGGCAGGTGGCGATAGCGGTTTGGCCCTGCGTGCTTTGCAGCGGGCCTTGGGGCCAAAGGGCTTCGGGCTGTGGACGGCCCGGCCGGATCGCGCCTGGATCGAGGCGTTTCCCGAAGGCAAATCGTTTGTGCGACGGTTGGCGACGAAGCACGTGTATGTCTGTCCCGTGCTGGGGCCAGACCTGACCCTCATCACGCGGCAAGGACAATTGGCACTGGCACAGGCACACTATCGGCATGGCGATTTCGCAGAGGCCGCGGAGCTGTTTACCAAGCTGTTGCAGGACAGCCCGCCGACAGTACCGTTGTTGCGCGGCCTGGGTATGGCTCTGGCACGCTGCGAGCGCTATGACCAGGCATACAAACATCTGCGCATCGCCTTGGAGCAGCAAGAACGTGTCCAGCAAGAGTGTGGAAACGAGGTTGCTCTGACGGCCGGCTATCTCGCCCTGTGCGGCGCCCTGGGCAAGCCGATCAATCCGGAAGATAAGCCGCGCAACGTCGCCTGGGCCATACGGCTGATGGCCCGCTATCCGATCCTGGGTAATGCCGAATGGGCCGGACTCCTTAGCACCATCCATGCCGAGGCGCGGCGGTTAAACATGGACCTCAGCGGAGAGGAGCAACTGTTGTTGTGCGATACTCTGGCGTCCGTGAACGCCACGGATCGGCGGGCTGCTGAGGCTTACGCTCATCTTGCCGCCACTTATCCCGACGCTGTCAAGCCGAAACATGCGTTCTTATACGTGCGTGCGGTGACGCTGGGATCTTCCCTGGCCGGTGCTGGGGGCTGGCCTGTGGAGTCCAAGGTAGATCTCGACCTGTTCGCTCGCGTTTTCGTCGAAGTGGAAGCGGCGCGGGCCTTCTTTGCCGAACAGCAGTGGAATTTCGATGATGTGGAGTATCTTTATCTTGAGCGCAGCGCCGCGCTCCAGCCGGGCCAATTCCCTGCCGTTCTCGGCGCCGATTACCGCGCCCGCGGCGAATCGTTCTTGATCGAGCGCTCACGCCGTGAAGAAGAGTCGGGCCGCAATGACCTGGCGCGCACCTGTGTTGAAGTGCTCCTGCGTCTGGACCCGGCGAACATCCGGGGTCACGATCGGCTGGCGTGTCTGCACTACCGCCGTGGCGATCTGGAGCAGGCCGTCGCCCTGTTGACCGGCTGGCAACGGCTAAAACCGGACGATCCCTGGCCGCTGGTGCGGCAGGCCATCATCGAGCAGGAGCGTGGCAATGCGGCTCGCCGCGCCGAGGCCATCGAGCGTGCACTCGGATTGACACGCGGTCGCGTGCGGGCGGCGATTGCCTTTCTGGGAGCAAAGCTGGCCCTGCGTGAAATGTTCGGCCGAGCCACCACTGATCGAGAGCGGTCGGCCTTGCCGCTCCCGAACGGCCGCAGCTCGGATCCCTCGCCGTTCGTGCAGTCGCAATCGCTCTTGGAGACGTGCTTGCGCGAAGATCCCCGGCATACCGAAGCCCTATGGTGCTTGGCAGCCGTGCGCTCGATATTGGGCGATCAAGAGAGCTTGGCCCGGCAGGCTCCGGAGATGGACTGCCCCTCGGTGCCGGATGCGCGTTTTCACTACCTGGGAGCTGTCTGTCACTTGGCTGCCCAGAAATACGATGCCGCTTTGGAGCTCAGTCAGCGTGCGGCCGTGAATGAATCGTTGGCGGTCGAGAGCCAGTTTTTGATGGCATGGGCGTATCTCCATCAGAACAATCTCGGAGCGGCGCAGCAAGCGTTGCAAAAAGTAGCAGTCGTCGAGACGAGTCCTTCGGCCGTGTACGCCCGCGCGTTGCTAGGCCGCTTGCATCTGAGCCGCGGGGCCTATGATGAGGCTATCCACTGGTGGAGCCGCATTGATCCACAGAGGCGCAACCAATGGCAGCTTGAGGAGCCGCTGCGGCAGACGGTGTTGCTGTCGGGGCTGATGGCCTACAAAGAGGAACGTTTCGAGCAAGCAGCAGAGCGTTTCCGCGAAGCCGGCAAGCTCGGCCTGCGCGACTGTCGCCTGGGTCCATTGTTAACGCTCGCTTTGGTGCGCGCGGGGCAGCGATTGTTGTATGAAAAAGTAAACCACGAAGCCCACGAATTACACAAATAAAAAAAGAAAGACAAGAGAGAGGCCAATAAGGTTCCTTATCGATCTGTTTTTATTCGTGTAATTTGTGGGCTTCGTGGTGACTTTTCGAGGTAGTTCCCATGCCCGGTGTTTTATCTATCGCCGAGTCGGATTCGGCGCGCTACGAAGCCGCCGCCGGATTCTTCGAGCGCGCCGTGCAGGCTGGCTGCCAGGATACTCATGTTCTGTACATGCTGGCGATGGTCCGCAAACGCCAGGGCAAACTCCACGAAGCACGCAACGTTCTCCGCAAGATTGCGCAACCCGATGCCCACGTCGTTCTGCAAATGGGGCTATTATCGCTGCAAGAAAATCAGCTCGCCCAGGCCGAGGAGGAATTCGCCCATGCCTGGCAGATGGACCCACGGTCCTACGAGATTTGCTATAATCTTTTGTTGACGCGCCTGACGCTGGGCAAGATCGAGGATTGTCTTGCGCTCATCCCGGCAGCCCTGGATCTGGCCTCGCACCGCCTTGTAACCCAGCGAGCCGGAAGCATAAGCGACGATGGACAGCCCGTCGCTTACGCTTCCAGCTCGTATGATAATCCGGACGAGCGACGTTTCTTATTGGTACTTCAGGCATTGTTGCAGACATGCTGCAAAGGCACTAACGGCGCTCCTTCATTGGCCGAACTGACGGCGGCCGATGAGCAACGTCTGCTCCAACTCCTTCGCCATCTCGGTCAGCTCGATACGGTCCATATGCTGCTTAAAGCGCTGGCCAGGGCCAGGCCGCGTAGTACGGCGATTCGCGAAGCCTATCTCGAGGTGGTGCTGGTCAAAGCCAAGGAATTGATCGATCGCTGCGCCTGGACCGACGCAGAGCTATTGCTGCGCCCCTTGGAGCGTGAGAAGAGCAACAACCGAGCCACACAACTCGTCTTGCTCAACTTGCTCGGCTGCTGCGCCTGCATGACTCAGGATTTCGACAGTGCCATCAAGCACTTCTTGGCTGCCATCAAACTCGCTCCCAACGATCCACGCTTGCACCAGAACCTCGCCCTCACCTACGAATGGAAAGGCGAGCTGCCCCAGGCCGACCCTTATTGGAACCGCTTTTTCGATCTGCTTGATGACCGGGTGCCGGTCCCGCCGGCTATTCCACATTATCTTGATCATCTGGCCTATGAGGGTCTGGGCCGGTTGGCCGCCCGCTATAGTGAAAAAGAAAAGTGGGCCGGCGCCCTCAACTATGTCCAGCGTGCAGCCCATTTGCGCCCCAACGATCCCGATACGCTGGAACGTCTCTTCCAGCTATATAATCAGGCCAAAAGGCCGCAAGACGCCCGGCGTACCCTGGAAAAACTGCGGCAACTGCGGCCGGACGAGCCGCAGTACGAAATGTACGAACTTGACCTTATCGAGGTCAAATCACTCAACGATATCGAAAAATTGCTGACGGAAATCGATCGCATCCTCAAACACTATCCCAATGATGTGCGCGTCGAAGAGCGGGCCGTCAACATGGTTGGCAACGTCATTCCGCTGATGGGCACTCTGTGCGATCAGCTGACCGATCAGATGAGTAAGGTCATCGATCAGGTACGTAATCTACCGAACTACCAGATCAACTGGTCAGCAGTGCGCGAAGTGATGCGCGATCTGCTCCGCGAATTTCAGAAACTGCGCCGCATCACCGGCAAGTGTCTGCCGCTGGTCAGCAGCGATGAACATCGTCGCATCATCCGTGACCTGGCGGAGCACATTGATAAAAAGATGGAAGCATGTCGGTCGATGGGGGCGTAAAATAGATGGGGGCGAGCGGGGCGCGGGAACGTCTCGGTAACACCGTAAATGAGGGCGTTCCCCCACTCCGCTCGTCGGGGGAATGGGACATGGGGCAAAGTGCAGAGCCGATTGTTCTGGAACTGGCCACGCTGCCGCGCGAGCAGGTAGGGCCGTTTCTCTTACTCGGCCTGGATAAAACCGCGGACAAAGAAACCATCGACGCCCACTGGGCCGAGCGCCTCAAATGGGCGCGTAAGGGACTGTCGAAGGTGCCGCTAGAAGACATCAACTGGGCCCGCGAAGTCCTCAGCGACATCGAGCGACGCATCCGCGCCGATGTCGCCAGTCTCAACATCGATACCACCGACGGCATGCTGGCTCAGCTCGCCCAACGCTACGGGGTGCAGGAAGGCAAGGCCGTCCGCACCTGGGAAGCACGGGATAGCGAAAAAACGTTGGCTGACTACCAACCGCCGGCCGAGGTGCCCGACGCCGAGGCCGTCTACGCCGCCTTGGTTGTCCCGGAGCTGCCCGAAGAAGTGCCGGCCGTGCCGCTGTTGCTCGAACGCCTCGCACAGCAACCTCTCGATCCTTGGGCTATTGATCTTGAAGGGTAAACGATGAATGACGCTTTCCTGCCGAGCAGCTCTGCCCCCACCGACCGCGAACGGGACACGCTCGGCTCGTCCACTCTGTACAAGCTGTGCGAAGAAGTCATCGCCCTGCGCGAATACGATAAACGCCAGCTGCGCTCAGTAGAGCAGACGCTCAACAAAGTCCGCGACGAATTGAAAACCAGCTTCAACAACTTCGCCGCCGATACCCAGCGTGCCTATCAGCAACTCCGTCAAGAGCTACACGGCGAGAAGCGCATCAGCCTGGCTCTGCTCAATGAGCTGATCGAGATCGCGCATGATTTGCAAGCCATCGTTGCCGCTCGGCCCATGCCGGCCGATGGCGAGGCGGTCCAGCGCTGGATGGAGGCGGTTGAGGTCGAATCGCGCAAAGTAGATGCAGCCCTGCTCAAACACGGTATTCAGCCTTACGACGCCGTTATTAGCGCACCGTACAATCCGGCCATCCATGAGCGTATCGGTAGCAAACGCGTCGAGGGCATGGGGCCGTTGCTGGTCGCCGAGCAGGTAGAGCGCGGCTACGCCAGCCAACAGCCCGAATTCGTCCTGCGCCGCCCCAAAGTCATCGTTTCGGAGTAGAAATTGAACCACAGAAGCACCGAGATACACAGAGAGGAGAAAGACAGAGAAGAGTTCCCCGAATAAAGAAAAAATCCGTCTGGGTTCCCTTTTGTCTTCTCTATGTCTCTGTGGTTAGCTCTTTGAGAATGAGGTTTGCTCCATGCCCTACATCGGCATCGACTTCGGGACCAGTAATTCGGTGGTGGCCAATTTTCACTATGGTCAGGCGGAGGTAGTGCCCAACCACGAAGGCCAAAAATGGACCCCCTCCATCGTCACCCTTCGCCGCGACGGCACCTTGGCATTTGGCCAGGAAGCCAAGGAAAATTTCGACGAGCAGCGCTCCATTCGCTCCATCAAGCGCATTTTGGGCACGCCGGAGCGCGTGCCGCTGGTCGGCCAGAATTTGCGGACCGAACAGATCGCCGTTATGCTCTTTAGCTTGCTCAAGAAAGACGCTGAGCAAGCGCTCAATGAGACTTTCACCAAAGCTGTCGTTACCATTCCCGCCAACTCCAAGGGGCTGGCTCGCCATGCCACGAAGCTGTGCGCTGGCGCTGCCGGTTTGCAAGTGCTGACGCTCATCAACGAACCGACAGCGGCGGCCATCTGCTACGGAATCAACGCCCAAGACGATCAGACGGTGTTGGTCTACGACTTCGGCGGCGGCACCCTCGATGTGACGATTTTGAAGATTCATCACGGCATCTTCGAGGAGGTAGCCAGCAAGGGCATCGGCAAGCTCGGTGGCGACGATATCGACGACGCTCTGGCCCAAGTGCTGGCCAAGCGTTTCGAGGACAAGACCGGCTTCGACATTCTCCATTCGCCCTATAAGCAACGTTTCATGCTGGCCGTCGAACAGGCCAAGATAGACCTGTCCACGGAACAAACGGCGGTGGCCCGCAAGGCCGAGCTGGTTCCAGAGCGGCACCTGAGCCTGGAAGAAGAGATCGGCCGCAGCGAATTCGAGCGCATCATCATGTCGCTTATCGTCAAATCGGGCACGGCCATCGACGAGGCGATGAAGCTGGCCAAGCTGCGGCCGCGCGACATCGATCGCATCTTGTTGGTCGGTGGCACCAGCAAAATCCCGCTGGTCCGCCGCTACGTCGCCGAGAAGTTAGCCGGCAAAGACCCGGAGCCGTTCGATCGCGTGGACCCTATGACCTGCGTGGCCCAAGGCGCTGCCATCGTGTCGGCCATCTTGCAGGGTGCTCCGGGACTGGACAATTACGCCTACAGCGTCAAACTGGAGCATTCGCTATGCGCTAACCCGGTCGATCAGCGCACTAATCGCGTCTTTCTCGATCCGATCATCAAGCGCGGCTCGGACATCCCCTGTTCATTCAGCAAGGTGTATTATCCGGTTGCCGATCCTGCTGACCGCGTACTTATCAGCGTCTACGAAGGCGATAACTATGACAACCCAGACAGCCCGGAGAATGTCAAGCTGGCCGAGATTCCCTGGGAATTCAAGCCGCCGCGGCCGCAGCGCGATGGTGCACTGGATGTCACCTTCGAGTACGGCGACGACGGCATTTTGACCGTACAGATTCATGATCAGTACGCTGGCCAGAAGAAACGCTTCGCTATCCAACAAGCCGGTGAGGATCAAATGGACGCCTCCCAACTCATCAAGCTGAAACGCATCAATGAAGAGCTAATCAATCGCACACTGGAACTGGAAAGCACGCAAGAATACCGAGATGCCGTGGAAGTGCTGAAGAAAACGGAACAAGACGTGATTCCGCGTCTGGACAACCTGGAGGACCGCCGCGAACTGGAGGAGTTATGTCGGGCTGTGCGCGAGGCGATGGCTTCGGGTGATCGCAAACGGATGGAAGACGCCTCCGCCACGCTGAACGATCGGCTGCTGAATTATGCTTATTTGTTGTGATCTTTCCGGCGAACGGGGCGTGTCACCCCCCACTCGCCGCATTCACTCAAGGACGCGCTGCCATGCTGACCTGCCCGATGTGCAAGAAAAAACTACGCGGGCTGGAAAAAGAGTGCCAGAACTGCCGCACCGATGTCTCATTGCTGGTCCATTATGTCACGGACCTGCGCGATGGCTTGGCGCGAGCGGAGGCGCTGACGCGCGCCGGCGAATTGGGCGAAGCCGTGTGGGCTTACCTGGCCGTGCTGGAAGTCGATCCCGATAATGCGACGGCGCGACGGCAGGTCGGCCAGGTGGCCACGGCTGTGCGGCAATTCGATCAGACGGCGCCGGGCCGGCGCTGGCGCAAGAAACTGCAACAACAAACGCGCTTCCGCCGCTGGCTAGCCCATTGGGATCCCGAAGGCGAGGGACTGAGCAATCTACTCAGTCTTCTGTTGTGGGGGCTTTGTGTCTCTGGTGCACTGATACTCGGTTACTTCATCGGCGCTCATAGCACCTCGCCGCCTGACAACACCACGCCAGAGACGAAGATGGAGAAGTCGGCGAAATCCAACGAAGTGGATGCAGCTGGCCAAGTGAATAACCACAAGCCGTAAAGTTGATTACCCAGACCGAAACCCTCGAAGAGGCGTTTGCCACGCACGTGACGCTGCCCACGTTCTCAAACAAGCACGACCAAAGTTGAAGGGGAGTCTCTCTTGATTTTGGTGTGGAGGAGAGCCCCCCGTGGCAGAGGGGCTTTTCCTCCCCCTTGTGGGAGAGGGGGGAAGTGTCTCGCCTGCGGACGCTTTACCCTCCACCCCAGCCCTCCCCCACCCGGGAGGAGGGAATGGAAAAACTTACTCGAAGGTTGACGCAACTCCACTCGCCACTATTCAGAGGAGCACCCATTGAAAGGGTTCCCGTTGCAATCGGTGTAGAAATAGCGTACAACAGGCCGCCATTCGCAGCGCTGAATAGGAGGATCCCCTCTGTGCTGCTTGGCAGAGTGGGAAGGATGCATCCTTCTCTTGTTGCCGCGGAGCCCCCAATTCTCTCAGCGGCGCCATCGGAATAAGGCGGCAAATTCGATCGAGCAAGGAGGCGATACATGAGACACTGGAAAATCCTTCTGGTCGCGACCGGCGCCTTGCTGCTGATCGGGTGGGGATTGCATAAAGCAGGCTGGTTTTTCAAGGACAGCGCCGAATCGCTGTTGGGCCGTCCCAGCCAGCTCAAGACCGCTGACCCACTGGATACGCCGTCCGGCTGGCGTTATCGCCAGAACCAGCCGCACCACTGGCGCTACATCATGCTGCAAAATTGAAGACCTTTCCGCAATTCATGCCGGCGTTCTCGCACAGAGCGCGGGAACGAAAATTCAGAGAATCCTCCTGACGAAAATGTAACGAGATGGCTCTTGAGAAACCTTGGCACGGTGGTATATTCCGGAATTGATGCGGAATCGAAAAATGCACATTCCAAAGTGGCATCCCCGCGGAGGAAAACGTGCTTGACATCCTCCTTGTGGAATGGTATTGCCCTCCGTCTCTTGGCAGCATGGCGGACTAGATATGCAAACGGTCTCCAAAGTATTTGTTTGCATGGCCCTTGCCTGCCTGCTCCTCTCGTGGGTGAGCGGTGCTCACCGGCCGCTCCATCGCGCCCATACGCAGAACCACAGCAGCCGGGAACATCACCGCGCCCTTGCTCGCTTGCGCCGCTGTCGCGGAGATAATCCGGTCCATCGTCCTGTCCGCCCTTGCAAGAATGCCGTGCTCCCGCCCGATGACGATGACACCTCCGAACGAGCACATGCCAAAGCCAGCCACGAACGCTTGCCCTCTCTTTGTCACGAATGGCCCCGTCGCTCTCTCTCTCCCGTGTTCGGGGCGCGGCCTCTTTCCGCCACAGTGCCGCGCCATCAGACCTTGTGCATCCTCCTGATTTAAGCCATCTCTCCCTTTCCGCGCGTCGCGCGGGTTCTTAGACGGGGATGTTCCGCATCCTATCTGTCCCTTTACCATCGCTGTTTCAACGAGAAACCATAAGGTCCAGAGCGTTCCCATGCGGAGCGTGGGAACAAGCCATCCGAACCAAAGGAGGTTTACCATGACCGTGACCAGTTTTATGAATCGCCAGACAGAGGTGCTGAAGCATGTGTTGGCGGGCTACTGCGCCGAGCCGGAGCCGAAAGATATGATGCCGGAACAGACGGCGCTGGATCTCTTTACCATCGCCGTATCTCGTGAGGTCGGTACGCCTGCCCGGGAAGTAGCGCGGCAAGTCGGTGAGCGACTCGGCTGGCCGGTGTATGATCGAGAAGTGCCAGCGCGAATTGCCCACGAACTGCATCTGCCCGTGGCCGCCGTTGAGGCTATTGACGAACGGCGGCAAGGCTGGCTGCTGGAGTGCCTGGAATCGTTCAACTCGCGCTGCGATCTGAGCGAAAGCCGCTATTTCCGACATCTCATCTCCGTTGTCCGTTCGCTGGGCGAGCAGGGCCGTTGCTTAATCGTCGGCCACGGCGCAGAGTTTCTTTTGCCGCCGCCCACCACGCTGCGCGTGTGCCTCGTTGGCAACCGCGAGGACCGTATTGCTGCCTTCGGTCGGGCACGCCGTCTCGATCACTGGACCGCTGCCCGCCAACTCGAGCAGCTCAACCGGGAACGAAGCCGCTTCCTTCGTGAGCACTTCCACGTCGATCCCAGCCAACCGGGCAATTACGATTTGGTCCTGAACACGTCGCAGTGGTCTCCCTCCGACTGCGCCGATTTCATCCTTCGCGCCCTGCATCATAAGGCAATGGGGCAACTAAAGAATTGATCATAAGACACGAGCCGGGGGCGTAAGCGACGGCACAACAACTCGTCGCTTCCGCTTCTGGCTCGTGATCGGGATTCGTTTCGGACTTCTTTCAGAGCAAGAACCGGAGGAGATCATGAACCAACTGGATAGTGAAAAAGTTTCTCTTGTGGGCAACCCCCGATGCGAAGATGCGGTTGTGGAGGTCTCTGTTCTGCTCGAAGTGCGTTTATTGAAGGGGCTTGAAACAGTGGCGTGTGAACAGGGCATGACAGCTGGCGCCCTGGTCCGCTGTCTCCTCCGCGATTTCCTATGTTACCCTGGTAGGGGTACATCCATGCGAGCCTTCCACAACGATTTGAGATAAACGTCCTTATGCTGCATGTTGCTTCTTTGTTGCGCGAACACGCCCGCGTCATCTGGCAAGCCGCTGTCGCTGCCGTCGATTCATTCACACTGGTACGCGATTTCCTGATGAATCCGCCGCCGGACCTGGCCGAAGCGCTCATCAGCTCGGGACGCCTTCTTGTTGTCGGCGGCGGCAAAGCGGGAGCGGCGATGGCGGCCGGCATTGAGGCAGCTTTGGCGAACCAGCTCGATCGTTTATCTGGCGTCGTCAACGTCCCTGCAGAAACGGTGCGGCCGCTGCGCGCCATTCGCCTGCACGCCGCGCGGCCAGCCGGCAGCAATCAGCCAACTGCTGAAGGTGTGGCCGGCGTACAGGCCATGCTCGATCTTGTCGCCAGGGCGGGACCGCACGATGTTGGCTTGTGTCTGCTGTCGGGCGGCGGTTCCGCGCTGCTGCCGGCCCCTATCGCCGGAATTACGCTGCAAGATAAACAACACGTCACCGCCCTGCTGCACGCCTGCGGCGCCACCATCAACGAAATGAACTGCGTCCGCAAGCATCTGTCTGCCGTCAAGGGCGGACGGCTGGCCCAGGCATTCGGCGACAGGCCGCTGTTCAGTCTGATTATCTCCGATGTGATTGGTGACCCCCTCGATGTGATCGCTTCCGGACCTACTGCGCCGGATCCCACCACTTTCGCCGACGCTCTGGCTATCCTCGATCGCTATGACCTGCGCACGAAGGTGCCGGCCGCTGTTCTGGCGCATCTCGAACGCGGCCGGGCCGGCATTCTCTCCGAAACGCCCAAAACGCTGCCGCCCTCTGTACACAATCTTATCCTCGGCAACAACCGTCGCGCTCTCGACGCTGCCGGACGCCAGGCAGAGGCATTGGGTTACAAAGTGCTGGATCTCGGTTCCTACATCGAGGGCCAAACGCGTCAGGCCGCCGTTGTCTTGGCTGGCATCGCCCGAAGCATTCGCGTCGATGGCCGGCCGCTGTCTCCGCCGGTATGCCTGCTGTGCGGCGGTGAAACCACTGTGACACTCGGCCCATCACCGGGCCGGGGGGGGCGCAATCAGGAACTGGTACTGGCGGCTGCGGTCCACCTGGGTGTGGCTGGACTGCGGAACCTGGTCGTGCTCAGCGGCGGCACCGACGGCGAAGACGGACCCACCGACGCCGCCGGCGCCCTCGCCGAAGAAGCTACTCTGCTACGCGCCGCCAAAGCCGGACTTGATCCCGCTGCTTACCTGGAGCGCCATGATGCCTATTCGTTCTTCGAGGCAACCGGCGATCTCCTCAAAACCGGACTGACACAGACGAATGTGATGGACGTGCGTGTGATCCTCATCGGTTAGAGCTTCTTACCAACGTGCCGCTTCTTTTTGTAACAATTGCGGTAGAGTTCACCAGAAACCATCCGCTTCCTCTCCAGCAATCTTCCGATGCAACTGCTGAGTAAATCACTACTTGCGCTTTGTTTCTCTTGGTTGTCCAATCTTTGGCACGAGAGTTGCTTCAATGAAAAATGGCTCTGAAAGTCGCAACCCTGCAACTGACGGGGCTGGAACAGAAGAGGCTCGGGCGCTGTCCCGAGCGGCATGGTGGCAGCCCGGGTCCGTCCGGCCTTTCGGGCGGACCCGGGCGATCCTAAGCTGTCGAAATGCCAAGCCCAATACCCTCATCCCCCTCCCCACCCGCGCTCCCCCCGGCGCGGGTTTTTTATTGGAGTTGCGGCTATAAGGGAGTTGTGAAAAAGACTAATCTTTTACGGATGCGGTTCGGATTGGCGGTACGGCTTGCCTTGCTTGTAGAGCTGGAGCCGCAATTTTGCCTTTTCCAGCTCTTTTTTCGGGAAATCGTCGGGCGATTTCAGGGCTTCTTTCTGCGTTTTGATGGCCTCGTCAAATTGGCCGTTCTCAGCATAAGCGGCGGCCAACGTGTCGAGGAAAGTAGCGTCTTTGAACTCGGTCAGCTTGCACGCTTTCTCGGCATATGCCACGGCTTTTTTGCCATCGCGCAGTTCGGCCTTGGGGCAAGTGGCCCAAATCCAGGCCAGACCAGCCAAGGCTTCAGGATTGTTGGCATGGAGCTTCAAGGCCTCCTGGAAATCAGTGATACCTTTCTCGTAATCTCCCTTTTCGGTACAGGCCTCGGCCCTACTGACCAGCGCCCGCACGTCCTTGGGATGGAGCTTGAGGACATGGCTGTAATCGGCAATAGCTTTGTCGTACTCTTCTTTCTCCATCCAGGCATCGCCACGCGCCTGATACGCTTCAGCGCTTTTAGGATCGAGGGCGAGCGCCTTGTTGAATTCTTTAAATGCTTTTTCGAGATCGCCTTTCTCCTGGAAGACAACCCCCCGGCCGATATGTCCACCCACGAATTTCGGCTCGATTTCCAAGGCTTTATCGAAATCAGCCAGCGCTTTATCGAGATCGTGGTTGTATAAATACGTTTGTCCACGATTGGCATAAGCGGCGATCGATTGAGGGTCCAGCTCGATGACTTTGGTGAAATCAGCCAGCGCCTTGGCGTAATCGCGCTTGATGGTGTAGGCGCTGCCGCGGCTGAGGTAGGCGATTGGATACTTGGGATTGATTTCGAGGGCTTTGTTGAAGTCGTCCAGCGCTTTGTCGAGGTCGCCGCTCTCCATGCGCAGGGCACCGCGCGAGGTGTAAGCCAGCACGTTCTTGGCATCGAGTTGGAGCGCTTTTTCGTAATCGGCCAAGGCCTCGTCGCGCTCGCCCTTGCGGCTGTGAGCAATACCGCGTAGCGCATAGGCACTGGGGTTCTTGGCATCGAGTTGGAGCGCTTCGTTGAGCAGAGCGATGGCCCCATCGTAGTCCTGTTTCTCCAGTGCTTGACCGGCCCGCTTGAGTGTCTCCTCGGTCTTCTTGGCCGAATCACTATCGTCCGCACCGCTCCCTGATGCCGCAAGCACTATCAGCATCACGCCGGACGCCCATCGTATCGCTGTCATAAATCACCTCTCCTCTACGCATTCTCGTGGAACTGGCGGACCAACCCCTATAGGACCCGCTGCCCGCTCGCCTATTTTCAGGCACGCGGACAGCGGGCCCTAACGGTTGGATCCAGTAGCTCTTGGATTCGCCCCATTGTAAAGAGGCGTAGACGGCAAACAATCCCGAAAAGGCGAACGGCCGGCGGACGCCGGCCGTTCGCCTTTTCGGGATCGATTCTCTATCATCCCCAATAAGGCCGCTCCTACCCCAACCTCCCCCAAATGGAGGACGGGCGGGGGGAAGGTCTTCCGGTCGAGAGCGAGGTGCTTCATGGCCATCATACCGACTGTGCCACGCACGTCCCGCCTGGTTTTAGACTCGGTATGCGCCGCCGACTTGATGACGCCCAATCCGATGTCTCTCCGTGCTGAGGCGACGGTACCCGAGGCCATCGCCTGGCTGACCGAAAAAGGCTTCAGCGCCGCTCCGGTCATCGACGAATCGGGCCGTCCGATCGGTGTCGTCAGCCGCGCCGACATCCTTGTCCACGAGCGCGAGCGTTTGCACTCTCCCCTGGCCTGGAGCGATGATCGCGCCACCGTGGCCGACATTATGACACCCGCCGTCTTTTCCGTAGCGCCGCATACGCCAGTCGAGCTGGTCGTCGAACAGCTGCTGACGCTCAACGTGCACCAGCTTTACGTCGTCGATGAGCATCCTTATCTCATCGGCGTCATCAGCGCCCATGACGTGCTGCGCCATTTGCACAGTTAGCGAGACTATTTCACCGTGCCGTGGTGAAGGGAAACGAATAGCCTTTGGAAATCGGGCAAGAAGCGGGCGCGATGCCGGCCCGGGGCACCGCCAGTGCGACGGCCTTGTAGCGGCCGTTCCACATGTCGTCCTTGCTGTCGGCATCGTGGGCCTTCATGTCGTGGATAATCAAGGCTCCTTCGTCGAGGCGGAAACGGAAGCAGAACGGCGCATCGAACAGCGTCCGATTCATGTCGGTTTCCTCGTCCTCATCGCATTCGATGCTGGTGACGACGCCGTAAATGAGGCCATCGTGTGTCATGGCGTAGTCGGCGTGCAGGGTGATAGTCTTGTCGCCGGTACAAACGATGTGCAGGCGATTGTCTTCGATGTTCAGAACAACATGTGTTTTGCCGACTTTGCGTTCCCACTTGCCCAGTGGTTTGGTTATCTCTTGCGCGTGCAGGGCATTTGTGCTCGCCAGGGCAATGATCAGCGTTAGTGCCGAAAGGACTTTCCCCATTGACTTGCCTCCTCGCTCCATTTTTCCTGTTCCTCTACCGTAACAAAGACCCAGGCGGAGCGGGAGAGTACGGATTTGAGCGCGGAAAAACAAGACAAAACCGAACAAGCCGAAGGGCCGGAGCGTATTCTCCTCTTCTCACCAACTCACAGCGCCAACAAGAGCAGCCCCGATGGAAAACGCGAGACCCTGCGGCAGCCGGCAAAACAGCTGCCGCAGGGTCTCCTTATTAGCTCTCAGCGTCAATTACGCGCAAGTGAAGACAGGTTCGACCTCGGCCATTTCCTGGTCTTTACGATCCATCTCGTCGAGGATCACGGGATGCCAGGCCATTTCCCGTTGATGGCGTGGAACATAGTGCTCGCGCGCCCACCGACGCAAACGCAACTCTTCGATCAAGTCCACCTCCGCCGCGACACTGCTTAACATAAACGTTTGTCCTCGTCCCTCAAATGGAAAAGAGTTGTTCTGGAACCCCTTGATGTGTGAAAAGTATATCGGCAAATCGCCCAAAGGCAAGTAAGTTTTTGTCTTTCCGTCACGATTTTTTTTTGTCGAGCAGCTGATTCGACCGGCAAAGTCTCCCATGTGGCCATTCGGGCAAAGGCAGCAAGGCAGGTATGCCGGCTGGTGAGGCTTTACCAGCCAACGGACCCGGGACGTTCGCCAACTCACCCGGCCAGGGAGGGGGGAGAGGGAAGTACATTGGAAGAAAAAATCTCTTTTTTCGATTTTTTCCTTGCACATCGCCTCTAACTCAGCGATACTGACAGTTAGTTCAGCGTCAGTGGCTGACGTTCCTTGCTTCTTTTCTTGCTTTGGGAGGGTGTTCCATGTTGCGTCTGCGTTTGCTGGCCCCGGTGTTGGTCGTTGGCATGTTTGGCAGCGGTCTCCTCATGGGAGATGACAAGCCGGACCCGATCGTCGTGAGAGCGTCTCTGCCGCCCTACTATAAACAGCTGGGATTGTCCCCGAAACAAAAAAACGAGATCTATAAAATCCGCGCCAAGTACACCGCGGAGATCCAGGAACTTGAGCAGAAGATCAAGGACTTGAGAAAGCAAGAAAAGAAGGATTACGAGAAGGTCTTGACCGCCGCCCAGAAAGCGCGGCTGCAAGAGATCCTTAGCGGAAGAAAGAATGCGGATGACGAGGATACACCTGTTCCTGCGGACAAGAAAAAGAGCACAGCGGCCCAGGACAAGAAATAGTAGCGAAATAGAAAGCGTGCCGGCAGCATAAGCGGTAAAGGCTTGTCCGTCGCTTACACTGCCGGCACGCTCTATTGACACTTACACGATCGTATTGGTGCGGAATAACTCAAAAGCCGCTTCCCAGGCATCGGCAGGATTATCGAACTCCGGCTCGGTACAGGCCGTTTCAGGACCATCGGCACTGGTACGCAGGAAAGCGCGCCATTTCTTGTTGTCGCCTTGAGCGATGCCGAGAAACGTCTCGCCGAGATTGGGACCGCTTACCCGTAACGTGTTATCCACACCGGCCGGCTCTGCTTTGCACTGACGCTGTTTGAACCAAAAGGGGAAAATCGGCGGCATGCATCCTCTCCCGGTCATCCTTTTTTCAGCAGATTATTGCTTTCATCGGTCAAGCGCAGATCGCGCACTTTGGCGTTGATTTGTTGCAGCGCCTCGGTGGTCCTCTTGACGTCGTGAGCCGCGGCGGCGTCGCGGAGCTTCTGAGCGCTCTTGCCCAGATCGGTGGTCACTTCCTGGAGGATCTTCCGGTTCTTTTCGGGGACTTCCTCGGCTTTAGACAGAAAGCGGGAGGTTTGTTCGATGCCCTTGGCCATGTCTTCCAGGTCGTTCCAGTGATCGAGATAGAAGGCTTCGTTGGCGGCGCTGGTTTGAGCGCGAACGCGCGTCAACAGTTCGGCATAGGGCAGGACTTGGCCGTTTTCCGGCAGCGGCCGCAGCGGTACGCGCTCGGCCGGTATGGCGCAGCCCAACACCAGCAGGAAAGTTGCGGAGAGCAAGAGGCGTATCATGGTGTACCTCAAATTTAGCGGCTGAAGCGCTGGCCATACTGCTCTTCGGGAATCCCGGCCCAGGTCCGCGGCCCCCCCGTACTCGGCTGGATATTGGGATAGGGCAAGGTAGACATCGCTCGGTCCTGTTGCTCCGGGATGGACAAGCCGCGCGGATCGACTTTTTGCGGATTTGCATCGCGCATGCGCGGCCCTGTTGTTCCGGCGCAGCCAGCCAGCAGTAAACTCACCAGGAGAAATCGATGCATTTTCTCTGCTTCCTTTCCGGGAGGCAAACAGGTTTCTAACCCGGCCTCTCCATCCGTAATTATCGCGCATTATTATACGCCTGTCATCAGCTCCCGAGCGAAAAAACGCCGCGATAAACGAGATGGTCCCTGCAATCGCTAAACTCGACGCGACCGGCACAGGGCGATCCGAAAACGCCGTTTTTTCTTGAAGTGCGGATAAGAAGCATGGTGACAGCCGCAGCTTTGGCTTACAAATGGAAAAGGAGGGACAATCCCAACAAGATGCATCGTCGGTGGAATCGTTGCCGGAGTCAAGCCATGTATAGCTCCTTGCTCTTGACGACTTTGATCGCCGCCGCGGACGTTCCCGCGCAGGCGCCGCCGGCCCAAGAACGCCTTGTTCCCATCCCGCAAACGCCTCCGCAAATACATGTTGCGGATAAACCCTTGTCTGCAGAGGCGTCGCGCTCCGATGCGGTCTTGTATTGGAACGAAGTGGCCCTGAACGCCATCAAGACCGAGCGCACGCCACCGCCGCAGGCGGCGCGCCATTTGGCCATTCTCCACGCGGCTATCTACGATGCCGTCAACGCACTCGATGGCCGGTATCGGCCCTATCGCGTCGCCCTTCGGCCCCAAGGAACCGTTTCGGCCGAGTGTGCCGCGGCCATCGCCGCGCATCGCGTCTTGCTGGAGTTGTATCCGCGTCTGGTAGAATCGTGCGATTCGGCCCTCGATGCTGTGTTGGCGAACATTCCGGACGGCCCGGCCAAAGAAGGCGGTGTCGCCTGGGGACAGCGCGTTGCCGAGCAGATCCTCAGCTGGCGGGCCACGGACGGCTCGCATCGTGTTGTTCGCTACACACCGAGCAACACGCCGGGACTGTGGCGGCCGACGCCGCCAGATTTTCGTCCAGCTTTGCTACCGCACTGGCGCTACGTAACGCCGTTCGCTATTCCCACAACCCGCGACTTCGTTCCGGCCATTCCGCCTGCCCTGAACAGCGCTGCCTATACCCAGGCATTTCGCGAAGTCCGCGACCTGGGCCGCATCGATAGCGCTACCCGCACGCCGGAGCAAACGACCATTGCCCAGTTCTGGGCCGACGATGCCGGCACCGTGACACCACCGGGCCACTGGAACCGTATCGCCCAAACCGTGTCGCGGCAACACGGCCTGGCGCTGGTCGAGAACGCCCGCCTGTTCGCGTTACTCAATATCTGTCTGGCCGATGCCGGCATCGTGTGCTGGGAAGGCAAATTTGGCTACAGCTATTGGCGGCCGATCACCGCCATTCACGACGCCGATCTCGATGGCAATCCCGACACCGCTGCCGATCGCTCCTGGCAGCCGCTGTTGACAACGCCGCCGTTCCCTTCGTATGCATCCGGCCACAGCACTTTCAGCGGCGCCGCTGCCACTGCCTTGGCGCATTTCTTCGGTAGCGATGCCATCCCCTTCCGCACCGGCTCGGAAGGCACACCTGGCGTGACACGCAGCTTTGCCGGCTTCTGGGCCGCCGCAGAGGAAGCCGGCCGCAGCCGTATCTACGGAGGCATTCATTACGAGTTCGACAATCAGGAAGGTTTGCGCAGCGGCCGCGCCGTCGCCGAGTACATCGTTCGCCGCTACTTGCTACCCGTGGAAACCAACGCCCTGACCAGCATGACACAGCTTATCTCAACGCGGCGTCGTCCCATTTCTATCAATCTTGCCGACCGGCCGCGCCGCCAGCCGCGCCCGGCAGTGGCAGGCCACTAATCCCAACGCGCGCTCCCGGACGAAAGATAAAGTGGGGATTCCAATTGAGCCACTGTACCGAGAGCGCTTCATGATCGAAAAACTGTATCTGCCGGAAACATTGGTCCTGGAGGGAGAAACGCTGCTGAGCGAACAGGATTTGTACCTGTTCAACGAGGGCAGTCATTGTCGGCTCTATCGCAAACTGGGCGCGCATCCCTGCACGCGCAATGGCATCTCCGGCACGCATTTCGCCGTGTGGGCGCCGGCAGCGGAACAGGTCTCCGTCATCGGCGATTTCAACGGCTGGACCAAGGGCAAGTATCGCCTTCATCCCCAGGGCTGCTCCGGCATCTGGAGCGGCTTCTTTCCCGGCATCGGTCCCGGCGTCGCCTACAAGTACCATATTGTCTCGCACTATCACGGTTATCAGGTCGATAAGAGCGATCCGTTCGCCTTCTATCAGGAGGTACCGCCGCGCACCGCTTCCATCGTCTGGGATCTCGATTATCATTGGCGCGATCGGGCCTGGATGCAGCAGCGCCGCCAACGCAACAGCCTGACAGCGCCTATGTCGATTTACGAAGTCCATCTCGGCTCATGGATGCGCATACCAGAAGAAAACAACCGCTTCTTGACT
Source organism: Planctomycetota bacterium (assembly GCA_021325115.1). Classification (GTDB taxonomy): domain Bacteria; phylum Planctomycetota; class Planctomycetia; order Gemmatales; family Gemmataceae; genus JAJPHU01. The sequence continues at coordinate 830 of JAJPHU010000012.1, read as the reverse complement.
TATCGAGAGCTGGCGCCGCGCCTGGCCGATTACGTCCAGCGCCTGGGCTTCACCCACGTCGAATTCCTGCCCTTGACGGAGCACCCCTTTTACGGATCCTGGGGTTATCAGACGACCGGCTATTTCGCTCCGACCAGCCGCTACGGCACACCGCAAGACTTCATGTATCTCATCGATTACCTGCACCAGCGCGGCATCGGCGTCTTGCTCGATTGGGTGCCGTCGCACTTTCCCAGCGACGAACACGGCCTAGGCTTCTTCGATGGTACGCATTTGTACGAACATGCCAACCCACAATTAGGCTATCATCCCGATTGGAATAGTCTCATTTTCAATTATGATCGCCATGAGGTGCGTGCCTTCCTGTTGTCGAGTGCCCTGTTCTGGCTCGATCATTACCACATCGACGGTCTGCGTGTCGATGCCGTGGCGTCGATGCTGTATCTGGATTATTCGCGCAAGGCCGGTGAGTGGGTGCCGAATATCTACGGTGGCAACGAGAACCTGGGGGCCATTTATTTCCTTCGCCGACTAAACGAAGAGGTCTATCGCAATTATCCAGATGTACAGACTATCGCCGAAGAATCGACGGCCTGGGCGGGCGTATCGCGGCCGACCTTTACGGGCGGTCTCGGCTTCGGTCTGAAATGGGACATGGGTTGGATGCACGATACGCTGCGCTATCTGGCCCACGATCCCATTCACCGGCAGTACCACCACAACGAACTGCTATTCCGCATGGTCTACGCTTTTTCCGAAAATTTCGTACTGTCGTTGTCACACGATGAAGTTGTACATGGTAAAGGATCGCTGTTGGCGAAAATGCCCGG
>JAJPHU010000247.1 GCA_021325115.1 Planctomycetota bacterium | reverse complement strand
TGTCTTGCAGACGCGAACGGATTAGAGGGCGAGGCGAGGAGGATGATAGATGGGGGAGGGATGTCGCGGCGGAAGCGAGATGGAAGTTTCCGACATCCAATTGCCCCTTTGCGGTGGAGTCAAAAGTAGGCGTGGGAACAAGCGCCCCCATTCCGAAATCTTTACGGATTCAACCGAAGTGGGGGCCGGAGGCGCCAGCGGCGGGCGCGAACAGGAAGGGCCGGTGCAGGAACACGGCTTGCTCGGCAGCCGCCTCTCATTTCCCCCAAACATTGAGGGAGAATATGAGGGGAGCATCATCGCCTTGTTGTCGGGAAGATCGGCCAGCGTACGTTCGACATGCGTGGGATAATCGCAACCGGCGCGGGCTGGTGCGGGCGCAAACAGAGCCAAACTCAGACATGCCAAGGGCACGCCGAGGGATGGCCAAACCAGACGTAGCCGGAAGGCGCCCACCTCATGCACTCCGCTACGAGTCGGAAACATAAGAACTGCCGGACAAAATCGTAGAGCAAGCTGGCAGCTTACCCTACGGTTCTGTCCGCCAGTTCGAAGCGACGGTTACCTTGCTTGAGTTGATGATACACCATCCGTGGGCCTGTGCAAGCAAAAAATCAAAAAAAGTGTGCGTAATCTTCCTCGATACGCTTGGGCGAAAGGAAGGTGAAAAAATTGGCGTAGCATAGCCAGGCGGCAAGGGCGTGCAAGTTGGCAAAGGGCGGCGGCACATAACGCGGCGGCGTCAGCAGTCCCTCCTCCGCGAGCAAGGCAAGCGTCTTGATGTCGTCGAGATTGGTTTTGCCGCAGAACAGCAGGGGCAGGCGTTGCATCATGCCGCGGGCTACAGCCAAACGCATGAAATTGTATAAATATACAAATCCCTTGCTGTAACACAGATCTTTGGTGAAAGGACCGCAGCCGGCTGGCAGGCTGCCCCGAAAAATCCGCATGGCGTATTGATAGCTCTCGCGCGGCGGATGGCCCGCATCGAGGAAGAAACGATACAGGTCGAGGAAGTCGGCGCCGGATTCGGCCAAGGCAATGCCCTGAATGCGCTGGGCCAGCCGCCGCACGCGGGCCGGATAAGAAGCGAACGACAACACTTCGGTCAGTACCGCCAATCCTTCCTGTGTCAGCGTGGAGGAGGGCGGTCCCTTGCTTAAAAACGTGCAAATGGGCTGACGTTGTCCATTCAGCGTGGTGCCGAGATGGACCCAGCCTTCATGCACTTCCAACAAGCGGAGGTCGCGCAGGCTGAAGCGAGCGTCGCGGCGCAGCTTGATGGAATCGCTACCGGCAGCGGCGTCGGCGACAATGCCATCGGACAAACGGATGCGCACCGCCGAAGAATTGTGGAAAAAGCCAGTCAACCTCTCTGAAAGAACGCACATAGCCTCGGCAGCAGTGAGCTTCGGCTCTTCTGCTGCTGCCAGAGCGCTGCTGGACAGGTTCTCCAGGGAGCCAGAGAGCATTCGTCCCAGGTCGGCGAGGGTCGGGGCGCCGGCATGAAAACAATCGGCGGAACCGCCGTAAAGGCGCTCTGAGAGAACAGCAAAGGTGGGAGTGCCGCGGCTCGTGAGCAGATCGACGACCTGGCGATACTCTATGCACATCCGTGTCATGATTCGGCCAGCGGCGTTGTACTTGCCCAGCCGTTGGCGGATGTCGCGCTCGATGCTTAGAAATTCCTGTCGCTTCTGTTCAGGATCGAAAGGCAGGGGACGCGAGAGATAGTAATCACGGTTGACAGGCGGCAACTGGCGGCAGCCAGCGGCGAAGAAGGCACGCTCGATGTCATCGTCCCATTTGATGGCGTCGAGAATGCGGATGGGCCGCTGGGCTTCGACGAGCCGATCACTGAGCGAGCGGATCAACGCCTCATAAGGAGACAACGACCGGCCGTTATGCCCAGAGGGAACATGGGCATCCGAACACGACGCTTCTTCCGCGACATGAATTTTCAGGGAGGGCGTCGAGGCGATGCCCTCACGTGGGCCGCTGGCCCGTTTTGCTTTTCCCATCTTCTCCGACCATCGAACGTCGTTGGAGCGACAGTCGTTGTCGTTGAGTTCCGTCTTCCCAGCCTGGCCGAACGTCTCCGCGCTGCCCTTGTAACTTGCCCGCTCCGATAGATCCAGACCGTTTCTTTACCGACGCAACAAACGTTCCAGCGCTGCCAACCCCAACTCGGCCACCTGTGCCGGCTTTAGTTGCCACAGCGTCGGGTTGAACAATTCGAGCGAGACCCATCCATCATAACCAATAGCGCGCAGATGGTCCACAATCGGTTGTAGAGAAAAATCGCCTTCGCCCGGCAGAATGCGATCGGCATCGTCGGCCAACTCGCGCGGCACGCCAAGAACATCGCACAGCTGCACGAAGGCGAGATTGTCGCGCGTCAACAGGGCGAGATCCTCAAATTTGCTCGGTCCCGTATAGTAGTGAAAGACATCGAGGTTGACGCCGACGTTCGGCTCGCCGCATTGAGCAATCAGAGCCAATGCCGTATCGAGACTGGCGCAGAACGAAGCGGAGCCGCGAAACTCCAGGGCCAGCCGTACATCAAACGCCGCCGCCCACTGTGCCGCCTCCTTCAAGGAGGCGATGGCGCGCTGAATGGCCGTCGTATCCTGATTTTCACCTGGCAGTGTAAGCTGCCGGATCGCCGGGAAATCAGCGACAATTAGCAGCGTGGAGATGCCGAAGCTCTGGCACAGATTGAGACGACGTTTGAAATGATCGTAATGCGCTTTGCGCTGTTCGCCCTGCGCCAGCAGCAGACCGCCCTGGTAAGAAGCAGCAGCCAAAGTCATTTCTCGATCTTCGAGCAGTTTGCGTGTATCGGCGATGGAGTATTTTTCCAGGTGCTTTTCCAGCTTCGTCAGCCACACTTCCAGGGCATGACAACCGCCGTCGGCATAGCCGTTGACATCCTCGACGAAGGTGCGTGATAGAGTGACAGCCTCGCTGATACAGGGTTTCATAGAAGTTATGCTACTCCCTTTCTTCCCGATTGTGAAAGATCGATGGATAAATGGAAAAAATGGAACGAGCCTCTTGCAAAGTGACGCTATACCTGTCACACTCATTCCTTATGAGGATTTGGTTGCGTGGTAGCTAGCCGCGTGCCCTCCGAGGCGGCACGCCCCTAGCTACCACGCAACCAGCCATTGCCCAAATCTGTGTCTACCAAAAGGATAGACGATGCCGTCGCCGACAACGATAGACGAGTTCCTGGAGTTGGTGCGAAAGAGCGAGGTCGTCGAGGAAAAGAAGCTCACGGCGTATCTCGATAGAGTTCGTGCTGCGCAAGTGCTGCCGGCCACGCCTGCAGCCTTGGCGGGCTTGCTGGTGCGTGACGGTATTTTGACGCAATTCCAGGCTGAACAGTTCCTGCAAGGCAAATGGCGGCGTTTCTGCCTGGGCAAGTACAAAGTGCTGGAAAGGTTGGGCGCCGGCGGCATGGGCATCGTCTACCTGTGCGAACACAAACTGATGCGGCGGAGAGTGGCCGTCAAAGTGTTGCCCGAATCCCAAGCCAAAGACGGCTCTTCGTTGGAGCGCTTCTACCGCGAGGCCCGTGCCGTCGCTGCCCTTGATCACCCCAACATTGTCCGCGCCTACGATATCGATCACGACGACAAGCTGCATTTCCTCGTCATGGAGCATGTGGACGGCTCGAGCTTGCAAGAGATCGTCAAAAAGACAGGACCGATGGACGTGCTGCGGGCCTGTCATTACATCCGTCAAGCCGCCCTCGGTTTGCAGCATGCTCACCAGGTCGCCGGCATCGTCCATCGCGACATCAAGCCGAGCAACATCCTCGTCGATCGCAACGGCATCGTCAAAATTCTCGACATGGGATTGGCCCGTTTCTTCCACGACGAAGAGGATGCGATAACCAATAAGTTCAACGAGGATGTGCTGGGCACCGCCGACTATCTGGCGCCGGAGCAGGCGTTAGACAGCCATTCGGTGGACATTCGCGCCGACATCTACAGTCTCGGCGCTACGTTTTATTTCTGTCTGACCGGACGGACCCCCTTCACGGAAGGTACGATCGCCCAGAAATTGATCTGGCACCAAACGCGCCAGCCTAAGCCGATTCGCCAGTTGCGGCCAGAGGTACCGGAAGGAGTGGTGGCCATCGTGGAAAAGATGATGGCCAAAGATCCCAATCAGCGTCCGCAGACACCGCAAGAAGTAGCGGAACTGTTGACGCCGTGGACGCAGACACCCATTGGACCGCCGCCCGAACACGAAATGCCGCAGCTTTGCCCAGCCGCAATGGGCAATGTGCCAAGCGATGCTGGCTCAACGAGCGGCCCCAAGACACCCCCGAGCGGCAGCCCCTTGTCGCCGGCGCCGCGCAAAACCTGGCAAGTAGGGTCGGCTACACCTGCCCCACCAACCAGGCCGCAGAACCGGCTTTTCCACACGGAGCATGGCAACGAGGGAGGGACACCGCCTCCGCCGCACGGAGCGCTGAACCTGGAACTGCCGCCGCCGGTCTCGCCCCTTCGTGGCTTGGCCGCACGCCCACAGATTCGGGCCGTGCCGGTTCCGATCGCAGAAGTACCTGGGCGCTCCCAAGCAGAGCTGGGGAACGAGAACAAGATTGCCCCGGTACAGCCGGAACAAGGGGTGCCCTGGGAAGAGTTGCTTGAGCCGGAAAGCGCCTCTGCCGAAAACGAGGGGTTGGCACGCACCGTGCGAAGAAACCTCCCTTCCACAAGCCGGCGCACGGGAAGCCTGCCGCCGTTTCGGCTTGGCTGGATCCTCGGCATCTCTTCGGGAATCGTGCTCGGACTGCTCCTGATCGTCGGTATCTGCACCCGGAGGTCCGGCGGCACTACCAACGTTGCTCCTCCTCCGGCTCCGGCGTTGACTGTTTTTCGTGTCAATCCACGCGGCGGAGCAAATAAGACTCATTCGATCGCTGAAGTCCTCAATCGTTTGCGCGGCAAAAACAAGCAGACGGCACGGATCATCGTTGAAGAGGACATTGCCGAAAGTGATGTCATGGTAGACGTGTCCCATGTCCTCATTGAGGCTGAAGAAGGCAAAACGATCTGCTGGCGGCCAGCGCCGAAAGCAGGAGCGACGAAATTGTTCGCCGTCTACAAAGCTGAGGGCGTTTGCATCAAGGGATTCACCCTCGACGGCGAGGACCGTCTCGATCTTCTCGTCAACCTCTTCCACCGCTGCCCCGGCGTTAAGCTCGAAGCCCTGAAACTGCAAGGCTTCAAAAAGTACGGCATCTGGGTCACCAATTGCGAGGGTAGCCCGCAACGCCGCATCGAGTTCAACCGCCTGAAGTTCCTCACGACACAAAAGGAACAATCGGCCCTCTTTTTCAGCATCGAACCCGGCATCCGCGACCTTATCCCCAAGGACCGCTACTTTACCTTCCACGATTGCACCTTCGTCGGCGCGGGGACGGCCGTGAAAACTGCGGACTTGACTGCTCTGGAGAACATCAATTGGCCACCCAATGTCCAGCCTGTGCGGGGCCATTGAATCAATAACATCGGTCCCGCACCAGTAAAGGCGTCCTTTGCGGGCTAGCGATGCTTCTATGAAGCGTTGGGCAGCGAATGCATCCAGAACAAGCAATTCGTTGACGCGATGTTTCGGAGTGCTCCCGTAATATCGACGCACAACTCTCGCGAATACAAGCGCTTAGGACAAATCTTTCGTCCGAGCACACGACTCTGGCACGAAGCTTGCGTAAAGAAAAAAAACTCCACCGAATCACCTCTCCAAATCTCTCCGTGGATCAACAACGGGACAGGGTCATGACGTTCCTTGGGTTCTAACGACAAAGGAGACCGTCCATGAAGCTTATGAGCCGAATGCTCAACAGCTTTCTTGTTCTGATCGCTCTGCTGTTGACTTGCGCCAGTCTCACAACCGGTTGGCTGTTCGAGCCGGGCGTCTGGAGTGATAGCTTCAGCAATTATATCCGACTGCTCGAAGCTCAACGCAAGGGCGAGCAATTGGAGCGTGAGACACAGTCCACGCGCAAGCGTCTCCAGGCCAAGGTGAGGGTTGCCGAGGCATTGAAGAACGGCGAGATGACCTTGATCGACGCTGCGGCCTGTTTTTGCGCCCTGCACACAGATCCCCGATCATGGCACCATCCCCAGCGTCCGCGGCCGGAACGCACGGACGGCGAAGGCTGGTGCCGCGAGGTCATCGAATGGACCGAAAGATATACACGTCACGATCACTCGTCCAGCCAGGTCGATGCTCTACGTCAACGTCTGGAGGCGGAGTTGCAAGAGCAGTTGGAATGCTACGGCACGGTGACGTTGCCGGAGTGATGTTCAACCGCGTGTGCTTTATCGTTTCGCGCGAAACGATAAAGCACACGCCTTTATTCGACCGGATGCAGTTTCGGGAAATGCTTCGAGACAATCGTCTCGAACTTATCCCCCTTCTTGCGGACCATGCGGGCACTGGCCCC
>JAJPHU010000157.1 GCA_021325115.1 Planctomycetota bacterium | reverse complement strand
TCCTCCTCTTCCTCGTAGTCGAGCAGGAACGCGCAGGTCGGCTTCAGGTCGGTCCAGCCGTAGGCGTCGAGCACGGCCCGGTCCATCGCCGCGTGCAACTGGCGCAGCTGGAGGATGTCCGCCGAGCGCTCGTTCGGATCGTGGAAGCGGTTGTAGGTTTTCGTCAACCCTTCGTTGTTGCGGACCATCAGCGCGGCGCGGAATTCGTAATACTCCCGGCCCGCCGCCTCCAGCCGAGGGTGGACCTCAAAACCTTCCGGGAACGGGAACGTCTCGAAACAATCCGAGGGGGTGTAGCGGAGACGATCTTCGAGCGACGACGCAAAGAAGCGCGCCCAGACCTCGTGGACGCGCGATTGCAGCGCGCAAAAGGCGGCGTAGCTCGGCAGGGCGAAGACGACAAGCTGCTCAGAATACACCAAGCCTGCGGGGAGGAAGGTGAACGCGCCTTGCTGACCGACACGCGAAATCACCAGCACCCGCTCCAGGCCGCGGATGGCGGCGGCGAGTTCCTTGGCGTGATGATAATGTTGCCACCATACCTCTGCGCGCTTGCCGTGTGATGACATACTTTTTGCCTTGCTACGCAAACGCTCCGGTTTCACCTTTTCTTCCACGATGCGCATCAGATCGGGCCAGCCGCGGCGGGCTTCTTCCTCCGTCATCTCGCCGAAGTTGATGACGTAGCGGTGATGCGCCTGTGTCGGGCTGTCGTTGACCTCCTCGCCGCCGATGTAGGGGAAGATGCGCTCGGCGTTGCGCGGGTCCTTGGCGATCAGTTCGTGCATCCGGGCGATCGGATTGGCGACGCCGTCTTTGTCCGTGTCGTCGAAGGTGAAACCCATGCCGAGGACATAGCTGCCGATGAAGCTTTTGCCGGCGTTGGCGCGGAGGATGGCGGGGTTGTCGTGGCCGCCGGCGTGGAACAGGTAGGCGGTGATCTGCGGGACGGGTTTGCCATCGAGGTCGCAGGGTGGGGCGAACGCCGCTCCCTGGCGGTCGCGGCTCTGTTTGGCCACGTGAACCACGCTGACGATGACGGCGGCTTGCCCGGGCCATTTGTAGCGGCGACGCGCGGCGTAGATCGTGCCGCCGTGGGTGCAGATCCAGCGCAGACCGGTGAACCGGGTATCGCCCTGAGCAATGGTGTTGGTGGCGAGCAGGCCAAAAGTGCCACCGGAGCGCAACAAGTCGAACGCTCGGCGGAAGAAAAACGCGACTTGATCACTCTTGCCGGCAGTGTCTGTGAATATCGTACGCAGGAAATCTGTGTAAGCCGGAGGATGGGCTTGGACTATTGTCACATGACCGGCGAACGGTGGATTGCCGACGATGCAGTCGAAGCCGGGGTTCTCGCGGCCGAACACCTCCGGGAACTCGATCTCCCAGGGAAAGGGGGTGATGCCTTTCTCCCCGGCCAGCAGGGCCTTTTCCGCAGCGGTCGGCCGCAGGGCCGGGTTGCCGGTACGCAGATATTCGTTGAGTTGGTGGAGGAAATCGTCGCGTCTGGTCTGCCGCTTGCGGTCGTTGTCGGCGGCGAAGAAGGCGGCCACGGCCAGATTACCGGCCAGGCGCACCAGGGCCAGGCTCTCGTCGGCCAAGGCCAGCTTCTGCTGCTTCAGCAGGAAGGGAACCTCGTCGCCCGCTTCGAGAATCTCCTGCCGGACGCGCGTGGCGGCCTGGATGCGCTGCTCGATGACCTCCTGGCCGAAGACCCGCTGCGGCGCCCGCTTCCAGTGAAAATCGGCGATCTGCTGCCGCGTCAGCCCCACCAGCGAATCGCCGCAGCGCAGGGCATGATCGAGGAAGGTGAAGGGGTGGTCCCTGGCCAGCGTCGCCAGCCACAGCGACAGCTTGGCCAGATCGACCGCCATCGGGTTCTTGTCCACGCCGTACAGGCAGCGCTGGGCCACCAGCCGGCGGGCATGCAGCACTTCGTCCTCGTCTGGTGGAATGGACGGCAGGCAGTTGTGGGCGTGCCAGGCAGCCACCAGCGCGTCGCCGAGCTGGCGGCAGGCTTCGACGAGGAAGGCGCCGGAACCCATCGCCGGGTCGCAGACCTTCAGGCCGAGGATCTGCTCTGGCCTTGGCCGCTCGCCGAGCTGCCTGAGCACCGGTTCCAGGGTCTTGCGGACAATCGGCTCGGTGAGACTGCGCGGCGTGTAGTGCGAGCCGGAGCGGCGACGTTCGTCGCTGGGCTGAAAGACCATGCTGCCAACCGGCACGATGTTCGGCGTCACCTTGCGGGCAATTTTGCGATCGAGAGCGGCGGCCAGAGCCTCGGGGGTGTCGGCCGCCTTGAGCGCGTTCAACGCCGCCCCCGTCACGGCCTGGTCGCTCTTCTCCCTCAGCCACTTGCCCCGGTCCTTCGCCGGGACGGTCAGCAGCTCTTCCAGGTTGACCGTCACCGGTGCTCCGTGGGCCCTGGCCGGCTTGATGGCAATGGATCGGCCGGCGGCCTTCTCCAGACGAAAGCCCATGATCGTCTCGTAGACCGAGCCGATCTGTTCCACGTCGAGGCTGCGGTAGGAGATGCGCTCGCCGTCGAGGACGAGCAGGTTTTGCAAGACACGGAAGAGGACGCCATCGGGCACGAGGGGCGGCGTAACGCGCTCGCCGGGCTGGCGCTGCGAGCCGTGGGGACGGCCTTCCAGGAAGGGATAGCGGTCGGGGTTGAACAGGTAGCCGTGCCGCGCCGGCAGGCGAAACTTGCCGTGACCGCCGCCGTCGTGGACCAGGCGGAACAGGGCCAGGAGCTGCGCCCAGGCGCCATAGCGCTGGTCCATGGTGTCGGGGTAACGGCCGGCATCGGCCCGCAGCCGCTCGAACAGGCCGGCGACCGAGTAATACTTGACGTACACCTCGTCGTCCGACATCAGCCCGCAATCCTCGGCGTAGAGCAAAAACACCAGCCGCAGCAGCACCGTCAGCAGGCCGGCGTAAACCTGGTCGGGGTCGCGGGCCAGCACCTCGCGGAGCCATTCGCCCTTGCTCTGGTCGTCGGCCGCCTGGAAGCCGCGGAGCAGCTCATACAGCGCGGCCAGGACCTGTTGGGCCAGCTCGGTAGAGACAATGTTTTGGTATTTGCGACTCTCGGCGAGAAGGGCGGGCAGTCGTTGCTTGTCGGGCAGCGCGAACATCCGATCCGCACACAGCAGCATGTGCAACGCGGCAAAGATCGGCCGGCCCGCTACCTCGGTCATCGCCGGCACGGGGAAGGTAATGTAGCCAGGGCTTTCGCCGCGCGGGTAGTAGACCAGGCGCAGGTGGGTGGCATTGGCAAGCAGGCCGATCGGCACCTGCGTCTCACGCAGCAGCCGCTCGAAGCGGGCCTGCGGCGTGGCCTGCCAGCGGCGTTCGTCCTTCTCCACCACTTCATCCAGTGGTGTGCCGGCCGGCAGTTCCTGGATCAGCATCATCCAGGCGGGTTTCTCCGCCCGCTGGTCCTCGGGGACGACGTAGGTCGGGCGCAGCGTCTCGTGATACTCAGGGAGGACGACTTCCAGCGCCGCCGTCCGCGGATCCTTGGCCTCAACCAGGTCGCCGGGCTGCCAGCCGAAAACGTCAAGCAGCAGGGCGCGTAAGTCCTTGATGGCCGGCAGCGGCTCGGGGTGGCCGGGGACGGACACCTCGGTTCTGTGGGCGAGGAAACGCTGGTGCTCGGCCAGGATGTTGCTGTTGACATAGGCCTGGGCTTGCAGCAGCGCGGGCGGCGAGACGACGAGGCCGACCGGCTGCAGATAGCCGAGCCACTGTTGGTGCGCCAGTAGTTCCGGGTCCTTGGGCATCGCTCTTACCCCGTCACCGGCCAGAGATAGACCAGCCCGACCGGTTCGACCCGCTCGGCTTTGACACGGTAGCCCTCGCGAATGCGGTCCGGCTCGCCCTTCAGTTCCTCCTCGATCTGCGTCAGCCGCCGGCCCCAGTGGCGGCGATCGGCCTCCAGCTGCCGCATCTCCGGGTCGAACAGGTCCGGCGGCGTGTCCCGGTGCTTCTCCACCGTGGCCAGAATGCGCTTGCGCTGGGTCTCCAGCACGTCCTGCATTTTTCGCGCTTCGTCCTCACCGCGTCGGGCCAGTTTCACCCGCGCTTCCTCGGCGTATTGCTGGCCGCGCTTTTCCAGGTGCGGGAGCAACTCGGCCACGTCGCGCGGCCCGGTCGCCTGCAGCTTCCGCAGTATCACCTCGTTAGCGGGCTGCACCCCTTTCCGCAAGGCCTCTTCCAGCAACTGAAGCGTGTTGCCCTCGGCCTCACGGCCGTAGGGTGCGAGCGGCCCCTTGCGCTTTTCCGGATCGACCCAGCGTGCGGTGACGGGGATCAGCTCTTCGTGCAGCCGGGCGGCCCCTCCCCCGTACAGGCACAGTCGGCCGATCAGGATGATGCGCGGGATCGGGTCGGAAGTCTGGGCCAGGCAGGCCCGTGAGAGATCATGATGGACGAAGCCCTGAGCGGTGAAGCGGCCCAGCAGCCGGCGCACGACGGGGTGCTCCAGGTGCAGGTGAACCACGTCGTCGGTCATCACGCCGGGATCCTCGAAGACGACCGGCCGGATCGCCGATTCCCGCCGCCACTCCCAGAACGCCTGTGTGCGTTCGCGCGGCGCCCGCAGCGTGTCCAGCGTGTTCGCCCAGGAGGGGTCGCCGCCAGCCCGCCGATCCAGAGCCGGGAACACCAACCGTCCTGGAACATCCGATGATTCCTGGAGCGGCTCCGCTCCCATCAATTCCAACGCGCAGGACAGGGCGGCGCGGAAAGGATCGATATCGAGACCGACCCAATCGCGCGATTCTTTCAGGCGGGTGCGCAGGGCATCGATCTGCTCCCGCAGCTCGTCCTGCCGTTCGCGAGCGGCTTCTAGCTCCTCGGTGACAGTTTCCTTGAAGTCCCGGTCGAGGTCGGCAGCGTCGATCTCCTGTTCCAGTCGGTCGATGTCGGCTCGGCGGATGCCGGACTTTATCAGCATGTCGGCGAGCTTGCCCTCGATGACCTGGGCCAGACTGCCCAGCTCACGCTTAATAGTATCGGTCTTGCGCACGAGCGCCTGCAAGATGCGATCCTCGGGCCGCTGCCGGTAGACGAAGTAACGGCAGTAGACTTCGTCGCGCGGCTGGAGCTTGCGGTCGATACGGCCGTTGCGCTGCTCCAGGCGGGCGGGGTTCCACGGCACGTCGAAGTGGAACAGGTTCCAGCAGTGCGTTTGCAGGTTGATGCCCTCGCGGGCCGCGTCGGTAGCCAGCAGGATGCGCAGCGGGTGCTTCTTCGGATCGACGTTGAAGGCCTGCTTGATCTCCTCGCGCCGGTCCTGGGGCGTCGGGCCGTGGTAGATCTCGATGCGCTCTTCGGCCCGGTCGGTCCCCTGAATGGCGGCTTCCAGTTGCTGCCGCAGGTAACGCAGCGTGTCCTCGTATTCGGTGAAGATGAGAACGCGCGTATCGTTCCACTGGGGCGGCTTGCCGGCAGGAGGCGGCTCCCCTGCCCTCGGCAGGCCGGGGCACAGGTGCTCTCGAATCCATTCAATGAGGCGGCGCACCCGGGCGTCGGGCAGAGCGCGGGACACTTCGGCAATGCGGGTCATCTCGTCCAACAAGCGGACCTCGTCCTCCTGGAGGGTGGTGGTGGCTGCCGCCAAGGTCGCGGCCTCGAACTGGGCCTCTTCTTCCCGTTCCAGCGCCTCCGGCTCCAATTCCGCCCGGTCGTCGTCGCTGCTCACCCCCTCGACCAGCGGCTCGAATTGCTCCGGCCGGAACTTTCCTTCAGCCGCCTGCTGCTGCCGTTGTCGTTCGATGGTGCGGCGATGGACTCGGAGGGTGCGTGCAAAGGCTTCGATAGAAGAGAACAGCCGCTGCTGTAAGCCTGAAACCAGGAGGGCGCCGACGGCTTGCTTGCATTTCGATTCACCCTGCAACCGTTGTTCGCGGAGTTGACGGTACTGGTCCAGCAGGGCGGAGAGGCGCAGCTCCGGGGCGTCGGGGGGCAGGTCGTCGATGTCGATCTGCTCGATGACCCGCCGGGGGAATCCGCCCTGCACCGCGCGGATGTCATCCTTGAGCCGCCGGACCATGACGTCTTCCAGCAGCTTCTTGCCCTTGACCGGCACACCCCGGCAGAAGCGCTGCGGGTCGAGGATCTCCAGCAGAGCGGAGAAGCTGTTGGAGTGGCCGTTGTGCGGCGTAGCCGACAGGAACAGCCGGTGCTCGAAGCGTGGGGCCAGGTCGCGGACGGCGCGGGTGATCTTGGAGTCGATGGCGTAGCGCTGCCCGCTGGCGGGGGCGGCGTGGTGGGCCTCGTCGAGGATGAGTAACGAGCCAGGCCGGAAGTCGCCGAGCCAGTCGCGCAGCGGTCCAGTGTAGGCTTCATCGACGAGCAGCCGGTGCGAGATGAGGAAGTAAGTGTGCGTGGCCCAGGGGTTGGTGCTGTAGCCGCGCTCGCGCCGAACGCGGAGGACGTAGTCCTTGTCGAGCACTGCGAATCCCAGGCCGAAGCGCTGCTCCAGTTCGTCCTGCCACTGCGGCAGCACCGAAGGCGGACAAGCGACGACGATGTCCCGGACTTTTTTGCGCAAGAGCAACTCGCGGGCGATGAGCCCGGCCTCGATGGTCTTGCCCAGACCTACGTCGTCGGCGATGAACAGATTGACGCGGGGGAGCAGCAGCGCCTTGCGCAGTGGCTCGATCTGGTAGGCATCGATGCGGATGCCGGCCCGAAACGGCGACTGGAACAGCTTCGGGTTGGTGGCCGTGACGCAGTTCCAGCGAAGGGTGTGCAGGTAGGCGGAGAACAGCCGCGGCGGGTCGAAGCCGCGGACGGCCAGGTGGTCCCAGCCGCTGCCGCTGAGGACCTCGGCGTCTAGCTCCGCTTCCCACAGGACCTCCAGTTCCTGGCCTTGGGCATCGTCATCGAGGCAGGACAGGCGAACGAGGGTAGCATCCCCGGCCGCAACCGGCGGCACAACCTCCTCGACGAGGTACTGCCGCTGGCGAACGCGGACGATGTTCCCTGGTTCGATGCGCGATGGTGCTTTTGACATAGTCCCCCTTTGCGTGTCCCTCAGCGGCGTCTCCAGTGTTTGTCGCTGCCAGCCATGCGCCCCCCGATTGACCTCGACCGATGCTGAACATTTTACCCAGAGACCTTGTACCAGCCTAGCTCAGCAGTCGTTACACTGCCGCTCGCACGCGGTCACACGGCGGGTCCGATGCAGATCGAGCAGGCCGGCGGCCGACGGCACGGCGGGCACGGGTGGCGCAAGGCAAGAAGGAGGCTCCAAGAAGGGGCTACTCGACGCGGTAGGTAGAGGGTAGCCACTCTCCCCCTCACCCCCTCACCTTCGCTTCCTATGCCACTCTGAACTGTGGATAACTTCGGAGGATGCCCCAGTTGCCCACAGAACACCTGCCACCTATGGCGCGACTAACTTACCGTGACGGGCGCGCGACTAACTTACCGTGCGGCGGACCTCCGGCAGAATCCCGGTATCGCCTTTACTTACAATGAAGGCTGAGGCGTGAGGAGAAAAAAGAACGGGTTTCTTTCTTTCACTCCTCACTTTCCTCTCAGCCCCCGTGGAAGGGTTCACTTCTGCGGCTTGGGGATCTTCCGCCTATGCGGTTGCTTGCTCGGCTGAGCCGCGTTCTGAGCCTGCGGAGCAGAGTTGCGCACTTTCTGGAGCGCTTGGTCCGCCGCCTTGCGGACTGCCGCTGCGGGATCACGCAACGCCGCTTCCAGAGCGGACAGAGCGGACTTGGCATCCGGGCCGATCTCCCCCAAAGCATAAGCAGCTCCCATGCGGACCATTTTGTCTTCATCCTTCAGCGCCTCGGTGAGGGGTGGGACTACCTCGTCGGCCTGCGAGCGAAAATGGCCCAGGCGACTTGCGGCATAGTAGCGCATTCTCGGATCTTGGTCCTTCAGCAACGGAAGGAGGGATGAGACCGTGTCTTCTTTCTTCTTGCTGCACCCCGCCATCATGACCATTGCTGTCATCACCAAACCGATGAGAAAGATCCGTTTTCTCGGGCTTTGTCTGGTTCCCAAACCAAGCTTGGGAGCGAGGAAACGACTCATCGCGAAAAGGTTCTTCACGGCTACACCTCCGTATTCGCTAAGAAAGGCTCGCCGAGTGGTCCGGTACCACCTTTTGCAGTTCCGTGAGCCAGCGGGCGACCTGGTCCTCTCTGCCCCGCTCGAACCACCAGCCGATCCAGGCGAGGGACAGATAAAGCTGCACCCGACCGAGGTCGCGACGGAAGCGCTGCCAATCGAGCATGAGCTTGTTCTCGGCCTGATAGCGATCGAGGTAGGCGTGCCACAGCGCCTCGCGCCGCTCGGTATTCCAGCGGCCAGCGCTCAGGCTCACCAGGTCAAGGTAGCTCGGCCCAACCGCGGCCGACTCCCAATCCACCACGGCGACGCCCTCGATCGAGCTGTTGTCGCGGAGAACGATGTTCTTGGCGAAGTACTCGCCATGAATGAGGCTCTGGGGCAGGGCAAGCAGTTCATCCACGCGGCTAACAAAAACTTCGAGCGCCGGTTCCAGCACCGCCTTATCCGCCGCGGAAAGACCCACAGCCAATCTTTGTTCGATTCGCTCGGCACAACGGCGGTAATGGGCGCGGTCATAGCGCGGGAGAAACCGCGTTTGCCGGGGGGACAGCCGGCTGGTCTCGCTGTGAAACCAGGCGGCCCAGCGTGCGCCGGCCAACCAGTGAGTGAAGTTGTTACTGTGCCGTACCTTCAAGGAGCCAGCGTACTCCAAAAACAGCCCCATGAGACCGCGGCATGGCTGCCAGCGCCAGGCGTACAGCTTGGGAGTATCAAAACGCTGCCGGGCGAAGATGCGGCGGTACATGCGCAGCTCGCGTCGTCCGGGTTCCAGGCTGGTCACGTGGATCCCCCGTGCGGCGGCGATGAGGCTGTCTGGGTTCAGGTCCTTGAAGAACACCGGCAACTCCTCGCCGCCATCGAGTCGTACTTGCAACCGCTCTGTCCACAAACTCGTGGTTGTCGGAGGTGGTTCCCGATGCAGCTCCGAGATGCGAACTGGCCGGCCGCGCAGCCGGGCCAGCCCATCCTGCAATGTCTCCCTCATCAAGTCGGTTGTCCAGCGTGTGTTCATTGCTATGTCTCCACCCGCAAATGCTCGCGACTCTCCCCGATTGTTCCGCACAGCGCCACGTTCAAGATTCGTTCGCAGATCGGCCTGGCATCGAAATAGGCCTCAGCTATCTCTCGTGCCGCCCGGCAATGCCGTCCGTAATCGGCGTTGACAGCAGCAAGAGCCTCGACCGCTTGTCCGGCTGTCGCGAAACGGAACAACCCTTCCCCGTTGGGGAGGAAAGAACTTGGTCCGGTGTCCTGAACCACCGCCGGCTTGCCGCTGGCCAAGTAGCACAAGGTGCGGTCGCTAATCCAGGCATTCTGAAAGCGCATGCAGGAAGGTTTGGCGCAACTGAATTCTCCCCGCGATCTCTGAACGTAAGATTGATACGCTGCAGGGGTGCCCGCTACCTCCCGGGAGTGCCGGATTCGCCAGCCGTGCGACTCCAACACCTGCCGATCTCCATCATCCCCGTCGCCCAGATACAACGCTAACTCCAGTACCTGGTTCGTCCTTTGAGGAAGGTCCACGAACTCGAGAAAAGAGATGCGTTTGTTGTTGTCGTAAGAGATCCCCTTGCCATCGGTAACCCAGGACTCCTCCCCCGCCTTGCCGGCCCCCCACCAACTGGACACGGTAGTGAATGCTTCGTCGTCCGCATCGTAGACAGGCGGCCAGAACTCAAGGCAAATCGGCGGGCGGATGTGGATCCAGTCCCGGCCGCAGTCCGGGAACCGTGCCCTCGGTGTCCCGACTGTTTCTCCGATGGTGAAGTGAAAGTCATGGTACGGCACCCGGAGTTGACCCACCCCCATCCAGAACTGGAGCAAGCCGGGATCAATATCCACCAGGGCCGTACGCCGGAAGCGCGACAGCAGGGCCTCAGTGGCGGCGTAGTGAAAGTTCAGCAGAAGGTCCGCCCGTCGCCAAATGGCTTCCGCTTCGAATCGCGGCATCCCGAGGTACTCGTCCGGTTCACGATCGCCACGCGGCTGACTGCGGCTGGTATAGAGGATGGCCTTGCCGCCTAACCCATAACACTCCATCCGTTCAAAGAAGGTCGAGAGCAGAGCTGCATCTCGGTTCGCATCGGTACTGCGATCGAAGTGCTCCAGCCAGTAGACATCGCAACCCAGTCGGCGCAAGCCCTGGGCATATTGCATATAGACCCAGAAGTGACCGCCCCCCTCCGGAAAGTTGGCGACGTTACACGGGGAAAGCACAACCACGGCCATGGGAACTCTCCTTCTAGGCCTGGAAATCCCTCTGTCGACTGCCAAGGTCCTGAAAACCGAGGAGGTGAATCTGCTGCTCAGACAGGACCACGCGGACAAGCGGGTCGCACAAGGTCTGTAGCTCCACTTCACGCTCCCCAGAGTAACTGCTCTGCAAATCCGGATCGGCATAGCCCGGATGACAGATCAACTCGGTACACCCTTCCGGGATTTGACGGCGCAGCATCCGCGCCAGGCTGGCGACGCTCACCTGCTCCGGATGGCTTCCTCCATCCCACTGTCCGTAGAATTGGGAGAAGCAGTGGACGGGAGAGTATCCTCGCAGCGGCAGTCCGTACAGCCGCGCCATGCGCAGGAAGGAGGGCAGCAATTGGGGATCCCGGTGGACGTCGTGGTGCGAATCGAGATGCGTCGGCAGCCGGCCCAAGAGTTCCTCAAAGCGGTGGAGCTGCCGACGCAGCTCGGCACTGCATCCGTCCGCATCTAGCAATTCCCGGACCTTGCCTGGCATATGGATGTGCAGACCGACACTCAGTTGGGGCCATTCACGGCTCAGGTGGGCGGCCTCCGCGCTGAACGGCGCGTCCACCATCAGGCTGGCACTGGTCAGGATGCCCCGGCAGTGAGCTTCCAGGATGCCCCGGTTGACACCCCGGCTGGCACCGAAATCATCCCCATTGACAATCAAATACTTCATCGGTTCCCAACCTCCACGAAGGCGGCGGCCCAAATGCCGCCGCTAGCATCGGAGACGGCAATCTCATCTTCGGGCCTTGTCCGTTTTCCATCTCACAGGAGCACTGGCCGCAACTCCTCCAGCCATTGCTCAACCCTGGCCAACTCCTCGAATCCCCACTCGGCTTGGCCGTCCGTGACGGCGAGTGCCGGCCAGATGACGCGATTAGCCAGGCGGGCGCACTCCGCTGTATCAAAGAGGGCATTCAGCACGCTGATGGTTGGCAATCGCCACCCGCACCGGCCGACACGGCGCCGGTAGAGCCCAAGAATCTGCGGCCGATCCGGGATGGGGAAGCGAGCCAGGAACGTGGATAGGTCGTAGCTGATCGGTCCGACGCCCACATGATCCCAATCAATGAGCCGCGCCTGTGGTCCATCGCATCCCGGAGTGATCAAGACATTGGTTGTCCAGAGGTCGCCGTGCAGCAGGGTCTCTGGGCCGCCATATTCGACCAACAGCCGAGCACGTTGTGTTTCCTGATCGAGCAACTCGTGGAGCCGTTCCAGCAAGCGATCCCGTAAGGCAGCCTGTTCCGGAGTTATCTCAAAAGATTGGCGATCCGGGAGTGTCAGCGACCGGAGTGCCTCCAGGCTGCGAATGGCATCACGGAGGTTTGCGCCAAAAAAAACAGCCCCAAAGTCTTCTCCGCATAGCCGGCACTCCGCGAGCAAGCGATGGCCGGCGAAGCGCATATGGATCTGAGCGATCAGCTCCACCGCGGCTTCGAGCCGCGCCGGGTCCGGGTCTTTCGTCTCCAGAACTCCATCTCCTACGTCTTCATAGACATGCCACACCCAGGCACCGCTCCGTTCCGCCGCAATGCCCAGCAGGGAAGGGACGCAGCCGCCCAGGCCAACCGCCGGGAGCCAGCGCTTGGCCACCAACTGATTGCGGCGACCGCGGCTGGGGTCGAGACGCTTGACAATGACGGCGTATTCGCCGGTGCCCACCGCAGCGGGCAGGCGGTAAACGTCCGGCTTGAGCGCCTGCCGCTTGGTCCATCGGTCCGCCGCTCCCGGCTTATCGAATAGTTCCTGGAGGAGTTGGCAAAGTTCTGGCGGGCCGATCGGCTCGGCATTCTCTACGCGCTTACGCTCCCAACTCGTCCAGAGGTCGTGAACTAAATCACTCAAGGCGTTCCTCCTCTTCGGATGTGCCCCGGCGAGCCGGGAGCGTTAGCGACCGGAGAACACTGCTCAGCCTCTCGGCCTGGTCAACCTGCTTGATGATGGTGGCTTCAGGGAAGCTTTTCTCCTGGGCCTCGCTCAGCGACTTCAGGATTTTGTGCAAGCGAAAGCACTCAATCACATAGCGCATTTCTTCTCGGTCCCGTGTGAAGCGGCAGACGTCTCCCGCCGCCTCCAGGTAGGCGTCCCAGAGCTGATCACGGGCTGGCGGCCGGAACCCATCGGAGACGAAGGCCAGGTCGTAGAAGGGAGCGCCAATCGCCGCCCATTCCCAATCCACCGGACAGATCCGCTGGGCCGCGGCAGCCACCAGAATGTTCTGCGGCCGATAGGAACCATGGACGAGGGTCCTGGGTTGGCTGGTCATGACATCCACGAGCCGGCCGTAGCTGTCTACAACCTCGGCCAGGCGTCCGGCCAATCCAGGGACGGCCTGAGAGACAGCATGCATGGCCCCTTCCGCCCTCGCCCAGAAAAAGTTCGCATCATGGCGAAGCAGCACCTCGCACTTTTGCCAGCGCGCGGCGTGCCGGGCAAAGTAGGCCTGCATCTGCCCCAGCCAGCGCGCGGCAGCGATCCAGTTCTCCAACGCACAGGAGCGGAGCCGCTCGCCCTCCACGAATTCCAGGATCAGTGCCAGACGTCCCTCGGTCTCGTCCGAGACGGTGCCGTAGTATCGGGCCGTGCCCAAGCCGGACCCGGCGAGCAGGTCACGATAGGCGCATACTTCGCGCTCGGCCCGCCGGTGGAGTCCGTCCTTGCCCAACGGGGAAGAGCTGAAATCCTTTAGGAACAACTTTACTTCCGCGCCGGTACTGAGTTGGACCACCATCAGGCAGCAAGCGTAAGAGGTTGCACAGATCGCAGGCGCCTGGCTGACGTGAAGGATCCGCGCTCCCGGCGGGATAAAGTCCGGGAAAACACGCTCCAGATACCGGTAGGCCAGGAGCCTCAGCGACCGAAGGTCTTGCTCGACTTGTTGGGATATTCCTGCGGTCATGACCGGATCCCCGTTTTCTGGAAAGCGGACCACCGCACACGCTCAGCATGTCCATCCGACGGCCTTGAAGGCCTGAGTCAGGATGGCCTGATAAAACTCCGCGCGTTTTAAAAGCTTTAGCTCGCCGCCGCGCGCCAAGCTGCGGATGTCCCAGGTGATAGCAGCAGCGGAGCGGAACAACGTACCCAGTTTCGCCCATTGTTGGATGGTGCCAAGGTCGATACCAGGCCAGTGATCGTGAACCGCCTCCCAGTAGGTCGCGAGGTCCGGCTGGGCCGTAAAATGGGGGGCTGGGAGGGGCGACTGGGCCAGGTCAACGGCTGGGACACCCCACCCAGCCGTCTCCCAGTCGTAGACCAGCAGAGTCGGGCCGTGGGGACCGGCACAGACGCGGAGGTTCTTGTAGGAGAAATCCCCGTGGACCGGAACGCGAGGCATGCCCGCGCAAACGTGTTCGATCCGACTCCAGTTCGCTTCCAGGATCGCGCACCACGCGGCAAGGCGTTCCAACGACATCCGTTGCTCGGTGTTCAGGGTGCAGCGGGTCAGGTGCTCGCGGAGGCACGCGTGCGCCCCCCGCAGGCGCTGCCCATAATAGCCGGGCCCCCGATCCGGCAACCGCGCCGTCGCAGCTGCCGAGCCGAATGCAGCTTGCACCTGGCCCAGCCAACGCCCGGCAAGGCAACGATGCTCCTCCGATGCCGCAGAATATTCCTCCCCGGAAGCATCCTCGAGGAACAGCCAGCAGTAGGCACTGTCGGTTTCCTCTACACACCCGTAATAACGAAGGGTCCGGATGGGCACATGGGGCAGAAGTTCCTCATAGGCAGTGCGTTCGGCTTGCGCCCGTTCTCGCAACCCGCGCTTGGCGATGACCGCGAGCCCCGCTGGCCCGGCGCTCCTCAGCCGGTACACGTCTGCGTGCAGGTTGCGTCGTGTCTTCACCGGCTCGACGCGCGCAACCGTCTCCGGCCCCGCCTGGAGTTTCCTCCAGGCCCAGAGAGCCGGGTGCTCTGTCAGATCGGCCGGCACAACCTCGGAGATGATGGGACTAGGCATCGACTTTTCTCCTCCAGCCGATTATGCTCGGCTTCTGATCTTCCAGTCGCTTACGCTCCCGGCCTGCCGGAGAGAACATTTCTCGGATGGCCGCGACCACGTCGGAGCGCACGTCCACCAGCCGCCCGTTTTCGATCCGCAGCAGCAAATCGCAGTGCTCCAGCGTGCTCAGGCGGTGCGTGATCAGGAAGGTGGTGCGGCCACGCATGAGGCGCTCCAGAGCCTGCATGATGACGGACTCGGTTCCCACATCGACGGAACTGGTCGGCTCATCGAGAATGAGGAGAGGAGCATCTTTGAGGAAAGCGCGGGCCAGGGACAGACGCTGGCGTTCGCCGCCGGAAAGGCGCATGCCGCGCTCACCGACCAGGGTCTGGTAGCCCTGGGGGAGGCGGAGGATGAAATCGTGGGCGTTCGCCGCCTGGGCCGCCTGAATGATCTCCGCCTCGGAGGCGTCGGGGCGAGCGTAGGCGATGTTCTCGGCGATGGTGGTCGAGAACAGCACCGGTTCCTGGAGGACGATGGCGAACTGGCGGCGTAGATCGGCCACACGGTAGTGGCGCAGATCCACACCGTCGAGCAAGATCTGTCCTTCGGTGGGGTCGTAAAAGCGAGTCAGCAGGTTCACGAGTGTGGTCTTCCCCGCCCCTGTCATGCCAGCAATACCCACGCAGGTCCCGGGATCGACCTCAAACGCGATATCGCGCAGGACCGGCGGATCGGCGCCGTAGGCGAAGGTCACGCTGCGACAGGCGACGGCGCCGGCGGCGCGGACCAGAGGGCGAGCATGGGGCCGCTCAGGAACGTCGGGCGGCTCGTCAAGGAAGGCGAAGGCTCGTTCCAGGCTGGCCAGGTGGGATTGCAAGCTGGCGGCCTTCCGGCTCAGGGTCTTCAAGGGCGCGTACAGCTGCGTCAGGTAGCCCAGCACCAGAAAAAGATCGCCGGGGCTGAGAAGTTGGGCTTGGACATGACGCGCGCCGACGAAGAGAACAGCCGCCGTCCCCGCTGCCGTGGTCAGCCCGATCAGCACGCCGAAGCTGCCCTCCGTAACCAGCATGCCGAGACGAGCCTTCACTCCCTCAGCCGAGCGCCGAACCAGCCGCTTCTCCTCCCGAGCCTCCTGCCCGAATGCCTTGACGACACGCAGGGCCGCCAGCACCTCCTGCACGATCGACAGGGCCGAACTCTCCAGTTTTTTCACCTCGCGGGCCTTGCGGCGAAGGCGCCAGCGGTAGGAGCGGGAAAGAACGAAGAGCACGGGGCACACCGCCAGGGCCACCAGGGCTAGCTGCCAATCGAGACGGGCCGTGAAGTAGATCATGCCGGCGAGCGTGAACACCGAGACAATCAAGGGCAGGACGCCGTCGATCACCAAGTTCTGAAGGGCGAGCGCGTCCGTCTGGATATGATAGATGGCATCCGCCGTGCCTTGCTGGTCGTGGTAGCCCAGCGACAGGCGTTGGGCATGGCGGAAGAGCTGAGCCCGGAAATCGAGTACCATCCGTTCGCTTGTGTAGCCGCTCAGAAACGCGCTGGCCGCGGACTGGAACTGAGTCAACAGGGCGACGGCCAGACAGAGGCCGGCAGCCAAGACGAGGACGGCGGAATCCCCAGGGGCGGCCGGAAAGAGAATCTGGAGGAACGGCGGCAGCGGCCGAGAATCCAGGGCACTATCGAGAACGATTTTGTACGGCAGCGGGGTGAGCAACGCCAGCGGGCTGGCCAGCACGCTGACCAGAAAGCTGCCCGCGATGAGCAGCCCATAGGGCCGCACCTGCCGCAGCAAGCGCCGGCAGAGAGCGAGATCGGAAGAACGAGGGGGCATTGTCATGTCCTTGTCATTTCCCTCCCGGCTCATCGGGGTTCCTTGGTACGGGGACGCAGCAGACCAGGCCCAGGCTGCCCGCCAGGTGATCGACGACGGCCATGGCCTGAGAGCCTCGGCAGGTACCGCGCCGCCACATCCCGCCGCACAGCAAGAGAATCGCCGCAGCGATTGCGGCAGCAGGCCAGAATTGGAAAGCGGCAGCTGCCCCGATGGCCAACACGCCAAGGGCGGTCAGAACCTTCAGGTATCGACTGGGGCGCAGGCGGTAGCGGACACAGATCACCCGATCGTGGCTGCCGTAGTCCTGCTGCGCGGTGCAGATCTCGACGATGGTCCATGGATGGCAGTAGACCAGCAGGTCCCAATTCGACCAACCCGAATCGATCACCTTGCCCCAGCCGTGTTCGTTAAGGTAGGCGATAATCAGCCCCAAGAGTTCGAAACGCTCGTAGCGCTCGCCGGTCCAGTATGCTACCGTCCGGCGTCCGAATAAAGGCAAGGGCTGTGGCCGCAAGTTTGCGTCTACGGCCACAGAAGGGTCGGCACTGGGGGAACGATACGAGAACAAGCGGGTACGATAGCGCGCCCACGAGCGAACGAGCGGTTGGAGGTAACACAGGGTGGCAACAAGGCAGCGGGAACGGAATCCGTCGTGCTTCTCAGGAAGGCGGGCTTGGCTCGCCTGGAGGACGGCCACACCTACGGACAGGACCAGCATAGCTGCGGCCACCCACCAGGCTGGAGTCCACAGCAGGGCGGCCACTCCGACCAAGCCGGCGACCATGTGCCACTCCAACGTGGCCGGCAGCATGGCCCAGTGGGCCGGGCTGGGCTGGTAGAGGCACTGAAACAAGCCGGCGCTAAAGGTTCCCCGATAGATGATGGGCGCGGCGAGGCGTAGCCCCGGGAGGGCGGGGCCGTATAGCACACCACGCCACTTGCCGTCGCCGCGCCCGTTGAAGCGATCGGGATGCTTGAAGCGCAAGAGTGCCTCGGCCTCGCCGTAGCCAGCCTGTTGCCGCAGATAGGCGCGCGGCGTCTGGCGGCGGTGGTGCCACACGAAGGCTCCAGGCGCGAAGGTGATCCACAGGCCGGCCTGTTGCAACCGCCAACAGACATCCACATCATCGCCGGCCTTGCGATACTGGGGGTCAAAGCCGCGGATCGCCTCCAATGCCTCACGACGGAAAGCCATGTTACAGCCGGGAATATGTTCGGCGACCTGATCGCTCTCCAGCACGTGGGTCGGCTGGCCCGGCGAGGCAGCCACGCAGGCGGCTTGCCAGCCATCTTCGGGACTCAGGTTCGGCCCACCCACGGCGGCAGCATCCGAGCGCACCAGGGCATCTACGAGATGGGTGAGCCAGTCGGGATCGGCGTAGCAGTCGGAATCGGTGTAAGCGATGATAGAGCCGGTTGCCGCCTGCAGGCCGGCATTGCGGGCAGCGCTTAAGCCGCGATTAGGCTGGTAGATGGCGCGCAGACTCGGTGAACCGGGAGCATCCGCGATCGGAGAAAAACGAGCGAGGATGTCGCGCGTGTTATCGGTGGAGCCGTCGTCGATGACAATCACCTCATAGTCCGAGTAGTCGAGGGCGAGCAACGAGCGGAGGCATTGCTCCAGCGTCCGCCCTCCGTTGTAGGTACAGACGACCACGGAGACGCGCGGTGTCTGCGAAAGCAAGTCAGCCGGCGAACGTCTAAACACTCCTCCCAGGGAATGGTAAGCGGCCTTGGGCGAGCGATCGGGGCGGGTGATACCGAAGGCCCAGTCCTGGATGGAATGGCCGCCAGTATACCAATCGTCCGTCCAGGAAAAGATCAAGGCACCGGCCAGGCCCATCAGCAGGGCCTCACGGATGTGGCCGGTGAGGAAGTCGGCCTGCTCTTTTTCGCCGTGGCGGATCGTGTCCATGCCCAGTTCGCCGAGCACCAGCGGCTTCTCTCCCACCAAGTTTTGCAAGCGATAGAGATAGCGGCGGAACGTCTCGCGGTCGTGGAGATAGACGTTGAAGGTAACGAAATCGAGGAAGGACAGATCCAGGTACTCCGTTGGTGGGTAGTTGGCATAGGTGACCAGGCCGGCGGGGTCGGCCTGCCGGCACACGTCGGCCAGCTCGGCGAGGAAACGCTCGACGCGTCGCGCCCCGTGCCAGCGGAGGATGTCGGGAGGAAACTCGTTGCCAATACCATAAGCGAAACTACAAGGGTGGCCGGCACAAAGCTCCGCCGTTCGCCGCACGAACGCGCGGGCGTCCGCCTGGGCTGTATGACTATCCAGGAATGTGAGATGTTGCCGCCAGGGGACATCGGCCCAGGGGATGCCGATGAAGACCGCCATCCCGCTCTCATCAGCCAAGTACAGGAACCATTCGGGGGGAACATGGTAAGTCCGGATGACATGGATCCCGATGGCCTGCATACGGGCGAAGTCGTCGCGGACCCGTTGGGAGTCGGGGAACGGCTGGCCGTCAGCGTTGGGCGCAAAAGGCCCGTATGTTACGCCGTACATGCGTAACCGCTGCCGACCGCGAGCGAAGAACTTACCTTCTATCCGCACACGCTCCGATGTACTGATCTCTACCTTTACTTCCCCCTCATTGGGGGAGAGGGGGAGGCAGGGTATGTCCGACTGAGTTCTCTTATCCGATAAGATCGCGGAAGCCATGCTGTTGTCCTTTCGATTACTGCGGGGTAATCCCAAGGACCAAACCCGTTGGTTCTCGGTCCCAAGCAAACAGAGCTTGGTAACGAGAAGACGGCGGTCACATCCCACCAAAGTCAATCACGTGTCCGTCGCTCTTGTTGCCCAGATAACTGAACATGCCCGGATCGATCGAATAGTTAAGGAAATGCACGGAGCCATCAGCGAAAACGGTATTGAATCCTCCGATATGCGACGAGCCGAAACGTTTGGTACTGTCGTTGGTTCCGAAGCTGTCCGGCTTGGGTGCCTTGTCGGTCGAGCGGGTGGTGTCCAGGTCATAACCGCAGGTGTAGCCTATGGCATCGTTTTCCTGCGCCTGCCCCATGAAAGCTAGGTTTATGCGCTTGTCACCGACCAAGAGAGTGTTGGAAGTGCCATCCGTGATGTCGGCGATACGATTGGGGTAAAACTGGCGCACGACTCCCGTCTGGAAATCGACGAGCTTATTGAAATTGCTGGCGGCGTAGTCGCACAAGGCATGGACCACCGGCATGCCGTTGAGATAGCCAGGAAGGCTAATGGTGACCGTCTGGGGACTCCGCCGGGAGGGACAGAAGAAGATCGGGTCGGTTGTGCCAACAGCAATCAGGTCGCGGTCGAGGTCGTTGCTGGCCTGTCCTCCTTTCCAGGTATTCTGTGCTTCTAAATAAGGGAGAATCTGAAAGGCCCATCCAGCTTGCTGTTGAGACCCGATCGCGGGCTGGCCGTTGATGTAGTTGGGCGGCGTGTACCAGTACCAGCCGCCGGCCGGGAAGTAACCGAGCGCGTCGTGGTGATTGTGAAATGCCAGGGCGATCTGCTTGAGGTGGTTCTGGCAGCTGACACGGCCAGCGGCCTCGCGTACCTTTTGGACGGCGGGTAAGAGCAGGCCGAGCAAGATGCCGATGATCGCGATAACCACGAGCAACTCGATCAGCGTGAATCCCACACGCCGCTGGGAATCGGCCTCACGTAAGCAGCTCATCTTGAAACCTCCACGGAAGGCGAGGACTGGCTCGCCTCGTTTACGCCGATGACGGCGCGAGTGTTAAAAGTGAATTGCAGAAAGAAACGATAGGAAATCCGATTCCAGTTTCCTGCGAAGTCCGCTTCACAAGACAGCTGTATAGGACGGGGAGAAGGTGGTCGGCCAGCACGAATGGCCCGTCTTACCCCAGGCGACGGCTGCGATCCGACTCCATGTTGCGAGTGCAATCACTCCCGACCTGCGAGGCAGCCAGTACAGAGAACCATTCAACGTCCCAAGTTCCCAAAAGAAGAATGCATTTGGGAATCCAATCACCTTATAACGCCAGAAAAGGGATGTTTTGTATCTTCGGTTGCTTCACGAACGATCACACGAGCCAAGGCGTTTTGTGGTGCTGAGCGCTGACGTCGCGTTTCAGAACTTCTTTTAGGATAAAGATTATCAAGATGTTTTCACAGTATTCACATTGTTTTTTCATTTTTTTGCTGTGTAAAATGTATGGCAAAAAGGATGCCAAACAGCCACGATCGGACAGAGACGCACCGCGAGAAGTATTTGGTACAGCACGGATACGGAGTTGACGGCCTAAGGACTAACGGACTTTTCCCTCCCTCCTGGCCGAGCCACGCACCGCCTTGCCGTCGATGGCCAGGTGCTTGCCCGTCCGGTGCGTGTACCAGGCGTTCATCCAGTGGGCAGAGCACTCCTGGAAGGCCACCGGGTCCAGCCGGGCAAAGACGCGCTCGAAGGTGTCATGGGAAGGGACACCGTGGGACAGCGGCAGGAAGCATTCCAGCCAGGCTTGGCATTTGCGGGCGAACAGGGCGATCTGCTGGAAGTCGTTGATCCCGGCGATGACGGCGCAGATGGCGATAACGCGGATGGCTTCCAGGGAATGGAGCTTGCGACGGTGTGGTATTGGGCATTCCCAATCGCCCTGGCGCTCGCCTTCGGCGCAGGCCTTTGTTTCGACCTGCCCTGGTGGGGCAGCCTCATTGGAGACGTGATCCTTGGAGCGATTGTGGCTGCCGGGCTTCGCAACATGATGGCGTATAAACAACCCGTCTACAAGACCGTGACCGAGAATGTCGAGATCGGTCGAAGCAAGTGCTGTATCGCCTGCCGTCAGGCTGTCGAGCATCTGCGATAAGGATCGGCGTCATGGACCTTGCCACCACAGCAAACGTAGTCACCGTCTTGGTCGGCGTGGTGACGTTGGGCGGCGTCCTTTATGAAGTCTTCCGCACAAAGGTCAATCGGTTCGTTCGCCATCAATTCGTGCGGCGGCAATGGAACAAGCGTGCCAAAAAGTGCCCGCGGTGCGGCGCGCTCCACTCGCACGGAGTTGCCTGGTGTGGCCGGTGCAATTTCCAGTTCGCTCAGCCCAAGAAACAACGGGGGAGGCGTGGCTAAGCCCTGTTGACTCCGCGCGGAGCTTGATGTATCTTCATCGTAGATACGGGAGGTTACGATGAAGACACGTGTTCAGAAGTGGGGCAACAGCCTTGCTCTCCGCATCCCGAAGTCCTTCGCCGAGGAAGTGGGTCTTCACGCGGACACGGCCGTCGAACTGTCCCTGGTGGAAGGTAGCTTGGTCGTGCGGCCCATTACGCCGCAACCGCTCACGCTTGAAGAACTGTTGCGCGGCATCACGGACGAGAACCTTCCCGGCGAGTGGGATACTGGGTCGGCCGTCGGCAGGGAGGCCTGGTGAAACGGAAAGGTACCTACGTTCCAGAACGAGGAGATGCCGTCTGGATCACCCTCGACCCGCAAGCAGGCCACGAGCGGACAGGGCGTCGCCCCGCCCTGGTTCTGTCGCCCTCGGCCTACAACGGCCGGGTTGGGTTGGCTTTGTTGTGTCCGATCACCAATCAGGCGAAAGGCTATCCCTTTGAAGTGCCTCTGCCTGAGGGATTGTCCGTAACCGGCGTGGTGGGGGCCGATCAGGTGAAAAGCCTGGACTGGCGGGCGCGCAAGGCTTCCCGGATCTGCGCCGTCCCCGAGGAGGTCGTTGCAGAAGTCGTGAGGCGTCTGCAAACATTGCTCGTTGAAGAGGGCTAACCAGTCGTTGCAGCAGCCCGGGGCCGCATTTCGGTTTTTCGGAGTTCGCCCCAGGAACTTCCCCCAGCGGTGACGTGGCCGATGAGTGAGGCTGGTTGAGCCATTTGTTGGTTGATTCTCGCCTCTTGTGTCCGCGGGTTGAGGGATCGAACGACCATTACTTTGCAGCGACGATTTCGCCGTCGACTTTCACGAACCGCTCTTCGCCGT
>JAJPHU010000353.1 GCA_021325115.1 Planctomycetota bacterium | reverse complement strand
CCGGCATGTCTGGCTCGTAGGCCGAGGCCCTCATACCTTCACGGCCATCGACGGCGTTAACGTCGGCGTGAAGTTCATCGACCAGGTACCGGACGGCAGCCATACGGCCATTCGGCGAAATGATGTCGTCATTGCCGTGGTAGCCTGCGCCGGAGGCGACGAGCAACGGAGTGACGTTGTCGATATTCTTGACGTTGGGGTCGGCACCTCTGGACACCAGAAGCTTCATACCGTCGATGTCCGCCACGTCGGCACACTTCCAGAACGCGGTGGCGCCGGTGGCATTCGTGCCATCGAGAGCGAAACCGAAGCCGTCATACCAAAGATCCTTCTTCAACTTGGCGTTCGGATCCGCACCGCGGTCGAGCATCATTTTCACAAGGTCCAGATAGTAGGTCTTTTCATACTTGGTGGTCGGCTGGGGATGCAGTGTCTTTCGGGCCCACTGCATGTTGATCACACCATAAAGCGGCGCAGTCCCATCGACGCTTGCAATGTTCAGATCCGCGCCGCGTTCGACGAGCATCTTCGCGAGATCAAAGTGCCCATTGATGGCGGCCAACAACAGCGCGGTGCTGCCGTCGGCGCTTTGTTCGTTCAGTTTGGCGCCGGCATCTACCAATGCGATAGCAGCCTCTTCGTTTCCTTGCCGCGCCGCGTACATTAATGGTGTGAGTTCTCCCTTGGGATTACCTCCGGCGTGAGTTGGATCACGCGGCTGATTGCCTCGTCCTTGCCCCTGACCCTGGCCCTGGCCTTGCACGACTTGACCTTGTCCTGGAGCTTGCCCTCGGCCTGCTGCCTGCGGGGCCTGAGGCGTGGGTGGAACTGCCGCAGCAGCCTGACCACGCTGGCCGCGTCCCCCTTGGGCAGCTTGGTTTCCTGTAGTCGGCGCCGGCGGGGCATTGCGATCCGTGATTTCGTTAAACACGCGGGTGATCAGGTTACTTTTGTGGTTCAGGTCCGCACCGTAGCGTGCCAGGATCTTTACGGCTTCCGGCCGATTGAATGATGCTGCGAAAACCATTGCCGTCTGGCCGTTTGAGGTTTCCTTGGAATTGACGTCGGCCCCGTACTCCAGCAATGCTTTGATGGTGTCGGGATCACCCGAACTTGCAGCCATCATCAAGGGTGTGACACCGCCAATGGCAGGCGATTTGGCGTCAGCACCGGCTTTCAGCAGCACGTCGATGACTTTGGCATTGCCATACTGAGCGGCCAGATACAACGGTGTGTAGCTGCCGATACGAGTGGTCGCCTTGACGGTCGCGCCGGCATAAATGAGCAACTGGGCCATCTCAGGGTTACCATTCAGCGCGGCCCAGTGCAACGCGGTCATTCCGTCGCCTTGAGAAGAATTGGCGTCGGCCGCTTGTTTCAGCAATGCCCGTACTGCTTCCAGGTCATTGCGCATGGCGGCGTCGGCGACACGAGTATCGCCGCTGAAGCCGAAATTTTGCGCGGCGAAATAGACGGTGCCCAGAAGGGCGATGCAAAGGACGGTGGTTATCCTCTTCATAATTCCAGTTCTCCGGTGCTGTCCCCGAACGAGTCGACGTTAACTCCCAATCGGCGCAACAACGTCAAATACATGTTTGCGGCGGGTGTTCCGTCTTCCGCTTTGATATGAACATGTCCCTTCAACTGACCGTTGGCGTGGCCAACCAGCACCATCGGCACCCGTTTGTGGTTGTGAAGGTTGGAGTCTCCCATCGGCGAGCCGTAAAGCACGAGGCTGTGGTCCAGCAACGAACCATCGCCGTCTTTTATGTTCTTCAGCTTGTCGATCAGATATGCCAACGTCGCGATGTGGTACTTGTTCACCTGCGAGTACTGCACCAGCCGCTGCGCGTTCTCACCGTGATGGGAAAGGGAATGGAACCCTGCGGTGACGCCGCTCTCCGGGAACGTTCGGCCTGAAACATCGCGGCTCAGTTTAATCGCACAAACTCGCGTCATGTTGGCTTGAAGGGCAACGGTCTGGAGGTCGAACATCAGCTTGACGTGTTCTGTCCAGTTATCCGGTACGCCGATTGGCGCCAGCGGCAGCTCGCGAACCTCACCGGACGCATTCTGTTGTTCGATTCGACTGATACGCCGCTCGATTTCGCGAATATTTTCGGTGTAATCGTCGAACCGGGCCTTGTCGGCCGGTCCCAGCGTTGCCTTCATGCTGGTCATTTGATTTGAGACCCAGTCCAGGATGCTGCGATCTTCCTTGCGGCGTGCCGCCCGCTGCTCAGCGGAGGTTCCGATCCCAAACAGCTGATCAAAGACCATGCGAGGGTCGCGGATCATGGTCAGCGGCTTTGTCGGTGTCTCCCAGCTGATGGTGTCCAGGTACACGCAGGAATAGTTGTAATCGCAACCGCCGGAACCTTCAGCGCTCTCGATCGAGAGTTGCAGCGATGGAATCGGCGTGTCCTGCCCGAACTTCTGCGCATACAGTTGATCGAATGAAGTGCCCGCCCGGACATCGGAGCTTTGGGTCTGCTTCGGATGCGCTTGCGTTAGAAATACCGAACTGGAACGAAAATGGTCTCCGCCAATCTCAGGAGGCTCGTACGCTTCGGCGGGACGCATGTCCATATTGCTGACGACCGTGACGTAATCGATGAAGGGCTCTAAAGGCAGCAGGCTGCTTGGCGAGAGGTCGAAATCGTGCCCCGTCTGTGCCGGTGCCCACATGTTCTTTTCAATGCCGTATTTGGTCGAACCGGCGGAGCCGTGAACCATTTCGGCGCAAATCACGCGCGCCGGCGTCTGACCGGCTTCTGTGCGGGCCAAGGGTGTCATTGCCGGAAGCATGGACTCCATGAAGGGCAGCGCCAGCGTCACGCCCATTCCGCGTAAGACCGTTCGGCGTGTAATGTGTTTTTTGGTAATAAACATGAGGTCTCCTTTACTGACGCGCCAGCGTATCGGCGCCGCCTTTGCCCATCTGGAAAGCCGGACTCTTCACGAT
>JAJPHU010000021.1 GCA_021325115.1 Planctomycetota bacterium | reverse complement strand
GGCCGCAAGCTGCCAAGCACCAGTGCGACATTGTTTTTCAGGACCTCATCGAGTTTCGGATCGGCGTACATCTCTACGAGGACCCGCACCTGATCGCGCGAAAGCAGTGGGCTGAACTGCTGGATGTTGCGCACCAGAGCGTTGGCAGCGGCGATGCGCACAGCGGTCGTGCGTTTGCCGTCGGTTAGCACGTTGGCCAGCACGAGCTGCGCCTCTTCACGTCGGAGTCGGGCGGCGACCTCGATGGCGAAACCTTGGCCTTTGGGCGTCAGCTTGCTCGGCGCTCGCAACGCTTCCAGGACGGTTGGACCGGCCGGTTCTACATCGTAGCCGACGACTTCGCCGCGCGCCAGACGGGCCAGGTTCTCGATCGAGCGCTCGGCGTAATCCTTCATCTCCTGAGCCGACAGCGCCGGATTGGCAGGATCATCCAGGCGTGCTTGGAGAAGCGGCTTGAGCGCCTTGGCATCAAGGGCGAGCACAGCGGGAATTACCGTGATGTTCGGATAGCGCGACACGTAACGGCGTAGCCTCTCTTCGTTCCGGGCGGCTTCACCCAACGCGTCTCCCCGCGGTGGGGCAGCCGTGAGAAGAATGGGCAGTTGGCTGGCGAAACGGTCGGTGTGGAGTTGTCCCAGCAGTTGGGCCAGGCCAGGATTGGGCAGCTCTTCCTCGAAAAGCAACAGGGCGATGTCGGATGCCTGACCGAGACGCTGCATGATCTCCCGGCCGCTGGCGACGGCAACAGCGTCATAGCCGGCAGCAGTGACGGCAGCGACAACGTGGTTGCGGATATCTTCGTTGAAGTAGCCAATCAGCACCTTGGGTTTCTGTCGTGCTTCCGGCTCGGCAGCGACGGCGCGGCGCAGCACCTCAACGACGCGCGTCGTCGTCAGACTGGCTGCCGAATCGGGGATTTGCAAGAGTGCTTCTACTGCGGCCATCTGAACCCGGCGATCTGGATAATACAGCGCCCGTACCAATGGCGGTTGACCGCGGACCAGCGGCCGGAGGGCACGGACCTCCTTACGTTCACCCAAATCACGCACGGCACCGAGAATCACCGCAACACGATGCTCTTCCAGAGCACGTTCCAGTACGGCATTGACGAGAGCGGACTGCACCGTGCCGAGCAGGTTATGGACCTGCGGAGCGGCGCGTTCCAGTGTCTGATCCAGTCCCACTTGCGACTGGGTTTTGTCAAGCACCAAGCTGAGCAACACTACCTGGGCTGGACCAAAGGCGGGATCGAGCAACAAGGCCTGGCTGGCAAATCGCACACCATAATATTCTTCGGCTTTATCGGCGCTGATGGTCGCCGCGCCCGGCCAACCCTCAACCACGTGCTGGCCATCCCAGCGCCAGACCGTGACTGCTCTCGCATTGGCGAACGGGACGCGGTGCAGATAGTAGCTCTCAGCCAGGCGCGTCAGCTCGACGCGGGCCGGCGGCAGCCTGTCCGCTGGGGTTTCCAGGAAAAAACTCAGTGCCGCCGTGGCATGGCGACGCACCTCATCTGACTGCGCAGGCGAGGCAGCCAAAAACCACAAGTTCGGCACGACCTCGCGCTGGATGAGCCGGGCCGTGCTAGCCGAATATCTCTTGCGGAAAATTCGGATAAGATCGACCTGTAAATGGGAATCCTTACTGTCCAGAGCAGCAACCATTGGTGCGATGGTGTCCGGCCCCAGCCGCTCCAGTGCATCGAGATAGCGGATGCGCTCCTCCGGGGTTGCTTGCCGTAGAGCATCAATCAGATAGGGCACGACGACGGCGCCGGACTTGGCTAATTCCTTGAGGGCGTAGGCATTCTCTTCCGGGCTGGCCGTGAGGTTCTTGATGTAGCCCTGGATGCGGGCCGGATCACGGCGGACCCTGGCGACGGCTTCGGTCACACGCTGGATGAGCTGCTCGACATTGTCCAGTGCTTCTTTGTTGACTTTAGGATCATCGGACCATTTGCGGATGTTGCGCAGACGCAGGAAAGCAGCGATGCCCACTTCATCGGCCAGCTTGACGAGATCGGCATCGCTCGGTTTGTAATTGAGCAGGTTGCGCAGATGGACGGCGGCCAGATCGTATTTGCCGACGTCGATCTCGAACTGGATGGCGTTCCAGTACTCATCGGTATTGGTCGGCCTCTTGAAGAAGCGACGATAATCTTCTTCATCCCTGCTGTTTTTGGCAGCCGGCGGTCGAGCGTCGGATTGCTTGGGTTGTTCCTTATCTTGGGCCGCCAGGGGCGTCAGGAAAACAGTCATCAACAACAAACCCAGATGCGAGAGACGGGAGTACATGATAGGGAGCCTCTTCTTCTTCGATGAACAGCGGGCATCAGCCGGCTGGCGAACACATACCAGCCAAATGATGCCCGCCGTTCGCCATCACACTTCCAGTTCCGGTCGAATCAGATCCTCGTAAGTCTCACGGCGGCGGATCAAGCGATGGCGAGCGCCGTCCACCAGCACTTCGGCGGCGCGTGGCCGGCTGTTGTAATTGGAACTCATGGCCATGCCATAAGCACCGGCACTGAATATCGCCAGCACGTCCCCGCGCTTCAGCATCGGCAGACGTCGATCTTTCGCCAGAAAATCGCCGGATTCGCACACAGGGCCGACGACATCTTGTTGGATCGTATTGGGAATGTCCGCCTCGTAATCGTCTGGCGGAGCCGGTAGCCCTTCGCGCGGCTCGACGGGCCAGATGCGGTGAAAGGAATCGTACAATGTCGGACGAATTAGATCGTTCATAGCGGCATCTTGAATGAGAAAATGCTTGCCGCCCGATTCTTTAGTGAACAGTACGCGGCTGACAAGAATGCCGGCGTTGCCAGCGATGAAGCGGCCCGGTTCGAGGACGAGCCGGCACTTCGCCTTCTGCACCGCTGGCACAATAACCTCGGCGAACGCTTGCGCCGGCAGCGCTTCTTGCTTGCGGTAGTGAATGCCGAAGCCGCCGCCCATGTTCCAAACGCTGATCGGATGCTCCTGTTGCCGCAGCCGTTCGATTAGCATCAGTCCCTTGGCCATGCCTTCCTGATACGGCCTGGTGCTGAGGATCGGCGAGCCGAGATGCATGTGTAAGCCAAGGATGCGGACATGCGGATTGCCCACGAACCCGCGAGCCACGTCAAGAACGGTGTCGATGTCGAGTCCGAATTTGACGCCCTTGACACTGGTATCGGTCTTGATGTGTGTCTTGGGCGGCAGGTCGGGATTGACTCGCAGGGCCACCCCGGCAATTTTGCCGGCACTGCGGGCCACCTCGGCGAGATTGTGCAATTCTGCCTCGCTCTCGACGTTGAAGAGGAAAACATCATTCGCCAAGGCATAGCGAATCTCTGCATCCGTCTTGCCAACGCCGGCGAAAACGATCTTGTCGCCGCTGCCGCCGGCATTGAGGGCGCGATACAACTCGCCGCCACTGGTCACGTCAAAACCGGACCCTGCCTCGCCTAACAGACGGCAAATGTGCAAATTGCCATTGGTCTTGATACTGTAACAGATCAACGGTTCGACAGCGGCAAAGGCTTTTTGTATCTGGCCGAGATGATGCAGCAACGTCGCCTTGCTGTAAACGAACAGCGGTGTGCCATACAAGTCGGCCAACTGACGGATGGGTACGTCTTCGCAGTGAAGAATCCGATTGCGGTAGTGAAAATGGTCCATGGAAATTGCCTGCCCTTCCATATCGAAGCTTCATGGGATCGGTCCTTCCTTTTATCATTACTTGAATCCCGGTCCGAGTTTTAGCGGCGGTTTGGTTTCTCCCATCACTACATAAGTAGCCGGCGCAAGGGCTTCAAAAACGGATGCATCTCTTCCAAAGGATACGATGCTGGTCCTGCTCAAGGTTGCTCTGCTGACGCGGAGCATGCTCAATTCCGCGATCGCTAATTTCTTGCCTTCCTTGTCCCGATAAGCAATCGCGGCTGTCAACTCTCTCCATGCCGGCGAGGACCAGCCGTCATAGGGACACGATGCGCCACTGAAATAATGCCCGGAATTGCAGCAGCAATAAACTCTCGTGGTGGATGACATGAAAATAATCCTCGTCAACGGAGGGAGAAAGTTCACGCCAATCGTTGCCGCCATAATGCCAGCTGGCGATCTACCTCCGCCGGCGCCGTGGAGCCAGCGCTGCGGAACGCGGCCAGCGCGTTGGCGACTCCTAACACCTTGTATACTCCAGCCGACAGGCCGGGGCACACACTTTCGTAGACATCGGGCGGCAATTCTGCCAGGCGGCAACGGCGCTCCTCACACAGACGCACCAGTTTGCCAACCGCCTCGTGAGCCGCACGCATCGGCACGCCTTGGGCAATGCAAAACTCCATCAATGTCGTCGCATCGAGATAGCCGTCTTCCAGGCGAAGGGCGATGGCGTCGGCGCGGAAACGGCTTTCGCGCACCAGGGCAGCGGCCAACTCTAGCGAGGCGGCGACGGTGTCGTGGGCATCGAACAGGGCGGCCTTATCCTCCTGCAAATCTCGATTGTACGCCAGTGGCAACCCCTTCACCAGTATCATCAATTGCTGCAAATCTGCCACCACACGTGCCGCTTTGCCGCGAATCAATTCCAGCACATCCGGGTTCTTCTTGTGCGGCATGATGCTCGAGCCGGTGCAGAAGGCATCCGGCAGGTCGAGAAAACCAAACTCGGTGGTCGTCCACAGCACCCATTCCTCAGCCCAACCGCTCAGGTGCAAGGCGATGACTGACAGATCGAAGACGAATTCGAGCAGGAAATCACGGTCGCTGGACACATCGAGACTGTTGCCAGCCAGCGCGTCGAAGCCGAGTTGGCGGCGCACGCTGTCGCGGTCGATGGGGAGAGATGTGCCGGCCAGAGCGGCGGCGCCGAGAGGAAGCACGTTGACACGCTTGCGGCAATCGGCCAAACGGTCACGGTCGCGCTGATATTTTTCGATGTAGGCCAGGAAATAATGGGCGGCCAACACTGGCTGAGCGCGCTGCAAATGCGTGTAACCGGGCAGCACCAATTCACGGTTGCGCTCGGCAGCATCGAGTAACGCACGTTGCAGCTGCTGCAAACGATCGTCCAAGGCATCCAGGGCGTCGCGCACCCAGAGTTTCACGTCGGTGACGACCTGATCGTTGCGGCTGCGACCGGTATGCAGCTTGCGGCCCACATCGCCCAATCGCTCGATCAAGGCATGTTCGATGTGCGTATGAATATCTTCAAGCTGGATAGAGAATTCGAATTTCCCACTCTCGATATCAGCAGAAATAGCATCCAACGCAGCGACGATGGACTCTGCTTCACTGGCGGTGAGCAAGCCGACCTCGGCCAACATGTGAGCATGGGCCTGGCTGGCGCGAATGTCGTGCCGATAAAGTCGGCGATCGAGACTGATCGATTCGGTGAACGCTTCGACGCGGGCGTCGGTGTCGCCGCGGAAGCGGCCTCCCCAGGTTTTCTGATTCATGATGTACGTCTGCCCTTGGTTGTGTTCATCCCTCAAAAGGTCTGGGAGATCCGCTCGCCCTCATCGTAATTCCTTGGTAAATATCTTCAAATCCTTGATCCTGTGTCCGTGCTGGCTTGCCCCCATTTTATGTATCAGGCGCTGGGCGAGTTGGATCAACGGTTCCAGATGTGTCCTCACCCCGGCGTGATGAAGTGGAGACAGGACGAAGACATATCTCCTCGAACTCTGCTG
>JAJPHU010000032.1 GCA_021325115.1 Planctomycetota bacterium | reverse complement strand
GCCCTGCTGATCGATGGCCACAACGATTTGCCCTGGCAATTCCGCGAGAAAAAGGACCTGTCTTTCCGCAAGATCGACCTGCGCCAAACACAGAAAGCACTGGGACTGCATACCGATATTCCGCGCTTGCGGCAAGGCGGCGTCGGTGCTCAGTTCTGGTCGGCCTTCGTCCCGGCGGATACGGCCAAGAAAGGCACGTCTGTGCGCCTGACGCTCGAACAGATTGATGTCATTCGCCGCATGGCCGCATCATATCCAGACACTTTTGAGATGGCTTATACCGCTGATGATATTGTGCGCATCCACAAACAAGGCAAAATCGCCTCGCTGATCGGCGTCGAGGGTGGCCACTCCATCGATAATTCGCTGGGTGTGCTGCGTATGTTGTATGCCTTGGGTGTGCGCTACATGACGCTGACACATTCGGAAACGCTCGATTGGGCTGATTCGGCGACCGATGAGCCGCGGCATCATGGCCTGACCGCTTTCGGCGAGCAGGTGGTGCGCGAGATGAATCGCCTGGGTATGTTGGTAGACATTTCACACGTCTCCGCCGAGACCATGCGCCACGCCTTGCGTGTTACGCGCGCTCCTTTGATCGCTTCGCACTCCTCGGCCTACGCCCTGGCCGAGCATCCACGCAACGTACCCGATGACGTGCTGCGGCTGATCAAGCAAAACGGCGGCGTGGTGATGGTCAATTTCTATTCCGGCTTCATTGTCCCGGAAGCCGCACGGTTGACACGCGACATGTTCCAGATTGCCCGCGAGCTTCAGAAAAAGTACCCGGATGAACGCGAGTTTCGCGCCGCTATCCGGCAGTGGCGCAAGGAGCATCCGATTCCGACCGGCAGCGTTCACACGGTCGTCGATCACATCGAACACATCATCAAAGTAGCCGGTGTCGACCACGTCGGTCTCGGTTCCGACTTCGACGGCATCAATAGTGTGCCGAAACAGCTCGAAGACGTGTCGTGTTATCCGTACATCACGCAGGAACTGCTCAATAGAGGATACGGAAAGAGAGAAATAGTAAAAATCCTTGGTGGCAATCTGCTGCGTGTGCTGCGCCGGGCGGAGGAAGTGGCGAAGGAGGCGAACAGCAACAGCCCACATTAGCCGATTGGTAAAGCTTACTCGCCGACACACGCCCCTGTCTTTTTTGGCAGAGTCGTTTGCCAATTAATCTTGGTGAGTTTGGGGGAATGGCCTGCGCACGGAACTGCTAGCCCGGCGGCAATCCTCCCAGCACAAAGACAGCCCAATCTCCGTGGCCCCACCCAGTCAAATCCAATCAAAATTTCTGTGTAGTATCACCTATTTCTCCGTGGTGGAGTGTTCCCTGTTTTTTACAGCAATTTTCGATTAACATAATCAGACGACTTTGAAGTTCCTCTTGTTGTCTGAGTAACTTCACTGCCTTGTTGAACAATTCGGCCAAGGACAATTGTGGATTTATCGCAACACCGGCCGCAACGCCGCACCGAAAGATAGCGACGGGAAACTCCATCTGATTGTCGGCGCCGGCGATGGCAGTGTGTGGTTCTATCGCAACCGAGGGGACGCCAAAACCCCGAAAACGATGGTCGGGTTTGGTTGTTTCTCCACAAGCCGGCCGAAACAAAGGCGGCGGAGTAGTCGCCAGGCCATAGAATGAGAGCGTTGCTCCGAGCTGCACCCCTTCAGAGAGTGGTGAGAATACCGCTCCTGTAGGAGTGGCAGCTCTATTTCGTCCATCCTATATGGGGAGAAGCCCTATGAAATACCTGGTCTTGCCCGGCGCTTTCTTGACCCTCGCCGCCGTCTGCATCTCTGCAGATACACCGCCATCCACCAAGACGCACCAGGTCGAGCTGAACGGCCATATTTTCACACTGCCCAGCGATTTCGACATCGAGTTGGCCGCAGGGCCGCCTCTGGTCGATCGGCCTATTGTCGCCGATTTCGATGAAGAAGGGCGGCTCTACGTCGCGGATTCGTCTGGCTCCAATGAGCCGGTGGCTGCGCAAGTCAAAAAGAAACCGCATCGCATCCTCCGCCTGGAAGACACAGACGGCGATGGCAAATTCGACAGGCGCACGGTGTTCGCCGACAAGATGATGTTTCCGGAAGGCTGCATGTGGTATGCCGGTTCCCTGTACGTGGCGGCGCCGCCGAGCATCTGGAAATTGACCGACCGTGATGGCGATGGCGTGGCCGATGTGCGCGTGGAGTGGTTCCAGGGCAAGACGCTGACCGGCTGCGCCAACGATCTGCACGGGCCATATCTCGGACTCGACGGATGGATTTATTGGTGCAAGGGAGCATTCGCCCAGCAGACGTACGAACGGCCGGGCCAAGCGCCGTTCGTCACGCGCGCGGCGCACATTTTCCGTTGTCGACCCGATGGCTCCGGCATCGAGCCGGTGATGACCGGCGGCATGGATAATCCAGTCGATGTCGTGTTCACGTCGGGTGGCGAACGTATTTTCACAACAACATTCTTTCAACATCCTCGCGGCGGTCGCCGTGATGGACTCATCCATGCTATTTACGGCGGCATCTACGGCAAAGACCACAACGTCATCTACGATCCGGCCCACAAGTGGACCAGCCCGGCGCTGATGCCGGTGTTAACGCATCTTGGCGCCGCCGCCCCCTGCGGTCTGACACGCTACGAATCGCGCGCCTTCGGCGCCGAATATCAGGACAACCTGTTTGCTTGTTTGTTCAACATGCACAAAGTCACGCGGCATATTCTGGTTCCCGCTGGAGCATCCTTCACCTGCCACGATGAGGATTTTCTGGTCTCGAACCATCTCGATTTCCATCCGACGGATGTGCTCGAAGATGCCGATGGTAGCTTGCTGGTGATCGATACTGGCGGCTGGTACAAACTGTGTTGCCCGACATCACAGCTGCACAAACCAGACATTCTGGGGGCAATTTATCGTATCAAGCACAAGGGAGCCGCAAAGATCAGCGATCCTCGTGGTCGCAAATTGGCGTGGTCGAAAATGGCGCCAGCCGAGCTGGTGAAGTTGCTCGACGACCAAAGACCGACCGTGCGGCATCAGGCGGTGGAGATGCTGGCACAGAAGGGAACCGAGGCAATAGCGGCGTTAGCCAAGGCGATTCGTTCGGGCAAGACCGCAGAGATGCGGCGCAACGCCATATGGTCTGCGACACGCATTGATGGCGTCGACGCTCGCATCGCTGTACGGCAAGCACTAAACGATACCGACGAAACCACGCGCCAGGCGGCACTTCATTCGGTGAGTGTGCGTCGCGATCGAGAAGCTGTACCAGCGTTGATTGAGCTGCTGAAAAGTCCGTCGCAGCACAATCGCCGCGCCGCCGCCGAGGCACTAGGGCGCCTCGGCGACAAATCCGCCGTTCCGGCCCTGCTTGACGCCCTCGCTCAATCCGGCGATCGCGCCTTGGAACATTCGTTGATTTATGCTCTCATCGAAATTGCCGATATCAAAACTACTATTGCAGGTCTCCAAAGTCATAATAATCAGGTCCGCCGCGCCGCCTTGACTGCACTAGATCAAATGGACGGCGGCCGTTTGGACGCGAAAAGTGTAACGGCGGAATTGACCGCAGATGACCCGAAAGTGAAGGAAACGGCCTGGTGGGTCGCTGGTCGGCATCCGGAATGGGCGCCTGCTGTGGCGCGTTTTCTCCGCGCTCGTTTGTTCGCCGCAGACAAACTGGTACCCGCGGCACAAGAAGAGTTGACGCAGCATTTGACGCGCTTTGCTGCCAGCCAGGCCATTCAACAGTTATTGGCCGAACCTTTTGCCGACCCAAATGCCCAGCGCATCGCCCTCCGCGTCATGGCACGAGCCAACCTCAAAGAAACGCCACACGGATGGATTGCTCGCCTGACCACAGTGTTGAATAGCGATAATGCCGATCTTCAAAATGAAGCTATTGCTGCGGCTCGTCAGCTTCGCATTCCACCCCAACAGTCCGCACCCTTGGTAGCGGCGCTCCTTCAAATCGGCAGCAATCCCCGAGCGGCGACAACGATGCGCCTCAGCGCCCTCGCTGCGGTTCCGGGCGGATTGACGAAAATAGAACCACACTTGTTCGACTTCCTGCGCGCGCACCTGGATGCGGAGCAGCCGGTCGCTGTCCGCACCACGGTTGCGGAAGTGCTGGCCAAGGCCAAGCTCGACGCGGAACAACTCCTCGAGTTGGCCCAGGCGCTCCCGAGTGCTGGCCCGCTGGAAGTGGATCACTTGCTTGACGTCTTCGCCTCTACGACTGATGAGAAAGTAGGTCTGGCCCTGGTATCTACTTTGAAGGCGTCGCCGGCGCGCTTCAGCCTGCGTGTCGAGACACTGAAACCACGTCTGGCAAAATTTCCTCCCGCCGTACAGCATCAGGCCGAGGAACTGTACGCCGTGCTGGATGCAAATGCAGCCAAGCAAAAGGCGCGGCTGGAGCAGCTGTTGGCATTCCTGAAAGACGGCGACGTGCGCCGCGGCCAGGCCGTCTTCAACAGCAGCAAAGCAGCGTGTTCGGCCTGCCACGCCATCGGCTATCTCGGTGGCAAGGTCGGCCCCGACCTGACGCACATCGGCAAGATCCGCAGCGAGCGCGATCTTTTGGAATCGATCGTTTTCCCCAGTGCCAGCCTGGTGCGCAGCTATGAGCCGGTACAGGTAACGACCAAGAGCGGCAAGGTATACAACGGTTTAATTCGCGAGGATGCCCCAGAGGCGATTGTGCTGGCAACGGGACCGAATCAAGAAGCGCGCATTTCCCGCGACGATATCGAGGAAATACAGCCGAGCAAAGTGTCCGTGATGCCAGCGGGGCTCGATCAACAGCTGACGCTGCGCGAATTGGCAGATTTGGTGGCGTTTTTAAAGGCGTGCAAGTAGATTTCTATAGGAGAGCGGGGTCGCGTAAACGCCCTGAGGATGCAAACATTCGAAGTGCTTACGCGATCCCACTCCCTTACCTCTGGCAATCGATCGCTCCATTTCTTACACTGACGCCGATCTCTCCGGATTTCCACACACTACAGGAGAACTACCATGAATCGACGCCAATGGCTGCAACAGTCTACCCTCGCCGCCCTGGTCCTCGGCGCCGGCCGTCTTCCACAGACGGCGGCCGATGCCGACACACGCCGCCGCTTGCTCATGTATACTCGCTCGGTCGGCTTTCAGCAT
The DNA here is from genome assembly GCA_021325115.1 of Planctomycetota bacterium. Lineage (GTDB taxonomy): Bacteria > Planctomycetota > Planctomycetia > Gemmatales > Gemmataceae > JAJPHU01. The sequence continues at coordinate 9,472 of JAJPHU010000032.1, read as the reverse complement.
TCCGTCGTCACTCGCAAGGGCGGCGAATTGTCGTTGGCCGAACGTATCGTCAGCGCACTAGGCCAGAAAAACAACATCGAGGTCGTCTGCGAGAAAGACGGCCGTATCTTTGAGTCGGCTGAGTTTCCCAAATTCGATGGTTTTTTGTTCGAGACACAGGGTGATTTGCTCAGCGAGAAGTGTCAGGATAATTCGCCGCCCATGTCGCGCACTGGCAAGAAGGCGCTGCTCGATGCCGTGGCTGGCGGCAAAGGCTTCATCGGCTGCCACTGCGCCAGCGACACCTTCCATAGTCCTGGCGATCGTGAGCGAAACCAGGCACGCGATCAGGTCGATCCTTATCTCGCTATGCTCGGCGGGGAGTTCATCGTACATGGCCAGCAGCAGAAAGCGTGGATGCGCGTCGTCGATACCAATTTTCCCGGCATCAAGGGGCAGAAAGATTTTGAGATGCACGAAGAATGGTATGCACTCAAGAACTTCGCCCCGGACTTGCACGTCATTCTCGTGCAGGACACCCAGGGCATGAAAAACCCAATGTACCAACGGCCGAGGTTTCCGGCCACCTGGGCGCGTCAACACGGCAAAGGCCGTGTCTTTTACACGTCGATGGGCCATCGCGAAGACGTGTGGCAGAGCGAGATCATGGCGAAATTGCTCAGCGGCGCCTTGGCCTGGACGCTCGGCCGCGTCGAAGCGGACATCAAACCCAACTTGAACGAAGTCGCTCCCCAAGCGAGCGAACTGCCCGCGCCTTCCCCCTCCCCCAAACAGAAGAAGAGGTAAGACTTCCTTTTTCAACCCCCATAAGGAGCATTTACACATGGTACGACATCTGTTGAGGTTGACGATACTGCTGGCCGGGCTGGCGGCGTTGCCGTTCGCCCTTGCCCTTGCTGGTGCAGACAACGAAACAGAAAAATGGACGCCGCTCTTCAACGGCAAAGATCTTACTGGATGGAAAATGTTCTCGAATCCCAATCCGGGCGACATCGCGGAGATCATCAAGAAAGAGGCGGACGGCAAAGTCATCGCCTACTACGGCAAATTGAAAAAAGGCCCGAAGAAGGGCGAGGAAGTGCCGCTGTGGCACGTTGAGGACGGCATCCTCATCGGCAGCGGTCCGCACAGCCATCTGTTCAGCGAACGTGGCGATTATGAAAATTTCCGCTACCGCGTCGAGGCCATGATTAACGACGGCGGCAATAGCGGCCAATATTTCCGCGCGCAATTGGGGCCGGATTTCCCCAAGGGCTATGAGGCCCAGATCAACAGTACGCATCGTGACCCCATCCGCGGCGGCAGCCTGTATCCCTCGTTTGGTCCGCCCCGGGAAGACCGCGACAAAATCATCATCAAGGACAGACTGTACCAACCCAATGAGTGGTTCACTCAGGAAGTGATCGCTATGGGCAATCACATCGTCATCAAGGTGAACGGCAAGACAACGGTGGACTACGTGGATCCCAAGAACACCTACAAGAAAGGACACTTCGCCTTGCAGGGACACGATCCAGGCACCGTAGTCAAATTCCGCAAAATTGAGGTCATCGAGCTGCCGGCGGATAAAAAGGAGTAATGCGCCGTTCCCTCGTTTTGCTGCACGCCGCAGGATACGCTGTCAGCGCGCCCTGCGGCGTACAGCAAAAACGAAGGCCGTTTCTTACCCATCAAGTGAGCCAATATCCTGGACAATCACCTGGCCTGTAGAACGAATGTAGATGAGCCGTTTGCCCCGGAGAACTTTCGGCGGCAGGCCTTTGATGTCGCCCTTGGACATGACGGCCTGGTTGTCGCCTTGGCCGTCGAAAATTACCTGGTCTTTCTCTTCGTTGAATGTCATATGATCGCACTGGGCGGTGAAGTCCTTGCCCTGCACATAAACCTGACCGAGCGCATCCATCACCTGATAGGTACGGAGTTGTTTTGGACCGGCGCCGGTGTGGACCGGTTTTTGGTAGGTGCCAACGCGGAGGCAATTGCAGCGGAGATACAGAGCACCTTCGGGCAACTCCTTGGATAGCATGTCGTCGAGATCGATGTTGCGGTGGGGATCGTCACAGGGCAGATTGAGGACGCGCACCGCTCCCCAGAAAGTGGCCACGTTTGTCAAGCTGCTGGCCTGCATGAGCTTTTCGAAAGTAATGTAGGTCAGCTTCATTTCTTGCTCTTGCGCAGGACGTGCGGTAGAACCCGTGTCGCGCCGGTCGCTGGAAGCGAGTTGGCCCGGCACGAGTTTGTCGGGCATGGGGACTGCTTCAACGCCGCCGCGCTGGAGGATGCGCACACTGCCCGGTCCCGACAACCTCACTTCGTTGGCGTCGTTGCTTTTGCGGGAACCGGCGGAAACGGCACCCGGTCGGTCTGGGGCTTCCTCGCGCGGCACCGTATTCATCTGCACGGTGCTGCCCATCAGGAGTTGATACTTTTGCAGCCGGCCGCCCTCGAAAGTCTGGTCTTCGACACGCACCGGCTTATCTTCGATACCTTTATCGGCGACGAGTTTGCTCACCTTGGCCGGCTGCGTGCCGCGCATCCCTTCCTTGAGCGAGATAGGCTGATCGAACATTACCTGCAAATGCTGACAGGCCAAACGAGCATTTTCCTGTTCAGCCTGGATGCTGCCGTAAAACTCGGCGAACATGCCGGAAAAGAGCATGTTGTCGCTCCAATGCACTGTCAACGGCACGGCATGGGCCAGTGGTTTGCCCTCCAGCGTGGCGGTGTTCTGCATCTGCATGGCACCGCCGCCGACAACCCAGGCTTTGTTAGCCACCTGGTCGATATTCACCTCTGGACCAAGAATGAAGATTTTATCCATCTTCAATTGAGCTAAATCGCCGGTGACGACCAGGACATTGCCGCCGGCAAAGCAGCTCATATCCAGGGTATTACCTTCGATGTAGACGCCTTCTTCGGTCGGCTTGGCCGGTTCCTGGCGGACCTGGACGCCGCCCCGTTTATCGATGGCATCGAGGGCGCCCCCCTCGGCCCACAGGTGATCCAGGGCCATGCGTTCCTTGCAGCGCAACACTTTAGCTTCGATAGAGCGGGCGCTGAGATCGATGGGCCGAGTCTGCGGCGACTGCGAGTTCGGAGCCGCAGCCGGAAGGGAGCGGTTAGCATGGCTGCTCTGCTGATTGGGAGCCGCAGCCGGAGGGGAGCGATTGACATTGCTGCTTCCTTCCGGCTGCGGCTCGGCTGGGGCAGTCGGTTGGACCGGCGGAGCTGATGCCATTCCACCTCGTTTTTCTTCTTTTCTGATCTCTGATTTCTGAATTTTAACCTCGGGGGGCGGATCGGCAACGCTAGGCTTCTTGTCGGGTGGACCCGTAACTGGGGAAGAGCGGTCAGCCGAGCGACTCGGGGCCGCAGCCGTTAGAGAACGGTTGGGATTGCCGTCCCTGGACGGTCGGGGTTCTGTTTTCGCGGAAGACGGCGGCGGCATACGTTCAGGCGGCACATCGCGGAAGTGGATGACGAGACGAGCAGCATCGTGGATGTTCAGTTCCGGTGAATGAGCCAGGACATTACGTAGGGCCTCGACGCGATGCGGCCGGCGCGAGGCTCCCGGCATGCCTGAGGCGGTTGCCGCTTGCGGCTTGGCTGCTTGGGGCTGCTTTTCCTCCGCCAGCAGCCATACCCTCAACAACTCCGCCTGAAGCGATTGCTGGTGCTCATCGTCCACAAAGCGGGCCGAGCCAGTCAGCGTCAACAGGTCCAGCGCTCCATCGCGCGTGGACAGCAATTTCTCCTTCCAGTAGGCGTGAACATTCTGTTGGCCCGTGGTCTTGTTGGTCATGTGGATGCTGCCTGGCCCGCTCGCCTCGATCTGCTGATAAGTCTTGGGTGTCGGCCCTTCCTTTTTGCCGCCGCCGCCGGCACCAGCAGAGGAAGAGGCCGGCAAGGGCACGTCTTGAATGCGCAGCTCCGGCGCCTGGATGAGGCTGTCTTCTTTGGTGGCCTCCATGTAAGGCGTGCCCTTGAGCTTGGTGAGCTTCTGGACGGCATCGTGAAAGAAATCGTTGCCGTGGGCATCGAGCTTCTCGGCATCGGAAGTGAGCGTGACATCGGGTCCCGTGGCGTGGGCCGTCTCGATTTCAAGCCCCTGTTCGCCAGGACCGGCCTCGCGTGCGGCCGGTGTCCCATTGGTGCGACGCTTAAGGCGCACTTCCAGATGTTTGCATACCAACATATCATACATTTCTTTACCATTTTGCACGTTGAGGCGCGTGACGGTGACGTCTTGGGGGCTGGTAGGCAGGTCGTTGTTGGTCGGCACATCGAAGCGCGCCCGGTCATGGTCCTTGCAGATTTCGTACTCGAATCGACCCGGCGTTTTGATGTTGATGTAAGCAGGTTCACCGGAGCGAGGGGCAGACGAGCTGGAAGCGTAAGCGACAGCTGCTTTGCCGCCGCTTACGCTTCCAGCTCGTGGCTCTGCTTTGTTGTTGCTGGGGAATGGTGCGCCGTTGGCGACGATTAAATCCATATTCACGGCTTCTTTCAAGATGATGCGTTTGACGCCGGTAATGCTCTCGTTTTTCGGCTTATGCGGTACAAAACCGGGTCGAGGCGGCGGTGCCGCCGTCGCCAATTCCATCTCCATGCCCTTGGCATCGATGACGGCCTTGGGCGAGACGCGGCGGCCCTCTTTGTAAACGAGGTCGCCATCGGTGAGGTGGACGTAATCGCTGGTTTTGATGATCTGCGTTTTCTCAATGTAATACAGCGGTCCGGTGTTGATCCGGACCACCAGGTCATCCTCGCGGGCAACGGTACGGCGGTTGTTGGTGATGAGAATGCGCCTCCGCGAATCGCCGAACAACTCCGCCTCAACGACCTTGCGACCGTTTAACTCACTGGGGGTGAGCACGGTAATGGGGCGATCGAAAGTAATATACGCCTGCTGGCATTTGAGCGTATTGATCTCGATATCGCGCCCATCATTTTTTTTCTTGCCAAACAGGGCGAGACTCATCAACTCCAGCTTGACCCGCCCCTTGTCGGCCAGCTCAAATTTCCAGGCGGCGATCACCATGCTCTTGGCATTCAATTCCAGGCGAACGGGCCAGGTCAGTTCTTCGCAGCCCGGACCAAAAGCCATCTCCAATTTGCGCTCCAGGAGCGTCGGAGTGATGGGCCGAAAACGGACGACAGGAGAAGAATCGTTGCTTTCGCTCGGCTTATATTGATCTGGCAGAGGAGGCAGTGTGTTGATGCGGCCCAGGGCCGTCAGGGTATAAAGGATGTATACCAGCGTGAACGCTGCGAAGCCGCCGGCCAGCAGGATGATCCGTTTGGGAGTCCACACGTTCGTTTCCCTCTAAACGAACTCAGGCCAGCGCCCCTGACAGCGCAGGATCCATTCGATAGTTTCACGGACAGCACCGCGTCCGCCGGGCGCTTGCGTGATGTAATGAGCGACGGCCCGCACTTCGGGGCAGGCATCGGCCACGGCCACCGCCAAACCGCACCGGCGCAACGGTGGCACATCCGGCACATCATCACCGATGTAGCAGATCGCCTCATCGCCGACGCCGGCCTGGGCCAACATGTCCTGGTAAGCCGGTAGTTTCTCCGATGCTCCCTGCACCACCAAGCTGATGCCCAATTCCGCCGCCCGGCGCTGGACCACTGGCGAGTTGCGGCCGGTAATCAGTCCCGTTCGCTTGCCGGCCAGATGCCACAAATGCAGACCGGAGCCGTCGCGGACATAAAATTGCTTGATCTCTACTTCCGGACTGCCGTAGATAATGTCGCCGGCCGTCAGGACGCCATCGACATCGACAAGCAGCATCTCAATGGCGCTACAGCGCTCGCGCAGCGTCTTCACGCGCTCTTCCTCGCAGCTGGTAAGTCTGCGTGGAGGGCGTTAGCTCCTTGAGTCTCGCTCATCTCAGGGGACTGCCACCCCCCGCGCAGGGGATAAACACTAATAAGATCTGTAATATCAATTAAACCAGCCGGCCTGCCTTCCTCATCGATCACCGGAAGCTCACTGATGTGATAACGGCGCAGCAGCTCGACGGCATCACCGACGCGGACGCCCACGGGCACGGTGATGGGGTTGGCGGTCATCACTTCGCGGATAGGACGATCCAACGCCGCATCGCGCCGCGCCTCAATAAGCCGGGCCAGGTCGCTATCAGTGAAGAGACCGCACAGCCGGCCAGCCTCGTCTACCAGCATGACGGCCCCGGTGCGCCGTCCGGGATGGCGGACCTGAGCAAAAACCCGGCGCACCGTATCATTGGCTGCGGCAATGCGCAGTTCACTCCCCCGGCGCATGACCGATTCGACTTTGAGCAGCTTGCGGCCCAGGCTGCCAGCAGGATGGAAACGCGCGAAGTCCTCAGGTGTAAAGGCACGTTCCCGGCTGAGCGTAAAAGCGAGCGCATCGCCCAGAGCGATCATGGCTGTGGTACTGGCGCTAGGGGCCAAACCCAGGGGACATACTTCCTCCAGCGGCCCGTAAACGATGGCCACATCCGCCTGGCGAGCCAGCGTACCGTGAGCATTGCCGGTCAAGGCGATGAGGGCGCAGACCATCTCCCGCAACGGGCCGAGCAGCCGCACGATTTCTTCGCTCTCGCCGCTGTGCGATAAAATCAGGGCTACATCATCGGGATGAAGCATGCCAAGATCGCCGTGCATGGCCTTCGTGGCATCGAGGACATAGGCGCGCGTGCCGGTCGAGTTGAGGGTACCGGCTATCTTTTGCCCAACATCAGCTGATTTGCCGGCACCGGTGATGCAGACGCGCCCTGTGCCGCGCCCAGTCAAACGCTGGAGCATATCGACCGCTTGCAGAAAAGAATTATCGAGCCGTTGCGCAACCAGCTCGAGAGCGGCCGCCTCAGCGCGGACAATCTGCCGAGCGCTGTCGAGCCGGCTCGCCCACTTCTCCTGCCCTGGCGGAACCGGCGTCCCTTCTCCCGGTGGCACGGTCATCTCACTGGTTGGTGGCAGATGGACCTGCAAGACCATCACCGCCTCCTTGCTCGCCCTCGCAAAGGATTGATCCGCAATCCAGCCTGGCGAATATAGCTAAAGCGCACAGAAATGCAAGCGCACCGCGCGCCTGGGTTTAATATCGGCAAAATAGGAGCGCCTGGCTTACTCGTTCCATGTTCTGTGAAAAGGAAAGGGATGGCTATTCGCGCCTCCCAACGGACCAGCCACCCCTTTTCCCAATTTTCCTGGTTGAATTCAGCACGTTTCGGTAATTTCAAAAGATACCGAGGGAGATCCTGTAGGGGCTTACTTGCGGGGCCTGGAGACCAAACCGAAAATAGGACAGCCCGTATGATCCTGTTGCTCACTATTCCGTTGTATCTCACACCGCCCGCGCATGCTGACGATCTCAATCCGCGCGCGGTTGATGCCTTGATAGAACACGCACTCAAACGCTGGCATGTTCCCGGTGTCGCCGTCGCCATTGTGCGCGGCGATAAGGTGATTTATTTGAAGGGCCACGGCGTTCGCTCTGTCGAGAAGGGCGCCCCGGTCACACCGGATACGTTGTTTCCCATCGCTTCTTGCACCAAGTCGTTCACGACAGCAGCGATGGCCTTGCTTATCGATGAGGGCAAGATGCGCTGGGACGATCCGCCGCAGAAATATGTGCCCTATTTTCATCTGTCCGATCCGCTTGTTGATCGCGAGGTCACACTGCGCGATCTGGTGACGCATCGCACCGGTCTGCGTGACCATCGCTTGATGTGGTACCGTTCGCCGTGGACGCCGGAAGAACGCATCCGCCGCTTCGCCCATCTGCCGCTGGATAAGCCGTTCCGCACGGCGTTTCAATATCAGAGCACCATGTTCACCGTCGCCGGTTTGGCGGTGGCCAAGGCGTCCGGACTGTCCTGGGCTGACTTCGTACAAAAACGCTTGCTCGATCCGCTCGATATGAAAGCAACCCATTTTACAACTACAGAGATAGCTGAACTAGCCGATAAAGCCTATCCGCATCAGCTCGATGCAGAGAAGAAGCCGCGTCTCATAGGGTGGTATCCAATGGAGACGCCGGAGCCGGCCGGCTCGATTCACTCCAATGCCCGCGATCTGGCCAAGTGGCTGCTTTTTCAGCTGAACAACAAGATCATAGAAGGCAGGCCGTTAATCTCCGCGCACAACCTGGAAGCGATGCACACGCCGCAAGTCATCATTCCTATGGACGCCATTGATCGCATCGAGTTCCCTGGAACCAATCAGATGAGCTACGGCATGGGCTGGGTGATCCAGGATCATTTCGGTCATCGCCTGTTGCAGCATGCCGGGGCGATCGATGGGTTCCGTTGTCATTTCACCCTGGTGCCGAAATGTCGGCTGGGCATCGTACTTTTGTGCAACCTGCATCAGACGCGCATGAACATCGCCCTGAGCAATAGCCTGTTAGAGATGTTGCTAGGTTTGCCGCCGCACGATTGGAACGCCATCGTCACTGAGGCTCAGCACCGGGATGAAGAGGAAGCGAAGCAGAAGGAGCGCGAGAAGCAGAAACACCGCCATTTCGATACTCGACCCTCGCGCGAGTTGGCTGGCTATACCGGCGCTTACGAGCATCCTGCCTACGGCACGGTACGCATCCGGCTGGAGAATGGTCGGCTGATTTGGCAATGGCAGCGTTGGCGCGCCGCGCTGGAGCACTACCACTATGACACATTTCTGCTGCCGATCGAAGACATGGGCAAGCCGCTCGTCGTTTTCACGCTGGATGCCAAAGGAGCGGCGGCGCGGATGAAGGTGTTGGGCGATTTGGGTGTGGAGTTTAAGCGGAGCCGTTAAATTGCTCAGTTTATGGCTTTTTAGCTTCCCGTTGCTTGCGCCACTTGTCGGCTTCATCTTTCTTGCCGGTCGCTTCATACAGGTGCACCAAGCGTTCGATAGCCTTGCTCAAGCGGAGTTGCCGGTAGGATGGCGGAACCTTGGCTTCACGTTGTTTCAGCCCTTCATAGCCCGTGAGCAGCAGCGGCTCAGCGTCGGCATATTTCTTCTGGCCCAATAGCGCTTCGCCAAGTTGGGAACGTGTATTGAACGTCGTCCAGACATCGGGTTGTTTGGCCTCGCGGATTTTGAGACATTCGCGCAACAGCGATTCGGCATCGGTGTATTTATGCTGGTGCAACAGGTTCGCACCGAGACCGGCCAGCAGGGCAGCTGTTTCTGGAGAATCCGTACCGAAGCGTTTGCGTGTCTGTTCTAAAGAAGTACGAAAGAGCCTCTCGGCTTTGGCGAACTGCCCAGCTATCTCGTAGACCGCAGCCAGATTGTTGCGCGAGGTGAGCGCGTCGGGGTGGTCGGCGCCGAGCTTGGCCTCTCTCAGCTTGAGGTTTTGTTCGAGCAGAGGCATGGCCTCAGCGATGCGGTCAACCTGCTCGTAGGCGGCAGCCAGATTGTCGCGGGAGGTAAGCGTATCCGGATGGTCGGCGCCGAGCTTGGCCTCTCTCAGCTTGAGGTTTTGTTC
>JAJPHU010000167.1 GCA_021325115.1 Planctomycetota bacterium | reverse complement strand
TCGGGGCGTTAACACAGCCCCGCTCGCCTTTCGGGGCGTTAACACAGCCCCGCTCGCCTTTCGGGGCGTTAACACAGCCCCGCTCGCCCTTATTTGCATTTTTGCTTAAGCCTTCGGCGCATGCAACTGCGACAGCGGCCCTAGCGCCAGTATTGTCACCTGATCCAACGGATAGCGCTCCAACACTTGCCGGATGTCTGCCAGTGTCACTGCCTCGAAGGCGCGCAAGTCGTCATCCACCGAGCGATAGCCGTGTTGGTAGATCCAGTTCATGCCCAGGGCCATCAAGCGTCCCTTGGGTCGTTCGCTGCCGCGCACCACGCGCGATAGCACCTTGTTCCGCGCCTGGTTCAACTCCTCTTCGCGGATGCCGTTTTTCTGTACGTCGTGCAGCACCTCTCTCACGACGCGAAGATCTTCTTCGGCTTGCTCGGGCTGACAGCTGAATGAAGTGTAGAAAGCGCCCGCGCCTTCGTATTCGTGAAAACTGCAATCAGCAGAGTCGGCCCGGCCTGGATCAATCAGTGCCCAGTACAGCCGGCTGCCGGAATCATCGCCGATGGCCATACCCAAAAGATCGGCAGCATAGCGCAGCGGCGAATCGGCCGACGGGCCGGGTGAAATCAGGAACACGTGTTCCTGGGTTACTTTGTCTTTGGTCATCACCTCAAAGCGTCCGGAGCCGCGTGTCTCGCTCACACCTTCTCGGCCAATCGCTCCCTTTTGCCAATGACCGCAATGCTTCTCGATCAGGTCCACAAAGCACGGCCATTCGAAATGGCCGGCCGCAGCCACCACAATGTTCGGTGCCACGTAGCGGCGCTGGAAATAGGCGTGCATTTGCTGGCGTGTCAGGGCAGTGATGCTCTCCGGCGTGCCCAGGATGCTATTGCCCAGTTTGTGTTCGGCGAAATAGAGACGCTTGGCGTGATCGTAGGCCGACCACATCGGCTGATCCTCGTACATGCCGATCTCCTCGATGATAACTTTCTTCTCCATGTCGAAGTCATCCTCGCGGAGGCTGGGCCGGAGAATGTCGGCGAGAATATCCACGGCCTGGGGCAGATATTCGGGTAAGACGGCGGCGTGGAAGACGGTGTTTTCCTCGCTGGTGAAGGCGTTGTAATCGGCGCCAATGCGATCGAAGTCGCGGTTGACGTCCAGGGCCGAGCGGCGCGGCGTGCCCTTAAAAACCATGTGCTCGAGGAAATGCGTCACGCCGCATTCTTCCGGCGTCTCATCGCGTGCGCCGGTGCGAACAAAAAAGCCCAGGGCCACCGATCGCGCCGACGGACTGGTTTCGCCAATGATTTGCAGACTGTTGGCAAGCAGATGACTGTGAAAAGACATGATTGCTCCTCAATAATTAAACTGCCAAACCGCCAAGACGTCAAGAAAGCAAGAGACTAAGAGCTAGCGGACCAAACCTCCTTCCCCTCGTGGGGGAGGGCTGGGGTAGGAGGTGTCAAGGCAAGGGAGCCAAGAAGTTGTGTCCCCCCACCCCAACCCTCCCCCACAAGGGGGGAGGGAAAAGTCCGCTCGCCCTAATTAAAAGTCACCATCTCTCTTATTCCTTTCTTCCTCTTTTCTCTTTTCTTTTGTGGCGTTTTTGGCATCTTGGCGGTTAGCCTTGGAGAGATTTCGGTCCCAGGGTGACGATGACGAAATCACGTGGTGGATAGCGGCGCAAGTGGTCGAGGATGACAGCGGGCGAGAGTCCGTCGATGGCCGCTTGAATCTCCTGGTAACTGCGCACACGGCCGAGATAGTACCAGTCAGAAGCGAGGAACGAGGCGCGAGCCCGCGTCGATTCTTGTTGCATAATCAATCCCGACTTGATGCCGGCCTGGATGCGCTCGACTTCCTCACCCTCGATGCCATCTTGCAAACGGCGCAGTTCGGCCAAAAGTACGTCGAGCGTCTCTTGGGCGCGGTCGTTGGTGGTTCCGGCATAGGCGACGACGTTGGCCCGGTCCTTGAGCATGTCATGTCCAGCGGAGACGGCGTAGCATAGGCCGCGTTTCTCACGGATTTCCGTGAACAGACGGGAACTCATGCCACCCGGCGACGACAGCACATGCACCGCTCCCAGAGCGGCATAGTAATCTGGATGGCCGATCGGCACACTCGGATAGGCGACGGTGATCTGCGTCTGTTCCAGGTCTTTGGCAACATGCGCTCGCCGCGGCGGCTGCGGTCCGAAGTGGAGAGAACGATCCGTCGATCCCTGCCAATCGCCGAATAAGCGTTCGACTTGATCGCGCAGCGGCTGCCATTCGATGTTGCCGGCCACCGACAGAATGGCGCCATCGGGGCGGAACCATTTTTGGTGATGCAGGCGGACGGCCGCGCTGGTGATGTTGGCGATGCCTTCAACAGTGCCGCGGCGATCGTTGCTCAAAGGCGTCGGATAAAGATGCTTGCGCAGCACCACGTAGACTTTGGCGCGCGGCTCATCTTCCAGGGCGCGCAGATCTTGGTAGGCCAGGGCTTGCACTGCCGGCAGTTCATCGTCAGGCAGATGAGGACGGCGCAGAATATCGGCATAAATGTCCAGGGCGGCCGGCAGGTTGCGGGCCACGGTAGCCCCCCACAGATGCAGATGCATCAGGCCGACGCCTTCGCCGCGGTCGAGGCCGAGATTGTCCAGATCGAAGGTGAGTTGCCGGCTATCGCGCGGGCCAGCGCCGCGGGTAAGCAGGTCCGAAAGTACAGCGCCCATGCCCAGCTGATCGGGCGGATCGAAGGCGCAACCGGCCGGCACCAGAAAGTTGAATGCGGCCGAACGTACATGTTCCATGCGTTCGGCCAGCAGGGTCAGTCCATTGGCGAAAGTATGCTGATAAACGTCGGCCTGCACGGGAACCTCAACTCAACATGGGGAGTTCTGAGCATTAGAGCTACTGGAAAAAACGCAAAACAAGCGGGCAGTTCACCCTGCGATCTTGTCTGCCAGTCCTTACGTTCCATAGTTCTTTATACTCATACAAGCTCCCGATGTTGCTGTCTCTTCCCTTCTCCCCTTGATGAGGAAGGGAAAAGATATCTCCCCACCCCAACCCTTCCTCACAAAGGGGAGAGGGAAGACGGGCAACGATGAGACAGGAGCAGCGAGAACCGGTATCAGAACTCAGGACTCAGAACTTGGTAGGGTACAGCTTTGTAGAGCGTCTTGGAACGGCGAAATCCCAGACGACGATAGAGACGGATGGCCACCTCGTTCTGGGCCGTCACTTCCAACAGGGCGCGGCGAAGTCCGGCCTGGCGAAAGCCATGTAGCGCTTGCAGCAGCAACGCCTCCCCCAGACCGCGGCCACGCCAGCCTGGCAAAATGCCGAGATTTTGAATCGCTCCCACCCCGTCTCGTTCGCACAATCCTTGCACCGTGCCGCACGGCCCCAGTGGCCCCAGTAACAGCCAGGTCGCCTCCGGCAGAAAGCCTCGCTTACGCGTCATCTCGATCATCAGACAAAGCGCTCCCTGGCGGTCGCCGAGACTGGGAAAGACCTGGGCGTCGATTTCCTGGTGGAAACTGCCGAACAACATGTCGGCATGAGCGCCGAGAAGCTCGCAGCTCCAAGCGACAAAGGCGAATTCATCGGGCAGCCGCGGCGACGGCATCGAGTGCAGCTCCATTTCCATTTTGTAGCGCTTGAAGTATGAGACACTCGTCACCGTCGCCATGATGTTCCTCCTCATCGATTGACTTGATTTTAGCAAGCGCCGGAGCGGGGGTCAAAGCGTGCAGCAATTTTCCGTTTTGGGTGTCTGGTGTTCGAATTTTAGTACACTGAACACTGCAAACGGAAAATCAGAAACGAAAAATGGGTGCCGATCATGTCCGCGTCAACGACCGAACACATCACCAGCGTCCTCAAGGAAAAGCGTACTTTTCCCCCCACACCGGAATTCGCCGCCGCCGCGCACATCAAAAGCATGGCCGAATACGAGCGGCTCTGGCAGCGCGGCCAAGACGATCCGCAGGGATTCTGGGCCGAACAGGCCGAGTCGTTGCAATGGATGCGTCGTTGGGACAAAGTGCTGGAGTGGAATGAGCCGCACGCGCAATGGTTCGTCGGCGGCCGGCTCAACGCCAGCGCCAATTGCCTCGATCGCCATCTCGACAGCCCGCGCCGCAACAAGGCCGCCCTCATCTGGGAAGGCGAGCCAGGCGATAGCCGCGTTCTCACCTACCAAATGCTGCACCGCGAAGTCTGCCAATTCGCCAATGTCCTCAAAAAACTCGGCATTCAGCCTGGCGACCGCGTGACGCTGTACATGCCCATGGTACCCGAATTGGCCGTGGCCATGCTGGCCTGCGCCCGCATCGGCGCTGTGCACAGCGTCGTCTTCGGCGGCTTCTCGGCCGACGCCGTCGCCGATCGCAACAACGACGCCAAGGCGAAATTGCTCATTACTGCCGACGGCGGCTGGCGGCGCGGCAAAGTGGTGCCTCTCAAGCACAATGCCGATCAGGCGCTGGCGAAATCGTCAACCGTCGAGAGATGCATCGTCTTCAATCGCTGCAATCAACATGTAGACATGAAAGCAGGCCGTGATCTATGGTGGCACGAGTTGATGGCCGATGCCTCCGCCGATTGTCCGCCTCTGCCGCTGGACAGCGAACATCCGCTTTTCATCCTCTACACCAGCGGCTCGACCGGCAAACCCAAGGGAGTGTTGCACACCACCGCTGGCTACCTTCTCGGCGTTTCCCTCTCTCATAAGTGGGTTTTCGACCTGCGCGAAGAAGATACCTATTGGTGCACCGCCGATATCGGCTGGGTGACGGGGCACAGCTACATCGTCTATGGCCCCCTCTGCAACGGGGCCACGACTGTCATGTATGAAGGGGCACCGAACCATCCGCGCGAGGACCGCTTCTGGTCGATCGTCGAGAAATATCGCGTCAGTCTGTTCTACACAGCACCGACAGCCATCCGTGCTTTCATCAAATGGGGCAACGAGTGGCCGGCCAAACACGATCTATCCAGCCTGCGCCTTTTAGGCAGCGTCGGCGAACCAATCAATCCGGAAGCGTGGATCTGGTACTACGAACAGATCGGCAAGGGCCGCTGTCCCATTGTCGATACCTGGTGGCAAACAGAAACAGGCATGATTATGATCGCGCCCTTGCCGGGAGCAATAGCCGCCAAACCGGGTTCGGCAACGCGGCCGCTGCCCGGCATCATTGCCGACATCGTGGATAAGGACGGTCGATCACTGCCGCCCAATCAGGGCGGCTTGCTGGTCATCCGTCAACCGTGGCCGGCCATGTTGCGCACTCTCTATGGCGACGAGGAACGCTATCGCCAGCAATACTGGAGTCAGATACCGCACTGCTATTTCACTGCCGACGGCGCGCGCCGCGATGAGGACGGCTATTTCTGGATCATGGGCCGTGTCGATGATGTTATCAATGTGGCCGGGCATCGGCTTAGCACCATGGAAATTGAGAGCGCCCTGGTGCATCATGCCAAGGTGGCCGAAGCCGCCGTCGTCGGCAAACCCGATGAGATGAAAGGAGAGGGTATCGCGTGCTTCGTGACGCTCAAGGCTGGCCTGGAACCGTCGGAGGAACTCAAAAAGGAATTGCGCGAACACGTGGTGCATGAAATCGGCGCCCTGGCTCGCCCCGATGTCATCCGTTTCACCAAAGACCTGCCCAAGACGCGCTCAGGCAAGATCATGCGGCGTCTGCTCCGTGACCTCGCCAGCGGCAAAGAGACAACCGGTGATACGACGACACTGGAGGATTATTCCGTACTGGCGAAGCTGCGCGAGAAGGAAGAAGGGTGAGAGGATGTAGGCCGGGACCAGGACGTTCGTGCCTTTGATTGGCTCTTTTTTGATTTTGCGCGATCTCATCATAGCCAAGAAAAAATTGCTCTCCTGTGCAGGAGAAAACTGTGGCAGGATAAGTGCTAGCGGACCCAACTCTCCCACAAAAAGAGAGGGAAATGTCCGCTGCCCTGAGCGCCGAGTAATTTCGCCGCCGTGAGACGTACTCCCTTACCCATTGATCCGGTACTTCCCGAAGTCGTTGCTGCCTTGCGGCGGCAGCCGAATATTGTGCTGCGCGCACCGACGGGAGCGGGCAAGACAACGCGCGTGCCGCCGGCGCTGCTGGATGCAGGAGTGGCGGAGAACGGACGCATTCTCATGCTGGAGCCGCGGCGGCTCGCCGCGCGGGCTGCTGCCCGGCGCATGGCCGACGAACGCGGCGGACGGCTTGGTGATGAAATTGGCTATCATGTGCGTTTCGATCGCCGCTGGGGGCCTCAGACGCGCATCCTCGTTGTTACGCCGGGCATTCTCATTCGTTTACTACATGATGATCCATTTCTCGAGTCGACTCACGTTGTCATCTTCGACGAGTTCCACGAGCGCGGGCTGGAGAGCGATCTGGCCCTGGGCATGGTTCGGCTGGTGCAGCAGACGGTGCGGCCGGAATTGCGCCTCGTCGTTATGTCGGCGACGCTGGCCGTCGAATCGGTAGCGGCGTATCTCGGTGGTTGCCCGATCCTCACCAGTGAGGGGCGTTCGTTCCCCGTTGAGATCGTCTATGAGGCCCGGCCTGAGCATCAGCCGTGGCCGCTGGCCGTGGCGCGGGCCGTGGCACGCACCCTGGAGCGCACATCAGGAGATTTACTCGTTTTCCTACCCGGATTGCAGGAGATTCGACAAACGGCACATCAACTCGAAGCGCTGGCAGCGGAGCACGATTTGATGGTGCTGCCGTTGCATGGCGAATTGCCGGCCGAGCAGCAGGATGCGGCCCTGTTGCCGCAAGCACGGCGCAAGGTCGTGCTGGCAACGAACGTGGCGGAAACCTCGGTCACGGTCGAAGGCGTCACCGGCGTCGTCGATTCCGGATTGGCGCGGCAACTGGTTTTCGATCCGCGTGTTGGCCTGGATCGTTTGCAGTTGGTACCTATTGCGCGTGCCTCCGCCGATCAGCGGGCCGGCCGCGCTGGCCGGACGCAGCCGGGCATCTGTGTCAGGCTTTGGAGCGCCGGCGCTCATCAGGCGCGGCCGGAACAGACCGAACCGGAGATCCACCGTGTCGATCTCGCTGGGGCTGTCTTGCAACTTTTGTATCTGGGTGAGAAAGATGTGCTGCATTTTCCCTGGTTGGAGCCGCCGCCGGAAGCGCCAGTAGCGCAAGCATTGGCGCTGCTGAGCCGTCTAGGCGCGGTCGCTGAGGGCGGCATAACAGACTTGGGCCGCGCCATGGCGCGCTTGCCGGTGCATCCGCGGTTGGCGCGTCTGCTTATCGAGGGCCAGCATTTTGGTGAAGCAAAGCGTGTTGCTCTGGCCGCAGCCATTTTGTCTGAACGCGATCCGTTTAATCGCTCACTTGATAAGTCGGCTGCCGCTCCCTGCCATGCTACGCCTTCGGACGTGCTCGATCGCATCGAGGTCTTGGAAGAATTCGAGCGCAGCGGCCGCGCGGCCACACCGCATGGAGCACTGCATCGCGCCACGGCTCATTTCATTTTGCGCGCCCGCGATCAATTGCTGCGTTCGTTGCGCTTCCAGGAAAAATCTGGCGCGTCTGAAGCATTAGCGCCAGCTGCAAATCCGTCACTGGCACTTCCGGATCGTAGAGCATCGGATGAAGTTGTATTGCGATCTCTTTTGGCGTCTTTTCCTGACCGCGTAGCCCGACGGCGCGAAGCGGGCAGTCGGCGCGGCGTTATGGTCGGCGGCCGCGGCGTGTGCTTGGCACCATCGAGCGGCGTTCTCGAGGCCGAGTTTTTCTTGTGTATCGACGCGGATGCGGGCCAAAAAGAAACGCTGGTGCGGCAAGCGTCCGCCCTTGAACGCAATTGGCTCCCGGCCGAACATGTGACGACTTCGATAGAGATTGCTTTTGATGCCGAAACCGAGCGTGTGTCGGCCAAACGGCGCGTGCGCTTCGCTGATCTGTTGATCGAGGAGGGGGACGCTCCTCTGCCCGATGGCGAAGAAATTTCCCGTGTCCTCGCCGCTGCCGCCTCGGAACACCTGGAGCGTGTCCTTCCGCCAGAGGACTCGCCTGCCGGACTGTATCGCACGCGTGTTCGCTGTCTGGGCCAATGGATGCCAGAACTGCAATTGCCAAAGCTTGATGATGCCGAGATGCGTGAATTGCTGACATGGCTATGCCACGACTGTCGTTCGTTCGCCGAGCTGCGCAAAGCCGACTGGCTGCAAGCTTTCCAGGGCCGCCTCAGCCACACACAACGACAAACGGTGGAGCGTGAAGCGCCTGAACGTCTTCAAGTACCTTCGGGCAGCCGTATCGCTCTTCGCTATGAACTGGGCCGGCCGCCCATCTTGGCCGTGCGCATTCAGGAACTGTTCGGTTGGACCCAGACGCCGCGACTTGCTGGCGGCCGCGTGCCGGTCTTGTTGCACCTGCTCGCCCCCAATTATCGACCACAGCAAGTCACCGACGATCTGGCCAGCTTTTGGACCAACACATATCCGCAAGTGCGCAAAGAGCTGCGGGCGCGCTATCCCAAACACGCCTGGCCAGAAGATCCGTGGACCGCAACTCCCGAGAACCGCCCGCAACGACGGTCGTAAGGGCCAACAGGAGCAAGCACCATGTCACGCAAGCGCAAAGAGACGCCTCTAAGTCAACGAGCTGTGCCCGACGTGGTGCGCGACAAAGCGCGTCCGCCATTAGCGATCGTCCTCGGCTCCCCGGCTGAAGTGGTCCACTGCTTACGTTTTCTTGGCGGTATGGAGGCTATTTGCTACCAAATGGATCTGTATCAGGCGGAACGCTTACAAGCGGAGTTGGCCGAACAGCAAACGACGGCAACCGTAATAACAGCGGCGGACTTGTGGGACTTGCCGACTGTTTTTCAGACTGTGCTGTACTTGCCGGCGCGCGCCGGCGAACGTGAGCTAAAAATCGACATGGTCGAGCAGGCGTTTCACATCTTGCGGCCATATGGCACGCTTATGGTCTGGTCGCCCTATGAGGCAGATCCCTTCTTTGCCAATCTGCTCAAAAAAATCTTTGGCCGTGTCCATACTCCCCATCTCGGCAGTGAGACGGTGCTGTGGTGCCGGCGCGAGGGTGATCGACCGCGCCGCCGTCATGAAGTCACGTTCCAGGCCCGCATTGCCAGTGGTCCTTCGTGCCGCTTTCTGTCGCGGCCTGGCGTCTTCTCCTATGGCCGCTTCGACAACGGGGCGCGGGCACTGGTCGAGACCATGACCGTGCATCCAGGCGATCGTGTGGTCGATCTGGGCTGTGGCTGCGGTACCAATGGCGTTTTTGCCGCCCAACAGGCGGGGGCCACCGGCCACATCGCCTTTGTCGATAGCAATGTCCGCGCCGTGGTCCTTGCCGAGATCAACGCCCGCAACAACGGCGTGGCCGATTTTCAAACCGTGGCCTCCAGTCGCAGCGAAGGACTGTCAGAGGGCAGCTTTGATGTGGTTCTGGCCAATCCGCCCTATTATGCCAATTATGCCATCGCTCGGTTGTTCCTGGTGCGTTCACGCCAGCTGCTCAAACCTGAAGGCCGCTTTTATTTGGTGACAAAACAGGTCCAAGAAATCGCTGATCTGATGATGGAAACGTTCGAGAACGTCGAGGCGATCATGCACCGCGGCTATACGATCCTGTCCAATACACCTTTTGCTTCGTGAACCATTGCACGCCGCGGATGCAGCGATTACTCTAAAATACATTAGCTGTTGTTTTCACCCTTTGGTGCTTCGAGGACCACTATGCGCAAACAGCTGCAAACGCTGATGTTGGCCTGTCTGGCCGTCTTGCTGGCTGCCTGTACGCTCTGGGCCGAAGATACTCCCGCCTACGTTCGCACTCGTGACGTGATCTATGGCCGTAAGGCCGGCCTGGCTCTGACGATGGATGTGATTGCTCCCAAGGAAAAGCCCAATGGTCTGGGCATCATCTTTATCGTCAGCGGCGGCTGGCGTTCGCATCCTGGCGCTATCCGTCCGGAAATGTATGCTCCCTTCTTGCGGCATGGTTACACCGTCTTTGCTGTTGTTCACGGCACGCAGCCAAAATTTACGATCCCGGAAATCGTCGAAGATGTCCAGCGCGCCGTGCGCTTTATCCGTTATCATGCCAAAGATTATCACATCGATCCTGATCACCTCGGCATCACCGGCGCCTCGGCCGGTGGCCATCTATCCCTGCTGGTCGGCATGGCTGGCCCAGCGGGCGATCCCAAGGCCGCCGATCCGGTGGACCGCGTCTCCAGCCGCGTCCAGGCCGTGGCTTGCTTCTTCCCGCCGACCGACTTCCTCAACTGGGGCCAAGACGGTGCCGTCCTCGATTGCCAACACATACAAGACCGACGTTTCAAAGCAGCCATCGATTTCTACATTTTCGATCGGAATGAGGGTGTTTACCAGCGCGTTACCGATGACAAGAAAGTACAGGAAATTCTCCGCAATATTTCGCCGATCAGTCATGTCAGCCGCGATGATCCGCCGACTCTGATCATTCACGGCGACAAAGACCGCCTGGTGCCGTTGCAGCAATCAGAGCGAATGATCGCCAAACTTAAAGAGACCGGCGTGCCGGCTAACCTCATCGTCAAGAAAGACTGCGGTCACGGCTGGTTCACCATTCTCCGGGACACGGAAACGCTGGCCGACTGGTTCGATCGCTATCTGAAAAATGAGCCGTACAAGGCCGCCGAGTGAAATCCAGGCTATGCTTGCACTGCTGTGACAGCGTGCGGCCTATTTGCAATTGCTGCTGGCTTGGGCTAAACTTGTCAGCAACATAAGGGCGAGCAGACTTTTCCTTCCCCCTTGTGGGAGAGGATTAGGGTAAGGGGGTAGAATTCCTTGGTCCAATTGTACTTACTCCCCCCCAGTCCTTCCTCATAAGGGGGAGGAAAATTCTTCCGTTCGCTCCAAGCAAGGCACCCTGCGATGTTTAGCGGGAGCCAATCGGCTAAAATTTTGCGGAGATTGAGATTATGAGATTGCGTGCCCATCGCAAATCTCCCCACTCCCGTCCGCAACCCCTCACTCTCGAACAACTAGAAGATCGTACTCTGTTATCCGGTAACCTGCTTATCACTGCCGAGGTCCCCGGAACTTACCATTACAACTTAATGCAATATACCCCGCAAGGCGCCCTCGTCAGCTCGCTGCCTATACTGCAGGCACCCGGAGCAATGGAGAATGAAGATGCACGTGGTTTGAGTGTGGATCCGTCCGGAAACGTCAACGTTTTTGATGGAACGCTAACACCTTCCTTGGCCACGCTCAATACTGCTTCGCAAACCTGGTCATTTCAGACTGCCTCCGGTTGGGGCACAAGTGGCAACATCACCTACGGCAATGTTGTAGCCTATAAGGGCTTTATCTTCGCCTCAAACATGCAGCAGTTCAACGGCCAATCTTATGGCGTTGTCCGTTTCAATTCTTCGGGTGATCCCCCCGTGTTGTTCGCGCCGGGCGCCTCTTTCATCCAGATTGCCCTCGGCCAAGACGGCTTGCTCTACGGACTGGAAGGTACTGGCTCGGGGCCGGCCATCAGTCAGACGGTACAGGTCTTCAACCCGGATTCGCTTGCTCTGGTGCGGACTGTCACGCTCCATTCTGCGCAACCCATCGACATCCGCAGCATCGCTGTCGATGCTTCGGGAAACATCTTGGCCGCTTCCTGGGGCGGGATAGTCGCCGAATACGATCCACACGGCAACGCCACCGGGGAAAGCATTCTCCTCAAGGCTCCATACGGTTATGCCGAGAACCTCATAAGCATCGCACTCGATACCGATGGTCAGGTGGCCGTAGGCGGACGCGGTGGCGAGATCTACCTCACGGATGAGTCACTGACTAATGTGCAAATGATCCAGACGGGCCAATGGAACGTTTTCGTTACTTTTGATCACTATATCGGTACGGCACCGCAGATCGTGACGCCGAGTTTCAGTAATCTCGCTGGACCGACGATTACTTACGGCCAGTCCTCTGTCACGCTTGGCGGAACCATCAGTGCCGGCACGACGTATCCACCGGGAAGTGTCAACATCACCTTGGCCGGTGTGACCGAGTCAGCGTCCATCAATCCCAACGACGGCACCTTCTCCGCCGTCTTCAATACCAGCACACTGGGCGTGTCTGGCTCGCCGTACACCATTACCTACAGCTATCCCGGCCAGGACAACTATGCCGCCATCACGGATAGTTCCAAATCCTTGACTGTCAACCAAGCGGTGACGACACTCAGCAATCTGTCCTCGCCGACTATCGTTGTCGGCACGCCAAAGGTAGCCTTGTCGGGCACGGTCGATTCCAACTCGCCCGCTTTGCCGACGGGTCAGAGCATCACAGTCACGCTCTTTGGAGCCAACGGGCCGCTCGCCAGCAGCAGCGGCATCATTGACAGTAATGGCCACTTCAGCGCGACGCTCAGTACCGATGCGCTGCCCGTCGGTTCGTACACGATCCAATACAGTTATGCGGGAGATGCCAACTTCAAAGGGAGCAGCAGCACCGGGACGCTGCAAGTAACCTATGCCGTGAACACGCTCTTCGATACGTCCAAACCAGTCCATGAAGGGGCTACCCTGCCGATCAGGCTCCAGGTGGCTAATGCGGCGGGCAACAACCTGTCATCGGCGGATCTGACGGTCACGGCCATCGCGATTGTCGGCCCCAATGGCCAGACCTATACCCCACAGGCCAAGGGCAATGCCAATCCTGATAATGTATTCCGCAATGTCGGGTTGGGTTATCTCTATAACCTTGACACATCGGGCTTGGCGCCGGGGACTTACACGTTGATGGTCAAGATAGACGATGATCCCGTGCTTCATGCCATTTCCTTTGTCGTCGATTGATCCCGTCCGTTTCGCCGCGAGTCGCGCTCGCCTCCGACTCGCGGCGAAATATTCGCCCTCCCTTGCCAATCGCGACGCAGTGCCGTAGATTGCGGACGGTCCTGGACATTCCATCTAACGGAGTATTTGCCATGAGACGACGCGATTTCCTCAAGCAATCGACAGCGGCCGGCGCCGCCGCAGTGGTCAGCGGCGCGGCCCCGGCCATCCTCGGCGCCCGCGAAAAAAGCGGGACCAAAAACCCCATCATCGGCAGCGGCGACTATCGCTACGAATGTATCCACAACTGGGGCGAGTTGCCCCGTCACATTCGCTGGGAAACGACGCACGGCGTCGCCATCGACGACGAGGGTTTCATTTATATCAAGCATCAAGGCCTCGGCCGCGCCGTGATGGATACCATCGTCGTCTTCGATCCCAAGGGCAAGTACGTCCGTTCGTTCGGCAAGAGCTACTACCCCGGCGGCCACGGCATTGACCTCCGCAAAGAGGGCGGCGAGCAATTTCTTTACTTAAGCGATATCCATAATCGCCAAGTCATCAAGACGACCCTCAAAGGTGAGGAAGTGTGGAAACTGTGTTATCCGATTGAGGCCGGCGTTTATTCACGGGTCAAGGCTTATCGACCGACGAATGTGGCCTTCGCGCCGGACGGTGGCTTTTACGTCGGCGACGGTTACGGCTCCCATTACATCCACCAGTACGATAAAAACGCCAGGTGGGTCCGTACCTGGGGCGGCCTGGGTAAAGAGCCGGGCAAGATGAATACGCCGCACGGGCTGTGGCTGGACGATCGCAAGGGCCGTACGCCGTCGTTGGTCGTCGCCGATCGCGCGAATGCCCGCTTGCAATACTTCACCCTCGACGGCAAGCATATCGGCTTCGTCAAGGATTTACTCTTCCCCGCACACTTTGACATCCGCGATGATATATTGCTGGTACCCGACTTACATGCGCGTGTGTCGCTGTTTGACAAAGACAACAAGCCGATCGTGCATCTGGGCGAGGATCCCGAATGGCGCAAAAAGGTGCTGAATGGACTCAAGGTTCGCCGTCAGCCGGAGGAGTGGTTGCCAGGCAAGTTTGTACATCCGCACGATGCCTGTTTTGACCGCGATGGCAATATCTTTGTGGTCGAATGGGTGGAACCAGGGCGAGTGACGCTGCTGCGCCGCGTCGGATAATTGGTTGGCGCCGCTTGCAGCTTGGCGCTAAGCTGTAAGCGGCGTCTTTGCTAGCGCCACTTTGGCAACATCGGCCACGACTTTGCTCAGCAGTTCTCATATTCCTCGATGATAAGATTCCGGGATGTCCATTATTTCGCCTTCTTGGTAGCGTGCGAATCGCTCCGATTTCGAGATGTAGATCTTATTTACAACGCCCCGGTTGTGAATCAGCACGTCGCGCGATGCCTTGGCCTCAGCGATGCGGTCGATTTTGTCCATTGTTGGGCAGTCGAGTTTCACCTTGTCTTCGAGATAAGCGAACTCCTCGGCCGGACGTTCGTACAAAGCGTCGTTCAGCTCCTTGCCAATGTGGCGAATTGAATGATCGCGTCTTTGTCCGATGCGTCGAGGATAGCCTTGAAGTTTCCTTTCTTGCCGATCAGGTTCTGGAGAAAGGCCGTTTCTTCGTCGTGACATCGATCATTTTCGGCTCCTCTCGCTCGTCCGGCGATCCGACAGACTACGTGTTCAACACTTGAATTTTACCATGCCCGGCCGCGTAAATCGTCTCGGCTTTTTCGTCGAGCACGAACGCATGGACGTGCATCGCCGCTTTTTCTTGCCGGAGGGCTTTGTTGGCCTTGAGATCGAAGAACAGAAAGAAGCCGTCGTTGGCCCCGCCGCCGCCGAGCAGCCAATCACCCTGAGGATGAAACGCCAAATGTTCGATGATTCCTTTGAATTTGTCGTCAACGTATTCGTGCGTCTTCTCACCCTTTTGCCAGTCGAAAATCTCTATGCGGGCCTTGCCGTCGAGATGATCGATGTTGCCGATCTTGCTGATGCCGCCAGCGGCCAGATACTTGCCGTCCGCCGAGAAGGCCAGCGCGCGGATGCCGCCAATCGAATGTTTGCGCTGCACGGGATCCCAGGTGTACATGCCGGGCGCTTCCAGCGTCTTAATCGGCTTGCCGTTGGCAGTGTCCCAGATGACGATGTGGCCGACCTTATCGGCTGTGGCCAGGAACTGGCCATCCGGCGCGAACGTGCAGACGAACAACATCGACGGGAAATGATGAGGCGTTTGCTCGGCATGGCCGCGCAGTTCACGGAGCAGCTTGCCGTCTCCGGCATCCCACAGCCGGCATACCATGTCATCGCCGACGCTGGCGATCGTCTTACCATTCGGAGAAATAGCCACTTTGCGAATCCATTTTGTGTGCGCTGCGACAACGCGGATCTGTTTGCGCGTTTCGCTGTCCCACCAGATGAGCCGGCCGTCGTAGCCGCCGGAGAGGACGATTTTGCCGGCCAGGACCAGACCGGTCACATAGCTGCCGTGCGTGCCTATTTCCTTTGGCTCCGGTTTGGTCGGGCTGAGATCGACATCATGAATCGTCATATCCGAACCGGCGAAAAACAGGCGGCTGGAGCCGGGAACGCGGACGAGACAAAAGACGATTTCGGGGCGCGCGAGTTCCTTGGCGGTCTTGAGTTTCTTGGTGTTCGCATTGGCCATATCTCGGCTCCTGGGTTAATCGGCGCGTGCCGGCACAGAGCGCACGGCCACGCCGAATCGCTGAGACTGCCGGCCGTAGACGGCCTTCTCTGTCACTAATATCAGATTGCGGATCCGCGGCTTATCCTTCTCGAAATCGAGATACCCCAAGATCGTCGCATCCACGAAATTGTTGTCTTCTTTACGTGGATAAAAGTTGTGCTTCATCTTCAAATTGCCCTCAATGCGAGCTTGAAGCAAGCCATCCTTGGCAGACACAACCGTCGCTTTCAGTATCTGCTGGTCGATTCGGTTCGTACTTAAGTCGTTGTTCTCCGAGGCGGGATAAAACCGCTTCAAGATCTTGGCTGCCACTTCTCGATCCAGTTCCCAAGAATCACCAGCGGCAGCACGTCCGACCGGCAGAAGTTTCAACCACTCTCCACGCTGCAGCACGATCCAATCCTCAGCGGGCACTGCGGACCAGCTGTTGGCCTTGGCCGTGCCCAACGACGGCTGCATCGGGACGAATTCTTCGTCCCCATCTTTGCGCGCGTCCGGCTGCTGCCGCGGAACCAGGTAGCGAGCGGTCAGGTGCAAGATGAGGGCGTCTGCCTTCGTCGTAGGTGCGCTCGACTGAGCTGTTGGTTCGACCAGGGACGGCCCTCGCGCCACTTTGAGTGTTTGGATGGCTTTTTGCAACATTGCCGTCACGCGCTCCGGTTGGGCCTCGGCAACATGCAGCGAATCAAACGGTTTGCCTTCCGGCGTCAGAACGTAGGCGTGAACCGTGCCGACCGAAAGCCCCGGCCGGCCCGCTTGGCGATTTTTGCGATCAAGCCGATAAAACTCCTCGAAAATTCGCTGATGAGCGGCTTTTTCTTCCGCCGCTATGCTTGCGTGGTACTTGTAGAAACGCTCATCGGCCTGGACGGGGACGAAGTAATGGTTGAGCAGGTCGATGACCTTGTCATTGGAGAGCGAACTCGCTCTCATGGCGGCGGCGCCTCCTCAACAGCGCTGCAGCGCCATCGCCTGCGGCCGATCCGTAGTGCCGCTGTAGGAGAAAAAGAAGATGGGACGATGGTGTTCCCGCGCCAGGCGGAGGGCATCGCGAATGTCTTTGGCCCAGCCGATGTCATCCAGGCGGCGCTCTTCTTTGCGGGGTTGCCAGGCTTGCGCGCGTTTCTCAACGCGCGTTCTCAGGCTGTCTTTATCAGCTGTCTGGATTTCTTCGCTCAAGGCATCCTGGTTAATCAGTCCGGCCGCGGCGGCAGCGCCGGCCATCAGCACAAGTGCCGCATCGAAAAATCGCGGGCTTGCTCTCATCGTTCTCGTCTTCCTTTCCGCACCGATCAATATCACGCCAACACGGCCTTGATCGGCTTGGTGCCCGGCTCGGTCAACGGCACTGGCCGCGAGCCGATGTGGTAGTTCTTTTGATGGTTGATGCCCAGCGCTCGGTAGATGGTGGCGAACAGTTCGGCGGCGCCGACCTCGCCGTCCACGACACGCTCACCTTGGGCGTCGGTCTTGCCCCAGACGCTGCCGCCTTGGATGCCGCAGCCGGACAACGTGGCGCTCCAGGCTGTGGCGAAGTGATCGCGTCCGAGGCTGGGATTGATACGCGGTGTGCGGCCAAACTCGGCCAGGGTGATGACTAACGTATGTTCCAGCAGACCGCGCTCTTGTAAATCGTCGAGTAGTGCGGCCATGACGTGATCCAACTCCGGCACCAACTCTTGATGCGTCTCGAAGTTCTGGCCGTGGCTGTCCCACCAGGCTCGAGCAACGCGGACAAACGGCACGCCTGCCTCAATCAGCCGCCGCGCCACCATCACCTGTTCGCCGAACAACGTTGGGCCGTAACGATCGCGGATCTTGGGCGGCTCTTGCGTGGCATCAAAAAGTTTTTCACTGGCCATCAGACCGCGGACACGCTGATACGCCGCATTGTGGCTGCCCAGACTCGACGATGCTCGGCCCTGCGCAAATTGTTTGCTCAGCAGATCGCGCAGCTCAGCTCGCTGCTTGTGATCGAGGTCATTGATGCCATCGAGGCGGCGAATGTTTTCCGGCACCATGCTGGTATACAATTCCATCGGTGCATAGCGCGAGCCGAGAAAGCCGGCCGTTCCGAGAGACATGTTGCGCCCTTCCGTGGCGAAATAAAACGAGACGTAATCGGGGACTTGGCTGTCTCTGCGGCCCAACTCGCGCGCCAGCACGGCGCCAAGATCGGGATACTTCAAGTTCGGCTCATCGCGGCGGCCGCGCATCATCAGTTGTGCGCCGCCACCATGATCGCCGATGCGCGTATTCAACGAACGAATGATGCAGGTATGTTTCATGCGCTGGGCCATCTGCGGCATCAGCTCGGAGATATGAATGCCGGGCACCGAGGTAGGGATAGCGCGGAACGGCCCGCCGGTCAATGTGCCGGGCTTGGGATCCCAGGTCTCCAGTTGACTCGCCCCGCCCGCTAGCCACAGCAGAAGGCAACGCTTCTGCTGCTTTTTCAGCTCCCCAGCGAGGAGCGGATGTTGCAACACGTTCAGTTGCGTCATGTCCGCGGCGAAGGCGGCCGCTCCGGCAGCGGCCACGCCCAGGAAGCCGCGGCGATCCATTATGTGCAACGGCGAGCCGCAGAAATTCAAACGTCGATTAGGAACCATAGGATTGCTCCCGGTTTTTTTTCAATAGTTGAAGCGAAACTCTGCGCTGGTCAACAGCGCCCACATCATTTGCCGCCGTGCCTCAACGGGCCGATCGACCCGCTGCTGGAGGTATTCGCCGAGCAGCTTGCGCTCCTCGTCGCGCGGCGGACGGCACAGGATCGTTTGCACGGCCAGATCGATCGCCTCTTCGTCCTTCGTGAGTTGTCGGAGCCGGTTCAGCAAGCGATCGCCGCCGTCGGCCAACAGATCTTTTTCGATGATGGCGCCATTGCTAAACAGTAGCGCTTCGTGGACGCCGACCTGAAAATCCTCGTCGGGCTGGTCAAAGAGCCGAGCCAGGCTGGCGGCGCTCGCTTCCAATCCTTGCAGCCGTTTATCGAGTTCCTCCGGCTTCGAAGGTGCCGGCAGCGTTTGAGGATCGGTGACGGCCAGGCGCAACGATACGGCCAACTGCATCGGCGTCAACGGCCGGACGCGAGCTACAGCAAACAAAGATGGCTGGGGAACCTCTCCTTTATCCCAGCGGCTAGCGCGCGCATAAGCACGGCTCAGAACGAGACCGCGAATGAGCCGGCGTAGATCATACCCATGTTCGACCAGATCGCGTGCCAGCCAGTCGAGCAGTTCCGGATGGCTAGGCGCGTTTTCGGAGTGCATTTGATCGAGCGGCATGACCAGGCCATAGCCGAAGAAACGATGCCAGATGCGATTGACGATGGAGCGGGCGAAGAAATCGCGCTGGTCCGGTTGCAGTGACAATTTCACCAACTCGGCCCGTGCACTGAACTTTGCCGACGAATCTTTCGAGGTCTTGGTTTCAACCACCTTGCCGGTCAGAAACATCAAACGTGCCTGGCGTTCAACTCCTTTAGTTGTCTTAAATTTAACCAGTCCCGTCTCGCGTTCGGCAAGCCGCCCGCCGCTCTGGTAGGTACGACTGAAGAACGATTTCATGCCAAAGAAATGATCCTGCTTCCAATCGGCCACCAGAGGATGATCGTGACAGCGTGCGCAACTGATGTTGACGCCGAAGAAGAGGGAGCTGACCTCGGCAGTCAGTTTATCGAGATCGCGCACGCGCTGGTGCAGGAACTCGGCGGCTGGTTTTAGTTTGGGGTCGCTCTCATCGGGCAGCAGAAGGTCCCGATAAATGCGGTCCCAGCTGCGGCCCTCAGCCAGGGCCATCAGGAGATACGGACGCACGCTGCCGCGCGTGCCGTTCATCAGCAGGGTATCGAATTCCGTGGCTTGATGGCGCACAAAGGCGGGGGAATTCAGCAAGCGATCCGTCAACTCGATACGTTTGCCAGTCTTGGTCGAAGCAACGAAGGACCGGGTTTCCTCCAGAGTGGGGATGCGGCCGATAAGATCGAGAGTCAGCCGGCGGATGAAGTTGGCGTCGCTGGCCGGCTGCGCCGGTTGCAGCCCCGCTTCTTGGAGCTGAGCCTCGACATAGCGATCGACGGCTTCTTCGATAGGTAAAGTGGGAGGGAACAGTTCGCCGGCCCCGGTCAGAGAAGGGCCGAGAGCGATACCAAGCAGCGCGAGGATCGGAAGGTTGATCCGCATGTTCAAGTTCCTTGCTTTTTGAAGCGCCGGCAATTCGGTCGGTGAGAGCGACAACCGGCGTCTGTCCTTCGAGGCGGGCGAAGACAACCCAGGCAGGCTGGCAGGTAAGCTCAATCTCCTTTATTGTGCGCAGAGAACAGATGAGATGCAAGTACCTTCGGGACGTAGCGGCCGCTTGAACCAATCACTTGGCTCCCGCGTGTCCTGGCAAATCCCGGAACCGCTCCCAGGAGGCCATCGGGTACCAAAGCCGTGTCCTGGGGGAGTGCTTATGGCCTGTGATGGTGCTGATGTTATTGTTGTTGGCTCTGGTGCCTGCTTATACAAAAAATAATGGAATGCCCGAGTCCCGGTGCATTACCTGGAGGCCCCTATCGTACCATGCAATTCTTCTGTTTTCACCTGATGCCTTGGGACCGCTTGCCGGAGGATTTTGAAAGCCGATACGAGTCGGCCTGGACCTGGCTGCCCAATTCGCTTTTCGATCCCACCCACGGACACAAGCTGTACAATCGCTATCTCGATGAATTGCTCCTGGCCGAAGAGTTGGGGTTCGATGGCGTGTGTATCAATGAGCATCATCAAAACGCCTACGGTCTGATGCCATCACCGAACTTGATGGGTGCAATCCTGGCTCGGCAAACGAAACGTATCAAGATCGCTATTATCGGCAATGCTTTGCCCTTGTACAATCCGCCCACGCGCGTGGCCGAAGAATACGCCATGATCGACGTGATTAGCGGTGGACGCTTGATTGCCGGCATGGTTGTTGGCGGCGGTCCGGAATATTACAGTTTCACCATCAATCCCACGTTTGCTCGCAGCCTGTTCGTCGAGGCACTCGACCTGGTGTTGCGAGCCTGGCGCGAGCCGGGGCCGTTCGCCCATCACGGTAAACATTGGCGCTTGAAGTACGTCAATCCCTGGCCGCGGCCGATCCAACAGCCGCATCCGCCCATCTGGATCCCCGGTGCCGGCAGCAAAGAAACTATCGATTTCGTTGCCCAGCGCCG
>JAJPHU010000268.1 GCA_021325115.1 Planctomycetota bacterium | reverse complement strand
GCAGCGACGATTTCGCCGTCGACTTTCACGAACCGCTCTTCGCCGTTGACGATCACCGTTTCCCGCTTCGGCTCGATCTTTTTCCGCTCGAAGCCCAACTGTTTGGCGCGGCGGTGCAACTGTTTCTCCAGGCGCTCGCGGACCTGTGCCGCGTAAGCTTCCTCGGTTTGCTGCACGTAGGCCAGGTCGTAACGCACCAGGTGATAGACGATCCGCGCCAGCTGGTGGGCGGTCGCCGTGATGGCCTGGGGAGCGCCCAGCCGCGCGCGTTGTCGACGCAGGTAGGTCCCCAGGTAGCTGTGGCTGCGCATCAGGCCCCAGGCCGCCAGACGCAACGCTGTCGCCGCCCGGTTTTTCTCTTTGCGTGTCCGGCTCGACTTGACCTTGCCGCCCGTCTTTTGCCAGTTGCGACAGAGGCCGAGCCAGCAGGTGAAGTGTTTCACCGTCGGCCGTTTGCTGAAGTCGCTGCCCAACTCGCTCACCAGGGTCAAGGCGTGGATGTCATCAATCCCCTCGATGGCGGTCAGGTCCACGCCGGTGAGATAATAAAGGGCAGCGCATTCCGTGTTCCATCCGGGCCGTTTGTTATTTAAATTTGATTTATATACTATAATATTCTTAAATATGTCGTGCGTTCCAATAGAGGAGGGTGGTGTCAGCAACCATTTGGCGAGCCGGCAGGCCGAGGCGGGGGCATTGATTGTTTGGGCGCAGGATAACGCGACGTGCGAGGTGGTCCGTTCAGCGTGGGTCGAACTTTACCAACTCTTGGGGAATACGGTGATCGGCCACATCCGCGTGGGAGATCGCCAGACGCGTCTTTTTGAGCAGCCACGATATCTTGCTGAAATTGCGGCCTGATGACAGTTGGTCTGCAGCACCCATCGAGGACAAGCACAAGCGCCCCCACGGAGAGGCGAACCGCAGCGTCCGTCTGTAAGTAGTCCCTCTTGAATTCTGCATGTCAAGGTGTAGAATAGAAAGTGGAGGTGAGACATGATCCCCAAGACCGCCGAGTATGCTCTCCGGGCCGTAGTGCTGTTGGCCCGCGCTCCCGAACAGGCGCATTCCGCCGAGGAGATCGCCGAATCGGTGCGTGTGCCACGGCGCTACGCCCATAAGGTTCTGCAAGCACTGGTGCGTGCCCGCCTGGTGCGTTCCCAGCCGGGACCGGGTGGCGGTTATTCTCTGGTGCGCCCACCGGAGAATATTTCAATTCTGGACGTGGTTGCTGCTGTCGAGCCGATCCCACGTATCCGCCGCTGTCCTCTGGGATTGAAAAGTCACACCAGTCTTTGCCCGCTGCACCGCGAACTGGATGAGGCGGCTGCGGCCACGGAACGCGCCTTCGCCCGCGTCACCATCGCCCAGCTGCTCAACCAGCCCGATAGCGTCCCTCCGCTGTGTGAACTGCGTTGAAGAGGGGAAATGTTTTTATCCACAAAAGAGTTTGTTACTTTTCAATAGCAAAGACGGACGCGTGAGCTGTCCGCCAGAAAGAAGGATGACATCATGAGCGAAACAACCGTGCAAACTTCATTGGCTCACGATCACGACCGGCTGGATCAACTGCTGGAGACGTACCGGCAGTTAAAGCGTGTCGATTTCGCCAGGGCCAAGCAAGCCTTCCGCGAGTTCAAGTTCGGCCTCCAGCGACACATCATCTCGGAGGAGGCGATCTTTTTCCCGCTGTTCGAGGATAAGACCGGCATGCGCGACCACGGTCCCACAGCCGTCATGCGTGCGGAGCATCGGGAGATCGGCCGGTGTCTGGAAGCCTTGCATGACAAGGTCCGCCGCCAAGACGTGAATAGCGAGCGTGAGGAAGAGGAGCTTCTCCAGGCGCTGTCGGTACACAATCAGAAGGAAGAGAACGTCCTGTACCCCACGATTGATCAGCTGGCAAGCGCGGAGGAAAAAGCGGCTGCCTTACGTAAGATGGAAGAACTGCCGGAGGAAGCCTACCGGACCTGCTGCGGCCACGCCGGACATGTCCACATTGGCTCGTGAGAATCCCTCTCGGCACGAGCAAGAAGGAGAAGCCGCCATGACCATTCCCAGTCTCAACGATTTCTTGACTGAGGACCATAATCGCCTCGATGGGTTTCTGGAGAGCTTTCAAGAGCGGAAAGCCGGGAGTTTTAGCGAGGCGGTGGAATTCTGGACGCGATTTGCTTCGGCCCTCAAGCGTCATCTGCTCTGGGAAGAAACCATTCTGTTCCCGCTTTTCGAACAGAAGACGGGCCAGAGAGGACTGACGGACACCTTGCGGGCCGAACACGAAGAGATCCGGGAATGGCTGGCGGCGCTCGATGAGAAAGTCCAGCAGAAGGATGCCGATAGCGATCAGGAAATAGATCGACTCGTGAACGAACTGGGCGGGCATAACGCCAGAGAGGAATATGCTCTTTATCCCCAGCTGGACAAGCTGCTCAGCGAAGCAGAAAAGCAAACCGCATTCGAAGCTATGTCCGCCATCCCGGAGGGAGCGCCCTAAGTTCGATGGGCCGGCAGATTGGATGCACCATAGAGCAGGGATGTTGTGTACTCCTCGATGGTGCGATGGTTCTCGACAATTTCAAGCCGTATCTGTCCGGCCCATGTACGATCATCGATGCGATGCGGGCAAATGCGCTCTCGGCTGAGCAATGGGTGACGACAGCCAGCGTCCCCAGATCCAATAATGCAAGCAACCGACGATCACCAAGGCAGCACCGACAACCAGGGCGCCCGCGAAAATGTTGCTGGCCACTGCGATAAACAGCAAGGCCAACGCGGCGGCCAGAACAACCGCTTGCATGACGGACAGAAGCACTCCGCGCGTGTAGATCGTCTCGTTCTCCTTGGACCCCTTCGGCTCTGGAGCCTGAATCGATAGCAAAAGGGAAGCCGGCTCGACGCCCTTGACGGAATGAGGCTCCCCGGCAGGAAGATAGAGCAGCTCCCCGGCGTGGAGCTCCTGTGTCTGGCCTGAATCCGTTATGGCCACCTGGCCTTCCAGACACTGCACGATAATCTCTCCTCCAACATCGATGATTTCGCCTGACTGTGTGTGAGCAAGGGACATTGTTCTACTCCTTGTTGGAAAAGCACCCGCCTAACGATAACGGGGCCGGCGGGAAACATACACCTTTGTGTCTACAATTATTGTACGTCTGCCATTCTGTATGTCAAGGTGTAGAATTCCTGTTGGCTGGAGTGGTGGTGATTCTGGGGACAGGCCAATGAGGCTCCGTAGAATGACCATGTCTGGATCACCCACGGTTTCCCGCGGTCGCGGGATCGGCTATGAGGGAGTAGCTGTATGAAACGTGATCCCCGTTTGAATCCGCTGTCCTGGCAGCACCAACGAACTCTGGCCCTGGCACATCGCACCGTTGCCGCGCTGGACAAGGTGTCCGTTCCGCTGGAGACCGTGACGGTGGACATTGACATGCTGTGGCGGCAGGAAATTGAGCCGCATTTCCATGCCGAGGAAACGATCCTGTTCCCTCCGGCGCAGCGGTTGGGACTTTGTCAGGACGCCATCGAGCAGGTTCTTCGG
Source organism: Planctomycetota bacterium (assembly GCA_021325115.1). Lineage (GTDB taxonomy): Bacteria > Planctomycetota > Planctomycetia > Gemmatales > Gemmataceae > JAJPHU01. Next base: position 22,496 of record JAJPHU010000268.1, on the reverse strand, counting down.
GAGCATCAACGGCTGCATGAACTTTTCCGCCTCATCGAACATGGAGGAGCGCTGACAGACTTGCACTGTCATCTGCGCGAGTTTGCCGAGCTTTTGATTCAGCACATTCGCTTTGAAGAGCGAACCGTCTTCCCCGCCCTGGAGAAAGTTTTGCCGGAGGAACAGCTAGAGGCTATCGGTCGAGACCTGTCTGCCTTCCATGAACAGACACGGCCGGGAACTATTCCTTGACGGTTCTGGGGTCTGGGGGTTCCTTCTTTACCACGAGAAAAAATCGTCGCCATAGACGAGACGACCACCGAAGTAACCTGCCACGGCAACCAACAGGGCAACGAGAAGAAGAAGCAGCCGAAACCACCAACTCCGCGTTCCGCGACGACTCTCGATTTCTGAAAGGACGGCGAGGATCACGGACGCTATTGCGGTTGCTGTGCCAAAGTTGCGATGCCAGGCCAGGATCACGGGCGAATCCAGGCCGTAACCGCTGGCGGCGTGCAGCCAACCGAGCACGGCGGACACGACAGCGCTGATCGCTCCTAGCAGAACGCAGAAGTGGACGGCGGGAGCAGGTTGCCCCTTGCGCCGCCAGGCGGACCATGCTTCACCAGCCGCTGCCGCTAGCAACAGGGCGATGGGGAAGTGAACCACCATGACGTGAAACTTACCGAGCCAGTGCAAGAGATGTTTCGTTGCGCTCGGAGCAGGAACAGGCTCGGCCGCCTTCGTGGTCGGTGGGGGAGCACTCGCCTCGGTAGACACGGAAGGAGCACCGGCCGCAATCCAGTCGTGAATGATCTGCTTCTGCTCTTTTGTCAGCGGACCGGCCTTGGCGTCCTCCGGCGGCATCTCATCATCCTGGACCAGCTGCCAGAGCTGCGAATCCTCCGGCTTTCCTGGCACCACTTTGTCGGGATCGGCGGCTAGCTTTTTCAGATCGAGAATGTAGCCGAATTTTCCTTTGGGCTTGCGCACCTGCGGACCGTGGCACTCGGCGCATTTGGCCTGAAATACCGCTTTCACCTCGGTCGCCAGGTCGCGCGCCCCCGGCGCGGCTGTGGCGAAGGCGGGGCTAGCGGCCACGAAACCAAGAACACAGAGAGAGGACAACCTGGACCCGCTCATATAAGCCTCTATTCTCTGTACTCCCGGACGAATATATCCACCCACTCGCGGTAGTGTCGGGCGATCTCCGCTACCGCCTCTTGACGCGATATTTTGTTTGCTCGCCAGTTAACCAACGGTTCCCAAAAAGTGGTACGGCCCACGGCAAAGCCGATGAATCCTGGCACGCCGGCTGCTGCAGTTAACCACTGACGCACCTTCCGCTCATCTTCACCGCGTCCCAGGACGATACAACCCACCCGATCTCGGCCGTCCCGCCGCACTGCAGCAACTATCGAAGCGCAATCCTCCCGGCGATCCATGCCCTCGACCTTCCAGACATCCGGCTCGATACCTGCATCCTGAAGTTCGTGCAGAGTCCGCACCGTGAGCGTGGGACGCAATTCCCGGTCGTAAGCGCCCTTGTCTCCTCCGAACTGTTCCAACTGCGCGGGTTCCGCAGGCACCAGTAGCTCAAAGAGAAAGAGACGGTTGCTGCTGTGCAGATAGTCGGAGAGTCGCTTCAGCCGGGCGCACTGACGGCGGTTCATCTCGGCATCTCCCTCAGGGTTATAGCGCACCAGCACCTTGCTAAACGTCGGATTGAACGCCTCGATATGGCGGGCAAAGTTCTCGCCATACTCGAAATCGAACTCTTTCTGGCCACTTTTCTCGACGGGACAGGCAGTGATGTAGCCTTTCCGGGCGGCATCGCACAGGACGGCGGCACCGAACTGCTCGTCCACCAAAATGCCAGCGTGTTCTTTCGGTACACCGCCTGCAACAGCTGCTTGAAAACCGTCGTAGATCACAAACTTAGCAGCAATGATTTCCGCGGTCTGCTCCGCGGTCAGCCCACCCTTCCAACCGAACAACTTCGTCTGGAACGACTCGCGGTGGTCGAAGGGTTGGATAAAAAGTGGTTTTTCATACCCATGGATCATGATCACACCTCCTATAATTTTTTTGATCACCGAGTGAATGAAACGTTGCCATTCTCACAGTCGGCGGAACTTGCTTTCACTTTCAATGAGTTGGTGGGGGTACTGAAGATGCGGCCCGGTTCCTGGTGATAACCGCCGGCTGCTTTTATGTTTGGGCGCTCATTTCTTCCGCCGTTCCAGGAGTTGTTTCAGCACCAGTGCGCCATTATGTTCCTCATCGTGCGCCGCATAAACCAGAGTGACGGTTCCCTCCTTGCCCTTCTGCTTCAGTAGTTTAACGGCCTCTTTTTTCTCTTTGAGTTCCTCACGGTAGCGGCGCTGGAATTCTTTCCACTTTGCTGGATCATGATTGAACCATTTGCGCAGTTCGGGACTTGGCGCCACATCCTTCAGCCACAGATCCACGGCGGCTCGCTCCTTGCTGAGACCACGTGGCCACAGCCGCTCTACCAAAATGCGATAACCATCCTCGCTGGACGGCTCTTCGTACACCCGTTTCAGACGGAACATCGTAAACCTCCTTCCAGGCAGCCAATTTCGGCCAGACGATCAAGCAACAGGTGAAAGTAAATCAGTCCACCGTAATCTCTCCAGCGCGCGAGAGTCCGCGCGACCCCCTCGTAATCGAGCGAATCGGTTAGGTGTAACCAGCGTTGCAAATTGTTGCGAGCACCCACGTCGTCTCCAGGGAAAATATGCAGGCGTCCCAGGCCGCGCAACAGGATATATTCAGCCGTCCAGCGTCCGATACCGCGCAGCTGCTGCAACTGAGCGAGAGCATCCGCATCGGGCTTGTTGGCCAGCGCCTCCAAATCCAGCCGTCCCGCCGTAATAGCGTCGGCCAATTCGATCATGGCGCGGGCTTTTTGACGGCTAAACCCCAATTCGCGTAACGCTTGCGGGTCTAGTGCCGCAAGATCTTTTGGCTGCGGGAAAGCATAGACGATCCTCTCTCCTTCCTGAAACGCCGCACCGTAGCTCTTGGCCATGCGGTTAAGCAGCCGGATACCCAAAGTCAGCGTGACCTGCTGGCAGGCCATCGCGTTCAGAGCCGCCTCGAACACGCTGGGGAAACGCGGAGGTTTCATGCCCCAGAATCGCCGAGCCAGCGCCCCTAACCGGGGTCGCCGTGCCGCGAAACGACGAAACTTCGCCAGGTCAATGTTCAGACCCAGCAAGCGTTCCAGGGCCGAAGTCACCGCCGTTTTCACGTCGGCGGTGAGGGGCGGACCGCTCACTGTTACTAGGAGGTGCGGATCTCCGGGCGGTTTAATTTGCGTGACCGCGATTTCCACAACGAGGCTGCCGAGCACCAGGGCACGCCGGTACGTGCGGCCGTCCCAGCGGTCCACCGCATTGTCGGGACGGCGACGCAGTGTCCAGACCGTCAAGTCCAGCCGAAAAGGCGGCACCGGCTGAAGCACAAAAGAATGGCAGTTCATGGCAGAGGACTCCATTCGCTGGAAAGAGCATGATTGGGCAGCTGTTCCTCATAACCGCTCGGACGCCAGCCCAGCTGGATGGCCACCGGGATTGAGCAGTTGCCGAGGATAACGAGGAGGGTCATTATGGCCCCAAATCCGTGAACGAGCCGAGCGTAGCTGCGACGATCCGGTCTCAAGAGCTGGAGCCGGGTCCGTGTTTTCAAACGATCCGAAGGCAAGAAGAGACGATTTTCGCGGTTCAGTCCCAAATGCTGAAACCAACTCCAGGCTCCGTGGGCCAAGTGCAGTCCGAGGATGATCTGGGCGGCTACGTAGCCCATCGCCACTGGCGTCTGGGAGAAACCTCCAACCACCATGCTGGTCACATCGTAATAGCCCTGCGGATCTCTGGGGATCGTATACTTGAAGTACTTCCGATCGGTGGCACCGAAGGTAAAGTGGAGCAGGTGGTAGATCACGAAAGCCAAGACGAGCAGACCTGTCAAAAGCATGTGCCGGGCGGCCCAACTCGATTGCAGTGGTTTCCAGCGAACGTAAGGGACCGGACGGGCAGCGCGGTCTTGCACGGTTAGCTGAGTACCGATGACAATATGGACGGCAAAGGCGATCAGCAGTAGAGCGCGAGCCAGCCATAGGAGACCGGGGTGTTCGTCCAGGCTGTGAGCGTAGGCATTGAGAGCGTCCCGGCCGGCGAAGATTAACAGGTTGCCGGCCATATGAACGACAACGAAGAGAACCAACCCCAACCCGGTGATAGCCATCACGTACTGACGGGTCAGCGAGGACAGTGCCCATCGGAACGGTGAGTGCTTAGCTGCTCTCGGGTCGTGCTCCCAAGCGGAGATCGAGCGGATTGTCTGAACCTCCATCCTGCGTCCTCCGAACTTGCAACGGTGATTTCAAGCTGGCAAGCGGCCCTTGAGGTCAGTCGAACGGAATGGTCCCGGCTCGGCGATCAGCTTGCGGGCGGCGTCTACTTGCTCCCAGACGTTCCACAGCAACACGCCACGCACCCGGCCATCGCGCAAATAGTAGACCACACCTTCTCGATACGGTTGCTTCCAATCGGCTACCGTCTCCAGACGAGCATCTACTTCGCCGACTGCCTCGTAACCCAGATCGAATAAATCCGAGTAAAACGAGGGGAGATAGTCGTAACTCACAGCCCGCCCCGCCATCGCCTGGCCTGCCAGGCGGCCCATTGTCAGGGCGTTGTCCTCGTGTTCAACACGTAGACGGCAGCCCAGGGCAGGATTGTGAAATGCGGCCACGTCACCAGCAGCGTAGATGTTCGGATCGCTGCTACGCAGGGCCGCATCCACGACGATGCCGTTGTCCACTTGCAGACCAGCCTGCTGAGCCAGATCGACGTTGGGTACAATGCCGATGCCCGCCACAACGCCATCCGCCGCAATCTCCCCTCCGCTTCCACTTTGGGGATTGTAGGTGCGGAGGACATATTGATTGCCACGTCTGTCCACACCCACGACTTGCTCACCCGCACGTACCTCGACGTTGTTTTGCCGGTAGTAATCGTTGAGGAAGCGTGAGAGGTCGGCGGGGAAAACACGAGAACCGATCCCCGCTTCGGGAAAGAGCAGAGTAACTTGCTTGCCGTTCATGGCCAAGGCGGCGGCTACCTCGGAGCCGATGAATCCGCCGCCGATGACCGCGAAATGCTGCCCTTTTTCCGTCAGCGCCCGCAAGCGTTGATAATCATCGAAGGTGCGAAAGTAGATGATGTCGTCACCACCGAAGGGGAGACGATGGGGCGTGCCGCCGGTGGCCAAGAGTAATTTGTCGTAGATGTACACGGTTCCCTGGTCGTCGGTGACGCGCCGGTTGCGTGCATCCAGGGTGCGGGCCGTCCGTCCCAGATGGAGTTGGGCTGGAGGCTGAGCGCTTTTGCGCCAAATGCTCTCCAGCGGTTTGCCCTTCCACAGGCCCTTGGACAAGGGCGGACGGTTGTACGGCGGATGGGACTCGGCACCGATCAATCCGATGGAGCCGGTCGAGTCCACATCGCGGATACCGTGGATGGCGGCATCCGCCGTCATGCCGCCGCCCACGATCAAGTAGGTGTAATTTGGCATAGTTTTCTCCTGGTACAAAGCAGCGGATACGAGTCAAACAGACTCGGTAAACTCTCGCGCTGTGGCGATGGCGCCCATCACATTGCCCTCTCGATCCTTGATGACCGCGAAAGCGAGACTGACATATAATTTCTGTCCGGTCTTGGGGACGGCTCGCGTCCTCAGGGCCTGCCGGCCGAGCTTCGTCTGGCCGCGAGCAATCGCCTGATGGAAGCCTTCCCAATGGGCGCGTCGGAGGTGCTCCGGAATGATGAGGTCCAGGGAACGGCCGATCGCTTCATCAGGGGCATAACCAAAAAGGGCGGCAGCACTCTCGTTCCAAACTCGAATTGTTCCCTCCTGATCCGCGAAGATGATCGCATCCGGAGCCTGCTCCACAAGTAGCCGGAACAATTCTGGATTCAAATCCATCCCAGCAATCCTCCTCACCAGAACGCGGATTTCCGTTACGAGGGCTTTTCCCGGACATCCTGGCTTCCTACCGGCTCGCCTTCCGGGAAGCCAGGATGCTCGCCTTTAGATTCTTCTTCCCGTCCTTGCCAGAGATCATCGCCGCCAAACTCCATGCAGCAGGAGCCTGCATTTTGATAGCATTGTTCGCAAACCGGCCTGCCGCCGATTTGGAGCGTTGTCGGCCTCCCACAACAGCTACATTCCACGATCAAACCCTCTGGTATCCGTTTCCATTTCCGGCCGCGTAGAGGATGCGGCCGCCGTCCACGGCCATGCAGACGCCCATAACATCGTTGCCGATCAGTAACAGAAGGGTCTGGACCACGTTCTCTGACCGGCCTTTCCGATCCTTCCATGCGAAGCACTCGGATGTTCACGTTTGCCCGTTTTGTTCCCTCTCAACATGGGCGATCGTGTCCAGGGCCAAGGTCGAATGGGCATAGGCGCCGCCGGCGCGCATTTCGGCGGCGACCCAGATGGCTTCCATGATCTCTTCCGCCGTGGCTCCGTGCTGGAGAGCAGCCTGGGTATGCCCGCGAATGCAGTAAGGACATTGTGTGACATGGGCTACGGCCACGGCGATCAATTGCTTGGTCTTCGCGGAAAGTGCTCCCTCCGCAAACACGCTCCGGCTGAATGCTTTGAAGGCCTCGGCAGGTTTAGGAGCCAGGGTCTTGCGTCGTTCGGCAAGTTCTTTGGTGGCCCATGGGTAAAGCTGTTCTTGCTCGGACATGACTCACTCCTTCTCTCAATAGCGCGAAATCCTCAGTCTTTATAAGTAAGGACTCGCCCCCATAGGCTTTTCGTTCCCCAGATCCCAGAACGCAAGCATTCCAGCTGAACGATCTGGCTATGGTCCACGAAGAGATTCACTTCTGGGCCATAGCTTTTGATGTACCAGGCGAAGACCTCCGGGTCAGCCGCCTCAAACATGACCTTTTCCAAACCCAAGGCGTTGACGATCTGAACCACGACATCAGTGCGCCAGGTTCGGACGTTCTCGGTAATTCCCTCGGACTCGATCATAAGTAAATCCGCTCCCGCCTCCAGATAACGCCGAGCCTGAAAAATGACCCACTCCGGACTGCGCGTGCCCTCGGCCTCCAACTCGGCCGTTGCCGTCGCCCCGCCAGCCCCGAACTGAATGCCCACTTCCGGTTTGACTTTCAGCCCCACCTTCCGTGCTTTCTCCGCAAGCCGTAACAGATCGTCAATAGGGACCGTGATGAAGCCACTAGAAATCTCGACAATATCGAAGCCCAACTCCTTGCACGTCTGCAGGTATCGGGTGACTGCCTCTGGCCCCTGTGCCAGCACGTACTCGATAAAACCTCCGGTGGAGACCAATACATGATGGGTGTGGCAGAGATCGATGAGTTCTTTGACGACCCGGTGAGGCATGAGAGCAAAGGAGCCGCCCGCGAATTTGAGTATGTCCACGTAAGCGCCCATCGTCTCCAGAATATCTTCCAGATAGCGTTTACCCATCGGGGTGTAGTAAGGTCCCCGGATTTCCGTCACACCACGTGTGCGCGGCTTGGATGGGCGTCCATTGACCTTCAGAAATCCAAAGGCTCGTTCGTCAATGCTGCTTTGGACAATACCCATGGTCAAACTCTCTCTTCAAGACTTTTCCGCCTGCGCTCGCGCCAGCAGTCGTGTCAGATCACTAACTGGAATGGCCTCCAGGTTGCCGACTGCGGCCACGATTTCCCGGCGTAAGTTCGCATCGGTATACGGCGTAGTTAACCGCTCGAACTTCTGGACTACGGCATCCCATCCCATCGGCCGCGTGTGAAACCCTTCGTAATCCCGCTTCTCCTGGACCAGAGTACGGCCATCCTGGAGTATGACGGTAACGCGGCACGGTATCTCGCCAGGGAAACGTCGGCTATAGGCATCGGCAGGGCGCACGCAAACCTTGCGCAGCAACGTCTGAACATCAGCACGGCGGATGCGCTCCGGATGGTACTGTTCGGGAAGGACTTGGTTATCCAGGAGAGCGACGGCCGCTAGATAAGGCAAACTATGATCCGCCTCTTCTTTCGTCCGCACAAGGGTTTTGTCTCCCTCTTGGCCTCCCCCAATGATGTGGTAAGCCACGTTAAATATTTCGATCTCCACGCGCGCAACCTGGTCGGCCGTGAAACGGTGAGCGTTTTTAAGTTCGAGGATCCCTTCGATAGCGGATTGTGAGTGAATCTCGGCGTTATATTTCTTGAGGATCGTTTGCGTCACGGCTTCCAGGTTCTCCCGAGACCAGTCGATTTCAAACCGGCCAGAGATCGTTTCCATGAATCCCTTGTTGCCCTCGAAAACCTCCCTGGGGCCGGTGATGCCGCGCAGGGCGAGGAAGGTGGCGTGAGTGCAGGCAAAGGCAGTATTGGGATATGCCAGCCCTTTCCAGTGGGAGAGGGCACCCGTTCGGGTGACGCGCAAGGCAGCAAAGGCGGTCCCGCAGATGGCGAGCGCATGGGCAGTTCGGGTGCAGTCCAGACCGAGCGCCCGCGCTACCCCCGCTGCGATGGCGAAGGAGCCTTGCGTGGTATGGTCAAAGCCTCTGGCTCGCACCGGAGCGATATCACTGAGACGGCACTGCACCTGGTAGGCCACTGCCAAGGCGGTCAAGAGATCTCGTCCGCTACGATCGGCATACTCCGTAGCAGCCAATACGGCCCCCAGGTTGTCACTCGGATGACAGGTTTCGCCCTCGGCCAAATAGCTGTCGTTGAAGTCGAGGTAGCGCACCAGCGCGCTGTTATAGAGCGCGGCGCGATCCGGGGCTGTCTGTCCGCCCCCGATCAAGGTACAACGTCCGCCGCCGCCAAAATCCTCAATTTGTGCTCGAACCATTCGAATAGGTTCTCCGGTGAGCGCCCCCACAGCGCAGCCGAGTGCATCCAGCACCCGGATCTTGAGTTGCTGACGCGCTGTCTCAGAAAGGTCCTGGTAGGATGCACGCGTGACGAACTGAGCTAATTGCTCAACCTTTGTCATGCCTACCTCCTTTCTTTTTTGCTTCCCCCCCTCGCGCTGACAATGCGGCACTAGGCTCGGTCCTTAAGACTTGTAGAGCCTGCTTGCCGAGCGCAATGAACACAACAGTAGATGGCGCTGCCTTGTTCCACTCCGTGGCCGATGATCTTGCAGCCGCACTTAGCGCAAGTCGGGGCCAAGGCGTGGATGGCGCACTCGAAGGAATCGAAGGTATAGGTGCGGCCGGCTGCCGTCACGGTGAATGTCTTGTCGTAATCGTTACCACATATGTCGCATTTGGGCATGGTCGTCTCCTTAGGACTAGGGGCCTTTTCCCTCCCCCTTGTGGGGGAGGGTTGGGGGGCTTTTCCCTCCCCCTTGTGGGGGAGGGTTGGGGTGGGGGACACCCCTCCTTGGCTCCATTACCTTTACACCTCCTACCTCAGCCCTCCCCACGAGGGGAGAGAAGGTTTTGTCCGGTAGCTCTTAACTGTACCTGGGTCTCTGTTCGATTCGATGGTTCCATGATCTTCCTCCGATTTCATCGAGCATCCAGGTAGGGGCGAAATCCTCATTGGTGAGCGGGTTGATATGTCCCTGGTACCTTGCGAAAACTGATCGCCAGCCGGTTCCAGCCATTGATGACTACGACCGCCAAGGTCAAGTCTACCAACTCCTTTTCCGAAAAGTGTTGGCGGGCTAATTCGTAGACCTCATCAGGAACATGGCTGTGCGCTACCTCCGTGACCGCCTCGGTCCAGGCCAGAGCGGCGCGCTCGCGGTCGGTGAAGAACGGCGTCTCACGCCAGGCGCTCAGGGCGTACAGCCGTTGCTCGGTTTCGCCATGGGCGCGAGCATCCTTGCTGTGCATATCGATGCAGTAGGCACAGCCGTTGATCTGCGAGGCACGAAACTTGACCAGTTCCAGTAAGGACGGTTCCAGACCGCAGTGTCGCACGTAATTTTCCAGCGTCCACATCGCCTTGGCGCCTTCGGGGGCGACCGTGTCATAAACGATCCGCGCTTGCATGCGTGCTCCTCCTTTCCAATGTTTACCCCAGCCAGTAACCTGGCGGCTCTGCTCCTGTTTCTTCCACTCCGACACCCATCTGCGGCAGTGGGACACCCCGTTCCAAACAATGGCGAAGTATGCGGTCCTTAAGCATCTCACGAAAGGCAGGTCCTTGACCCAGGGCTACCACATCCATCAACAGCGGCAACGCGCGAATACCATTGCGCTCCAGATGGATCTCATTGCCGCTGATTCGGATGTAATTGGCCAATTCATGATCGCGTGGCAGATGCTGTAATATAGACCGGACCTCTGATGCCCCCAACCAGCGCGAGACTTCGCCAATCGTTTCCTGAAAAACTTCTGCGTACAGCTTGTGGTAGCGTTCGTCTAAGGCATCCGGGAGCATGTCAATGCCCATCGGCAGTCGCTCTAGTCGATTCAGAAACTCGTGCATGATTTCGCCAGTCAGAACAAAGCCGTGCTGCGGCGCGATAATCTTGACGGGCGGATCGAGCGTACGGGTCAGTCGCACGGCACGAGCCACGACTTCGCGGGTAGGCATGTAAATTTGATGGAATTGAGCGATTCCCGGCCAGTCGTCCTCCTGAGCATACAGCTGAATCCGTCCAGGCGAGTTCAGTCCGCCGAACAGGTCGCCGCTGAACAGGATTTGACTTTCCGGATCGTAAAAAGCCACGGCGCCGCGAAAGTGGCAGAACGGCGTGGGCACCATCTGCAGCCGCTGTCCTCCTGGGAGTCGGATAGAGCGATTCTCCACTTTGTTGGCGAACCACAGTTCCTTGGGGATGGCATTGAGGTGGCGAACTAACCGCCAGGCGTCCTCGGCAATCAGGCCAGTCAATTTCGGATTTTCGCGGGTGAAATTGAGGAGGTTGCCAGTCACATCCGGGTCTTGATGGTTCATGCTCACCAGATTCAACGCTGCGAACTCGCCGATACGATTCAGCAGATTGGTCCGGATCGTGCTGTAATCCATCAGGGAGCCGGGGTCTACGCACCAGTGGAAATCGGTCCCTCCGCCGTGGAAGGTGCGCAGGTAGGTGTTGCATTGCAGCACGGAATCGGGGTTCCTCCGGCCGATCATGTAACAGCCTTCAGCTACTTGCATATCGGTTGGCATAGTGTCTGGCATAGGATACTCGTTTCTAGGATCTGCCATCCACCACGGCATGGCAAGTGGACAGCAAGCTCGTGGGTAACTTTACTTCGGTTCCACAGGGCCATAAGCCTCCAGCCAGGCTTCGTATCCACCCCGGAGAGCGTAAGCCTGCCTAAAACCTAGATCGCGAAGCCATGCCGCCACACGGGCAGCCGTCGCCTCCCGAGGTCAAGTTCAGTAAACGACCGTTAATTGATCGTTGGGCCACGAGGGATCGATCCGGAAATGAGTGGGATCGATGTGGATAGCTCCGCAGATTTTGTCTGGACTGGCTTCCCAATCTTTGTGTCTACGTGCATCTAACAGCGTGGCTGCTTCGCCAGACTCCAGGCGAGTCCGCAACTCCTCCGCGCTGATTCGCAGCGATTGCTCGGAAGCATGGTTTGGAGTGCTCATGATGCCCCTCCTTCAAGAAGACAAAAAGAACTGACCGTGGGCCGATCGTTACTCGATGACCCAGATGGTTACTCCCTTTCCTGTGCGAACAAGTTCCTCGCCAACATGGTGCCCAAACAAGCGCTTCAAACCGGAGAATAAGTGACGCCCTACGACAATGGTTCCATAGCCTCGTTCCTTGGCAATAGTGAGAATATCGTGTGCGATGTGCTTTCGATCCAGAGGTTCCTCAAATCGCACAAGCAGAGCAGTCACATCGATTCCTCTTTCGGTAAGAATACCTTTCAGCTTTTCGAGCATCTGTTGCCCGTTTTTGATTGTCTTTTCTTCCAACTTCTGGTAGACCTTGGCGCGTTCTGACGAGACGTCGTCTTCAATGTTTGAATCTTCCGAGCCTCCCCATTCGAGCATCTTTGGAGGCAATTCCAGATGGACCAGCCCGACATGGAAGCCGTGTCTTCCACCGAGCATATCGGCCACATAGTCAACAGCTCGACGAGATGCCTCCGACGCATCCACCCCTATGAGGATTCTTTGGTTGGTTGGCATACTCATAGTGAAACTCCTTTTTTCATGAGTTGCAGCTCACGGTCCTTCGTCGGCGGAGGCTGCTTCTCTACTATGATCCTTGTGGCGGCGGAGGATTGCTTCGGCTCGGTCTAGATCTGCGGCCTCAACCCAAACCTCGGCTTCGATACCCGGAATGTCACCGATGCCAGCATCCAGGTAGTCACCGAGCACCTGGCAGCGAATGCCCTCTTCCTGAAGGGCTTGTTGCCAGATATGGGCTTCAAACGGATTGACCGCCGTGGCCAGACGGACAAGATTGTGTGTTTCGCCTTCCTTCGGTGTTCGCATGAACATGGCTTGAATCTCCTCATGGTTCATTGATGCAGAAGCCGCTGGGCATCAGGCATACTTCCGGCCGTTTCCCCCGTGGTGAAGGAGTTGTCCTGCCAAACATTGCACACCTCCTACTTCGGGGGGTTCCGGTCCAGGCGGATATACGAGTCCACTACTCGCAAGCCGTGTGCCGCCCCCGCGGTGCATAGTCCACCTCAATCTCGTCAGCCAAGATAGGGAGGGTGGCTGCCTGCATGGCCGCATGCAGCACGAGTTGCTTGGCGTAATAAGTGGGCGTGCGCCCCTGGAGGACAAAGCCGTTGTCCCGGCGCACGACGCGGAGACCACGAACCCGTCCACCCAGCTGAGCCTGGATGTGTATTTCTAGCCGTGTCTCTTCTTCGAACTTGATGTCCTGCGCTTCGGTCATCATGTCGTCGATCCTCGTGGAGAGAAGGGGCAGTTTTTGGGCGACGTGGATCAATCCTCTGTTATTGTTCGCCTGGTCTGCGTTGATAGCAACCAGCGTGCCGGCAGTTGAACCTGAAGCATTCGTAATACAGCTTCGATCCGCTGGCGCCATCGGACTGAAATCGTCCGCTGGGACAAATGGCGGCCTGGCGCGGACCGCACAGCACTGTCACGCTTCCGCACATCCGGAATGTTAGCTGCCGTCAGACAAACGCTGTCTGGGGTGGAAAGTCGATTCGTCATCCCTGACAACCGTTGCTGCCACGGACAAAAGCCATCTCGTTAGGAGACTGCCACGCGGGCAACCTCGGCAGAAGATAAACGGTAGATTATCAGAAGATTGTTCTTGCGAGAGGCAACCGTAGCCAGATTGATCCGCCGGTCAGAGGCGGATCAACCATCCCATATCCTAGCGATGAGTCTATGCTCGTCAACTAGCGTCTCCGAGGAGAGGACTGGAAGTCAAGGCACCGGCGGTTCGTAGATTTCTATATGCTCTGGCTTCTCAGGGGCGAGTAGACTATGCGCGCGGGCGACGACCACCGGTGCGGCTCGGACGACGACGAGAAACTTGCCACTCTTGACGTGCTTCTCGTACTTCAGCGCCCGATCCTTCGGAACACTCCAGCCAATGAGTGCTCCTGCCAGGGCACCCACCAGAGTACCCGCTACACCTCCCTCAATGGCCGCCAAGATCGCCGCGCCGATGGGGCCTGCAACCATGACAAGCCCAAGCTCTGGCAATACCAGAAAGCTTGCTCCAATGCTCAGACCGAGCAGCCATCCGAAACACGCCCCAGTCTCCGCCCCGACCTTAGCATAGTCGCCGCGGCTGACAAGCCCGATAGGTTCCTCGCTCTCCTCAATGTTGCGGCCCACGATCGAGAGATCGTCGAGCGGGAACCCTTGTTCGTGCAGCTGCCGCACCGCACGTTCGGCTGCAGTGTGGTCGGGATAAATTGCGATCACGCTGGAGACGATCGGTGTTTCTGCCGTGCTCATATTGCTCACCTTCGAGGACGAAAAGTCGATCAGTTACCTCTGACAACCGTTGCCACGGACAAAAGCCATCTCGTTAGGAGATTGTCACACGGACAACCCTCCGCGAAGGATGGATGGCAGATTATCAGGAAGATTGTTCTTGCGAGAGGCAACCGTAGCCGGATTGATCTGTCTACCACAGGCAGATCAACCGTCCCGCATTATAGGGATGGTCAGGCACTCGTCAAGTTTCGCAAGCTACTTTACCTAGGCAGTAAAAGACGCAATTTAGATGCCAAGATGGAAGGCGTCCGTTCGTCCATCGGTCGCGGCTATCGAAAGCGAGAAGCCCCTTGCTTCGGAAAGAGCTGGCATATAATGAGACTGATGAAACAGGTCGGACAACCGATGACAGATTGTCCGTCGAGGGCTGCGAGAGTCCACGGCACCGAGACAACTCGGGGCGGTGGACTTTTTTGCTTGAGGGGTCTGCATGTTACGCAATAAGGGAGAAGGCAAGGAGTCGGAGGAGGAGAGAGAACGATTCCTCCAGCAACTCAAGCAGCAACTCGGTCAGTCCGCCGACTTCTTCGACACATTGGAGAAGCGACTGCACGAGAGCGAGGAGGACCAGGAGTTACTGGACGCGCTCTTTGAGTACTTCCCAGGAGGGGTCACGATCGCCGCTGCAGGCGAAGACAAGATCCGCATGGTGAGCAAGTATAGCCGGCAATTTATCGGCTGCTCCCGCGAAGACCTCGAAGGTCTTCCGTTGCAGGAATATGTCCGGAAATGGGACGTTCTCCACTTGGATGGCGTGACGCCGGCAACCGCAGAGGAATTGCCCCTCGTCCGGGCCACCCGGTACGGAGAGGTAGTGACAGATCAAGAATGGCTGATACGCTGCCGCGACGGTCGCACGATTCGGATTCTATGCAATGCCGGCCCTATTCGCAATCGCCACGGGAACATCATCGGCGGCGTGGTTGCCTGGCGTGACATCACCGAGCGGCAGCGGGTTGAAGAGCAGTTCCGCGAGGTGGCGACCCTGCTGCCGGCTGCGGTCTATCTCTGCGATGCATCAGGGCTTATCAAGTGGTACAACAGCCGCGCTGTGGAATTATGGGGGCGGGAACCAGACCCCGCCAGCACGGATGAGCGGTTCTGTGGATCGTACAAGATCTATCACCCCGATGGTACATTCATCCCCCACTGGGAGGCCCCCATTGCCGAACTGCTGCGCACCGGCATTCCCGTACACAACCGGGAGCTGATCGTCGAGCGTCCTGACGGCTCTCGCATCACGGTGATGGTCAATATCGCTCCTATCAAAAACGAGCAGGGCGAAGTGACAGGAGCCATTAATTGCTTCGAGGACATCACGGAACGGAAGCAAGCGGAGCAGAAGCTGCGCCAGAGCGAAGAACGCTATCGGCGCATCGTCGAGACAGCAGCAGAGGGCATCAAAATCCTTGATCAGGATGGCCGGATCACTTACATCAATTCCCGCGGGGCGTCCCTACTCGGCTGCTCGGTCGAAGAGATGCTCCACTACTCCATGTTTGACTTCGTATTTCCGGAGAATCTTGCCGAGGTCCGCCACGTGCTGGCGCAGCTCTTTCGAGGGACGCGAGAAGAAGCCGACGTTCGACTGCGCCGCAAAGACGGCTCGTCTTTATGGGTTCACTACGTTGCCAGTCCCATTCCGGACGATCGAGGAGGATATAACGGTGCGCTGTTTATGTTCAGCGACATCACCCCGCGCAAGGAAGCGGAAAAGCGAGCTTTGCAAGCCGAACGACTGGCAGCGATCGGTCAGATGGCCACGGGCCTCGCTCATGAAAGCGGCAACGCCTTGCAGCGCAGCCAGTCTTGTCTGCGGATGTTGGCCCTGCGCGTCAAGGATCGGCCGGAAGCTCTGGACCTGGTGAATCGAATCCAGAAAGCCCAGGATCATTTGCAATATCTCTTGGAGGACGTGCGCGGTTATGCAGCCCCTCTCAACCTGGAGCTGCGCACCTGTGACTTATCCGAGGTCTGGCGGGAGGCATGGTCGCAGCTCGACATCTCGCGCGAGCGAAGAGATGTCACGTTCCGCGAGGAGACAGGCCATTTGGACCTGCATTGCCACGCCGATTACTTCCGACTCGTGCAGGTCTTTCGTAACCTTTTCGACAACGCCCTGACAGCCTGCCGCGATCCAGTCGTCATCGAGGTCCGCTGCTCTCCCGCCCTGTTGACGGGACATTCCGCCCTTTGCATCGCCGTACGCGATAATGGCCCCGGCATCGCCACTGAGGAGCGATCAAAAATATTTGAGCCGTTCTACACGACCAAGACCAAGGGAACCGGCCTGGGTCTGGCAATCGTCCGGCGCATCATCGAGGCGCACGGGGGCGAGATCGTGGTTAGCGAGGGCACCGATTCCGGAGCTGAATTCCTTATCACCCTACCACGGGGGGAACCATGAACCGTTCTCTGCGTATCGTCGTTGCCGATGATGAAGGTGATACGCGCGACTTTTTCCAGGAGTTTTTATCTCTTCAAGGGCACCAGGTCCTGGCCACCGCCCAGACTGGTCGGCATCTGGTCGAGCAATGCCGACTGCTGCACCCGGACCTGGTAATCACAGACATCAAGATGCCCGATATGGATGGCATTGACGCGGCGGGCGAGATCTACAAGGATGCGCCGATCCCCGTCATCCTTGTCTCGACGTATCACAACCGTGAACTGATCGAACGGGCCGCAGTCAACCACGTCCTGGCCTACCTCGTCAAACCAATCAAGGAAACCGAGTTGGAGGCGGCCATCGGTATCGCTATGAAACGCTTTGAAGAATTCCAGGCACTGCGTCAGGAAACAGCGGACTTGCGCCGAGCCCTGGAAGATCGCAAGGTGATTGAGCGAGCGAAAGGGATTATCATGAGGCGGGGAAAGCTGGAAGAAGCGGAAGCCTTTCGCCGACTCCAGCGTCTGGCCAGCGACAAGGGCCGCAAGTTGGTCGAGATTGCCCAAATGATCCTGGTAGCCGAAGAGGCTTTCCAAGCAGCGGATAAAAGCAAAGCGGAATAAATGCCCTCGGTGAGAAAGATGTGTCATGGCTAAAGCTTTTCAAGAAGGTGATTGCGTGCGCCTGCCGGACGGCCGCATAGGCCGCGTCCGGGGTGTTTCGGGAGGGCGGTATCGAGTGCGCGTGCGGCGGATGACCAGCGCCACCCATCAGTTTTTGTGGTTCGCGGCCGAGGAGCTAAAGCGTGTAGACTGTCCCAAGGGCTGGATGAGTCCTGAAGGATACATGCGTTACCTGACCGCGACCCTGAGCAAGATGCAGCAGCGCAACGCCGCACGAAAGAATACTCCTCGTTCCTCCCGACGGAAGAAATGAACGGGGCGATGCCAAGTCAACGGGAGACCCATCGCCATGTATGACAAGTTCGGGTTTGGCCGCCAAGAGGACGGCAGCTATGAGTTCCGCCTGTTCGTTCCCGACAACGCCATCGATCCCACCCAATACGTGCGGGGTGGCCCCTGCCGGATCGTCGAAGTGCGCGTGGTGGGCGATTTCCAGGATCAGGTCGAGAAGGGCCGACGAAACTGGAATTACAACGATGGCCTGGTCCTGAGCGAACGCGATCATGCCAACGGCCGGCTGTTCGCTTGCGCTCTGCCTCACGACTTTCCACCGGGCCTTTACGAGTACAAGTACGTCGTCCGCTTCCAAAATGGCACCGTGCGCTGGATCGGCGATCCCTGCACCAAGTATGGCGGCGGAAGGCAAAACAACTCGGCATTCATCTTCGGCGGCCCTCCTTTGCCGAAGGTCACCCCACTGGCTAAGCGACTCTCCTGGCAGGATCTGGTCATCTACGAATTGATGATCGACGACTTCACCAGGGAATATCGCGGCGGGCTGACCCCCATTGACGCCGTGGTCGAGAAACTGGACTACCTGGTGAGCCTCGGTGTCAACGCTATCGGTTTCATGCCGTGGATCGCCTGGCCGGATGAAGGGCCGGAAGAGCCGTTCAGCTGGGGCTATAATCCAGCCTACTTTTTCTCGGTCGAATCACGCTACGTCCATTTACCCGGCGAACCGCTGCATAAACTCATCCGCCTTCGCCGCCTCATCGACGAATGCCACCGTCGTGGCATACACGTCCTCATGGATATTGTGTTGCAACACGCCTACGCCTACAGTGGCTCCACGGAGGGAGGTTTCCCCTACCACTGGCTGTGGCAGCAGACGGAAGATTCTCCGTTCATCGGCAAGTTCACCGATCACAACGTCTTCGGCCAGCCGCTGGATTACCACAACTTTTGCACTCAGCAGTTTGCTCAGGACGTTTGCACCTACTGGATGGATCAGTTCGGTATCGACGGCTTCCGCTTCGATGAAGTATCCGACTTTTACCGCAAAGACATGCCGACTCGTGGCCTGCCACGGCTGCTAGCCGATCTCAACGACCACCTGGCAGCCGATGGCCAGCGGAACTTCTCCCTGATTCTCGAAGATCGCTGGGATTTCAGTTCCATCAACGATACCAACGCGGTAAACGCGACCAACTGCTGGTTCGACATGCTGCGTGCCCGTGCCTTCGACTATCTCCGCCCCGGCGGGCGCGTGGATACGCGCTTCCTCCGTGTGCTGAATTCGGCCAAGGACTTCGCCCCCGGCAAGGGGCCGGTGATGTACCTGGAGAACCACGACCATTCGACGATCACCTGGGTAGCGGGAGGCCGCGACCGTTGGTATCGCGTACAGCCGTATCTGATCGCTCTCTTCACCTGTCCGGGTGCGGTCATGCTGCACAATGGTCAGGAGTTTGGCCAAAGTGAAGAAATGGTTGAGGACGACAGTCATGAACCGCCGTCGCGGCGGCGGGTACAGCCGCGTTCTTTGCGCTGGGACCAAAGTGAGGATGCTATCGGGCAACTTCTCCGCGATAAGTATGCTCTGTTGGCTCGTATCCGGCGCGAACATCCTGGTTTGCGGTCGAGTCATTTCTACCCCGACGCTTACGATGAGCGGTGGACGCACTTCAGTCCTGACGGTTATGGGCTGGATGTCGACAAGCAAGTCGTCATCTATCACCGCTGGGGTACGGCCGACGACGGTGAGTTAGAGCGGTTCATCATCGTTCTCAATTTTTCCGAGCACGATCAGTACACAGACGTACCGTTCTCCACAAATGGAGTCTGGCAGGATCTCGTCAATGGCACTCACGTTGACGTGGGGAGCTATCGGTTGGTGAACTATCGAGTGCCTTCTAACTGGGGCTGTCTTTTCTGGCAAAAGGGTTGACTCTCCGAAGCACACCGCCAAGGGCGAGTCACGACCACCGCACGCTCTCACACTCCGGTTGTCGCGTGTGCGGAGCCGCGCATTCTTGGCATTCACCACCTTCGTATCCCAGATCCGTCGAGTTGACGAATTTCACCAGATCCTCGGTGGGACGTCCCCACTCGAGCCAGGCGGTCCAACCGTCCGAGAGGCTGCCAGGATTGACGACCAAGGTTCTGCCAATCTGAGTACCTCGGCGGGCGCTGCTTCCGCGCACCACGCAAAGGTCCGGGTGAAAACTGTCGATCAGCTCTCCGATCAAGGGGTCGCCGTTTTGCAGCTGGTCGATGTGCATACGCCGGTGCTTCTCGGGGAAGGAACGATATGCCTGGGCATACCGGACATATAGTTATGGGAAGAGGAAAGAAAATATCTCTCCGGGGTTGCCCAGCGTCTCAAGATGGAGAGGTGGAGAATATCTCGATCCACTCCTTGGAGGGACCGATCGCCGACACGTTGCAAGAATTCGCACTGGGTCCGAGCAGCGATCTGATGGTGATGGCTACGCACGGACAGGGCCTCGAAGAAAAGCGAAGCGGCCGCAGAGGATATGTTGGCCGACAAGCTACAATCCGAGGCACAAGTTTATCTCAGACGGATGTTGGAATCGACAGGCGGGCATGGCTTCTTTCTGCAGGCTATTTACACGCGCTGACGTTCGCTGCTTCAGCAAGAGCAAAGTTGAGGAGACTATCCGATGGATCAAAAAAGCGATCACCCAGCCGGTATGAGCCGGGAAAGCAAGGTTGCGCCGGGCCTAACGTCCACGGAGGCTGGCCGGCGTCTGCAGCAGTACGGACCCAATGAGGCGGTCGAGGAACGCCGCCATCCTGTGCGTGCTTTGCTCGGCAAGTTCTGGGCGCCCGTACCGTGGATGCTGGAAGTCACCATCGGACTGCAATTAGTGCTAGGACGGCCTATCGAGGCGCTGATCATTGCCGCTCTCCTTGTCTTCAACGCCGTGCTAGGCTTCTTACAAGAAAACCGGGCATCCAATGCTCTGGCACTTCTCCGCCGCCGGCTGACAGTTCAGGCCCGTGTGCTGCGCGATGGCCGCTGGCAATTACTGCCCGCCCGCCAGCTCGTCCCTGGAGACGTGATCCATCTGCGCATGGGCGACTTAACGCCGGCAGATGTTCGCATCGATTCCGGATCAATCCTGGTGGATCAATCGGCCCTGACCGGCGAATCCACTCCGGTGGAGATCGAGATAGGAGGCAAAGCTCGCGCGGGAACCGTGGTCCAACGCGGGGAGGGCAGTGGCGAAGTGACGGCCACCGGCGCCCACACCGAGTTCGGCAAGACGGCCGAACTGGTGCGCCTGGCTCATACCGGCAGCCATCTGCAAACCATCATCTTCACCATCGTCCAATACCTGATCGTTTTGGACGCCGTGCTCGTCGCGGCTGTGTTGATTTATGCTCTGGTGGTGAGCCTTCCGGCCCGCGAGATCCTGCCATTCGCCCTAATCCTGCTCGTGGCCTCGGTGCCCGTGGCTCTGCCGGCGACCTTCACCGTGGCTACCGCTCTGGGTGCCCTGGAATTGGCGCGGCAGGGCGTCCTCGTGACGCGGCTATCGGCCATCGAGGAGGCAGCCGGCATGGATGTATTGTGCAGCGATAAGACCGGCACCATCACCGAAAATCGCTTGTCCGTGGCGTCCGTGCGGGCTTATCGCCCCCATGCAGAGGAGGAAATACTCCGCCTGGCTGCGGCAGCCTGCGATGAATCCACCCAGGATGCTCTGGACTTGGCAATCCTTCGTGCTGCCCAGACTGCCGGCATCGCTCCGGTAGGCGAACAACGCTTGCAATTTATTCCCTTCGATCCCGCCACAAGGCGTTCCGAAGCCGTGCTGCGACAAGGGGGGAGTTCGCTACGCGTGGTCAAGGGCGCACCACAAATCGTGGGCGGTCTTTGTACAGGCAGCGGGGAGCGTATGGAACAAGATGTAGAACGATTGGCATCGGAAGGTTATCGCATCTTGGCCGTGGCCGCTGGTACGGACGGCACCTTGCGACTGGCAGGTCTGATTGGTTTACATGATCCGCCCCGGGTAGATTCTCGCCAACTTGTGCATGATCTCAAAGACTTGGGTGTTCGTGTCCTCATGGTGACGGGTGACAGTCCAGCCACAGCCCGGACAGTGGCCCGCCAAGTAGGCATCGGTGAACGCGTTTGCCCGCCGGAACAGCTGCAGCACGAATGGGGTACGAGCATACCGGATTGCGAGATCTTCGCCGGAGTCCTACCCGAAGCCAAGTATCACCTGGTGCATGCGCTCCAGCGACAGGGGCATACGGTCGGTATGACCGGCGATGGCGTCAACGATGCGCCAGCGCTAAAGCAGGCGGAGGTCGGCATCGCTGTAGCCAGCGCTACGGACGTGGCCAAGGCGGCCGCCAGTCTGGTGTTGACCAATCCCGGACTCGGCGACATCGTGGCCGCCGTCCAGACCAGCCGCCGCATCTATCAACGCATGCTCACCTATACCCTCAACAAGATCGTCAAAACTATCGAGATCGCCCTGCTCTTGAGTCTGGGACTGCTTTTCACCGGAACGTTCGTGACCACGCCGGTACTCATCGTGCTGCTACTTTTCACGAACGATTTCGTCACCATGTCTCTGGCGACGGATCGGGTCTCCTATTCCCGCTCGCCCGATCGCTGGCATATTCGCTCGTTGGTCCTGACCGCCCTGCCGTTGGCGATCTTCATTCTGGCACTGTCGTTCGGCCTTTTCCTGTGGGGCCGTGATGTGCTTCGGTTGTCCGAGCAGCAGTTGCAGACACTTATCTTCGTGCTGCTGGTCTTCAGCGGTCAGGGCACGGTGTATTTGGTGCGCGAGCGGCGGCATTGCTGGCAATCGCGACCAGGTGGCTGGCTCTTGGCCAGCTCGGCACTCGACATCTTGGCCGTGATCGCGCTGGCTGCGGGCGGCATCTTCATGGAGTCGCTTCCCTTGGGCCTGATATTGGAAGTGTTAGGCTTGGTGGTAGTTTATCTGCTAGCCCTGGATTTCCTCAAAGTCCGGATTGTCCGCGCATTCCAGGTGTAACTGTGCTCCGCGGAATACCGTCAATGAACAATGGGCACCAGCCGACTGGTGAAGGTTTACAGCTGCGGGCGATCTTGTTGCTGTTGTACGGAGCCAAGCTGTGGCGCAGGCGACAACGCACCTCTTGCCCTGCTTAAATGCCGGAGACAGGGATCGAACCTGCACGCCCTTTGACGGGCACCAGGCCCTCAACCTG
>JAJPHU010000255.1 GCA_021325115.1 Planctomycetota bacterium | reverse complement strand
TACGCTTCCCGGATGTCAGCCATTGGATTCAGAATGACGCACCGGAACGCGTCACTCGGTTGATGGTCGATTTCTTGCGCGATGCTTCGCCCTCGCGTATTTAAGATAAAGAAAGGTAAAGAAGTTGAGGAAACGTTCTTGTGGCGCCCTGGAAGAAGAGGGAGGCGGCATCCGTTGGCGCGTATGGGCACCGCGGGCAGAGCGTGTGGAGTTGGTATTGTTCGACGGTTCACAGCGTCGCGTTCAGCCGATGCTGCGCGAGGAGCACGGCTTTTTCCACGCCGCGCTGCCCGACGTGCCGGAAGGCCAACGTTATGCCTATCGGCTGAACAACGGCCCGGAGCGTCCCGATCCCTGTTCGTTATGGCAGCCCGATGGTGTTCACAAGCCTTCGGCTGTAGTACGCCCGCGCCGCTTCACCTGGACCGATCGGGACTGGCAAGGTGTGCCGCGTGAAGATCTCGTGTTCTACGAGTTGCACACAGGCACCTTCACGCCAGAAGGCACTTTCGAGGCCATCATTCCCCGTTTGCCGGCCCTGCGCGAATTGGGTGTGACCGCTCTGGAGTTGATGCCGATCGCGCAGTTTCCCGGCCCGCGCAATTGGGGCTACGACGGCGTTCATCTCTACGCTGCTCAGAACACCTACGGCGGGCCGTATGAGTTACAAAAATTGGTAGACGCCTGCCACGCCGCTGGCTTGGCGATTGTTCTTGATGTCGTTTACAACCATCTCGGCCCCGAAGGCAATTATCTTGGCGAGTTCGGGCCATATCTCACCGACCGTTATCGCACCTCCTGGGGACCGGCCTTCAACTACGATGGTCCTGGTTCCGACGCCGTGCGCGACTTCATCCTCGATAATGTGCGTATGTGGATCGCTGATTTTCATTTTGATGGCCTGCGGCTCGATGCGGTCCACGCCATTTTCGATTCGCGACCGCGCCATATCCTTCGCGAGATCAAACAAGCCGCTGATGAGGCCGGCGCTGGCCGGTATATCCACATCATTGCCGAAAGTCTCCGCAACGACGTGTGCATGGTGCGTGCGCCGGAGCGCGGCGGACACGGACTCGATGCTGAATGGAACGAGGATCTCCATCATGCGCTGTACGCTTGCCTCATCGGCGAACGGCACGGCAAATATAGCGATTTCACGGAGATCCGCAGTCTCGCTCGAACGCTAGGGCAAACTTTTCACCTGGATGGCAGCATTTATAGTGCCTATCGCGGCCGGCATTGGGGTGGTCCCGATGAGGGCTTGCCGGGCGATCGCTTCGTCATCGGCGTGCAAAATCACGATCACGTCGGCAACCGGCCGCGTGGCGATCGTTTGGCTACACTGGCCGATCCGCCCAAACAGCGTCTTGCCGCCAGTTTGATGCTCCTGGCGCCGTACCTGCCGCTTTTGTTCATGGGCGAGGAGTACGGCGAGGATAATCCATTTCCGTTCTTTTGCTCGTTCCACAATCACAACTTGATTGAGAATGTGCGGCAAGGCCGGCGTCGCGATTACGGTTTTGCGCCCGGAGTGGAAATGCTCGATCCGCAGGCGGAAGCAACGTTTGCGGCAGCGAAACTGAGCTGGTCATGGCCAGATGGTTCGTCTCGCGCTGGATTGCGTCGTCTCTATACCGATCTGCTGGCCGCACGGCGGCGCTGTCCGGCATTGCGTGATTTCAGGCATCGCACTGTTCACTTGCTGCCGGATGAGCAGAAGCCAGCGCTGTTGCATCTGGTGCGTGGTGCGGCGGGAGAGTTCCATGCATACTTCAATCTGACGGATAAAGCACAACCACTGCCCAGCACTGAACGCGAGGATCGTGCACTGCTGTTCTATTCCGAGTCGGTCCGTTATCATGGCAGGCGTGAACCTGGTATGCCTTGGCAAGAAATGTGGCCTTATGAATGCGTTGTTCTGGGACCTGGCGAATACGCGGGTCTGTTATCCACCTGATGGGCAAGAATCAGAACGAGGCACTGGATTTAGATACTTAATCAGTCTTTGAAGTAAATGACTCAGGATTGCGTATATAATCCGCCAACGCTTGCCGCGCGGGAGCATAGTGTGAGTCCAGACGCAGCGCATTCTGGAGCCAGCGAAGGCCTTCCTGGTGCTGACCATTACGTAAGAGAATTTGACCGGCCGTGCAGTATAAAGAGGGATCTTTGGGCCGCTGAGCGAGTTCCTGGGTGATAATCTCATTGAAGTGCGATAGGTCTTCTTCCATCTGCTGGAGCCGGCGGCGCTGCCGCAGGGCTTCTTCCTCTTGTCCGCTTTGTTCCAGGCAGCGAATCAGACTATAGTGGGCACGATGGTCCATCGGATCGCGGTGCAGGGCCTGGCGCAGCCAGCTTTCCGCTCTGTCCAATTGTCCGTTCTTAAGGGCCAATTGGCCGCGTAACGACAAGGCTGGGGAAAATTCCGGCTGCTGGGACAGCACATCATCCACCAGCCGTACCGCTTCAGCCGTTTCACCCAGACCGTCGAGGCATTCAGCCAGGCCTACCTGTATGCGCAAATTGCCGGGCTGGCTTTGCCGCAGACGTTTGAAGTGCTCTGCGGCCCGGGCAAAACTATTGCCCATCAGCAGAGCGACTGCCAAACCCAAGCGTGCTTCTTCATGGTCCGGATCCAACTCCAGAGCGCGGCAGTAGCTTTCCTCACCGCCGGAGCGGTCATGGAGATAATCGAGTTTGAAGAGTCCTTGAAGGTAAAACATCTGCGGATTATCCGGTTGGATTTGCTGCCACCGTTTCAGGCAATGCTGAGCCTGGCTCAGCTGATATTGCCGCAAATAGCCACGCGTCAACGCTTCCAGGAGCGGCGCAGCATCGAAACGGCCTTCTTCCACGCACTGCCAGCACAAATCGGCCATGTCATCGACATGGCATTCGGCCGACAGCAACAAGTATTCGAAAGTGTAAGCCTCATCACGTCCTCGTATCTGCCGATAGTCATAGAGCAAGCGTTCGCTATCGTCGTAAATCCTGGCGCGGCGTGCCGTGCGGGCCGCCAAAAGGAGCGTTTCGGGATCACGAGGCCAGATAGCGCGGCAAAGGAGTAGATGCTGGATAGCCTGCTGGGTGTGATAACGCTCTACCTCCAGGCGAGCAGCGCGGCGGTGATACCAAGCCTGCATCTGAGGATAGGCCACGATGCTGGCAGCGACTGCCGAGCCTACAAGAGTCAAGAAGAGCCACAACCGACGGCTAAGCCGGAAACGTAAACGACAGTTCTTCCTGTGGTTGATGCTTCCGGCTCGTTCACCAACGGAGAGAGAAAGCCACATGGCGATACCTCATTCCCGATCATGGACCGGTAGCACTGGGTGGCGGAATAAAATTGTTGGACAATTCGATATCGTGGGTCTGTGGCCCTGGCTTCACGGTGTAGGTCAAACCGGAAGTGGAGGGATCCTCATACTGCGAGGGGATCTTGACGTATCGTCCTTTCAACGGTTGGCGCTCCTTGGCTTCGGTCTTCGTCAATAGGGGCGGTCCCTTGATTGATCCGCGGTTTGCCTGCAACATGCGGTTGGTCACACCGATTTGCACTTCGCCCACAGGAGCTTTAATCTGGTAATGACCGTTTTCATCGATTTTTCCGGAAGAGGCAAATCCGCCGTTGACGGCGACGAAGGTCGCTTTGCCTCCCGGCAAGGGTTTGCCCTGGAACCGCACTTGACCCGAAACGTCCGCGTGCTCCACTGATCGGGGCCGTCCGCCGCAGCCGCCTAAAAGGACCAACAGCCCAAGCGACAAACAGCAGCACATCACCCGACGAAACGATGTAACGAGACAAGCATTCATGAAGACGCTCCTTAATCCGGCGAATGGGCCGCGTCAACCCCCAGAATTCTCGGGGCGCCGACGCAGCCCGCTCGTCAGGTTTCGTACTCTTGTTACCAATCCGAACCGAGGACATCGCCGTAATTGGGAGTGCAAGCGAAGAACCAGGTGTTGCCACTGATTCCCTGGGCTATGAAACGAACGCTGCCGTCGCCCATGCCGGCGTTGATTCCGCCGGTATGCGGCGAAGTCGCCCGGCAGCTGCAAACGCTGAAAAGTCCTCCCCACGTGTCTTCCTGGGCAGTATTCGTGTTGCAATATTGCGGGTTTGGTGTGATCAGGGGTACGTAAGCCGGTCCCCAATAGTTGAAACCGCCGCAATCGGTGTAGTAGTTGGTGTCCGGCTTGGTCTCGAAACCATTGTAATCCCACCACCACAAGTTCGGCTGTAAACTACCGTTCGTGGCGGTGCCCATGGAATAGGTTTCGGTGAAGAAGATGGTGTTGGACGTGCCGTCGGTAATGGTGGCGGGGTAATAGGAATAGCCTAGCCAATCGGACAAGAAAATCATGCCGTTGAAGACATAGCTGCCCACGGCGGCCCAGCCGCTCTTAAAGCCGCTGCCCCAGGTAGGATCGCTCGGACATTGATAGGTTTTCACCAGTTCTTTCAAGTAACCACCCTGGGATTGTGGGAGAATACCGCGCTCGGGATCGTAACCGTTGCCGTTGGCGAGGGCACAAGCGTTGAACAGATTTTGCTGCTCGATGTAGGGTAAGAGATAGAAGAGACAGCCCCCATACGAGCTGGTACCCCGTGCCGTAGGAGAAGTGGCAATGATTGGATAACCGCCCAAACCGGGAGGCATCTTACCCCCATTGGTGTCGGCGCAATTCTGGACTGCGATCGACATCTGATGAAGGTTATTTTGGCACTGGACGCGAGCGGCGGCCTCGCGGACTTTTTGCACGGCCGGCAACAACAGGCCGATCAGGATGGCGATGATGGCAATCACCACCAGTAGTTCGATGAGCGTGAAGCCACGCCATCGTGAGCGCATACGCAGGAACGGCATAGGTGTACCTCCCAAACAAGATGAGGAAACGTTTGGCTCTGGCCCCGCTGCGGCCAAAGGAACGCTATCTCAAACCGGGCGACGTAAAGCTCTGAACTAAGCAGCCGATCCAGTCGCTATTGAGCTTTTGGATAGTATTTCTGCGAGTCTTAACCGATTTTTCTTGTTTTCTTTACTCATTACTCCTGTAATCACCGCATGTCAAGAAAAAATCTCCTGAGATTCTCAGTGGGTAAGTAGCCGAAAAGGCGGTGGAATTTTGGTACTTTGAAGTGCGTCTTCTTGCGCTATCGGGCCAAAGGCACGGTGCGTGAGGATGTGTCCATTAACGTGCCGGTGTTGCTGCTATGGGGTGAACGCGATTCGTATCTGAGTCTGCGTTTGAC
>JAJPHU010000260.1 GCA_021325115.1 Planctomycetota bacterium | reverse complement strand
TTGCAGGCCGTGAACGCCTTGATCGCCGACGCTGAAATAGAGCTTGCCGTCCGGGCCGATGAGGATGCCGTGAACGCCGTGGTCGTGATCGTAGCCGCCGAAGCCACTGAGCAACTTCTTCGGCGGCCCGTCGGCCTTACCGTCGCCGTCTTTGTCCTCGAAAAGCAGAATGTCCGGCGAATGGCAGACGTAGACCTTATAACCCGGTCCAATGGGCTCCTTGGCCACAGCAATGCCCAGGGGCGCGATGAAGTCTGGCGCTTGATAAAACGTGATCGCCTTGTCCGCCTTGCCTGTGCCCTTGGTGTCTTCGAGGATGACGATGCGGTCGCCTTCGGGCCGATTGAGTGTTTTTTTGCCGTGCAGCTTGTTGCGATAGTTGACCGACTCACAGACCCAAACACGGCCCTTGTGGTCGATGTCGATGCAGGTGGGATTGACGAACAGCGGTTCGGATGCCCACAGTTTCATTTCCAGGCCGTCGGCGACAGTGAACGTGGATGCCGCTTGTTCCGGCGGCAGCTGCGCTTGTACGACAACGGGAGCAAGCAGCCCCGCAAGGAGAAAGAAAGAAAAGACATAGCGATTCATGACGAATGATGACTCCTCGTCCGTTGTTGGTTGTCCGTTGTCGGTATATTGAACACGGACAATAGCCAACTGACAACGGAAAACGAGAGGTTGCGGATTGGCACGATTGTCGTCACAATAGACAGAGGCATCTTGATCCAAGTCCATCCACGGCGAACCAGCTTCGCGGAGGTGATCGGCATGAAACAGGGGATTCTGGCGGCGGCATTCCTGATAGTGAGTGCCGGTCTCGCTTCAGCGGATTACGTAATCATCGTGGCCAATGTTGGCGGCGGAAGAGAATTGACCACCGTAGGCGGTGTCGGCATGCCCGGCACAATGGGCATGCGTCCGGGCATGCCGGGCGGAATGCCGGGCGGAATGCCGGGCACGATGGGTATGCGTCCGGGCATGCCAATGCCCGGCGGCATGCAAGGCGGTTCGCCGCAAGGCATGCAACAACAAATGCAAATGCAAGAAGAAATGAGACGAAGGATGCAGACGCAAGGCGGCATGATGGGCCTGCGCGGCGGCATGATGATGGGCATGATGGGTATGATGAGCATGGCCCCTACCGACGATGTCGATGACCTTAGCGATTACGTTATCGCCGTCGTCGAGGTGAAAACCCGTAAAAATCTGCTCAAAGTCTTTGATCTGGCGGCCAATCCCCTTACGGCGCAGCTGCCGGCCATGGTCGGCCTTCCCGAGCGTCTGGGCAAATCCTGTCAACTGTTGCGAAACCCCTCTTTTGGCGAGCTGTATGTCATCTCCGAAGACAAAAACAAACCGATGCCGACCGTCTCCGATCGCTTTAAGGTAAAATGGGAAGCTGTCCTGAAGGAGAAGGCATCGGCCAGCGACCTTCTGAGTCTGGCCGAGTGGACATTGGAGCACGGCCTGGTAGATCAGTTCCCTGAAGTCCTGGATAAGGTAGTCGAAGCAGACAAGGGCCATTCCGCCGCCGTCGCCTATGTGAAGGTCAAGGCCGAGCTTGACCGCAAAGCAGGCGATGACCCGGTAGCCGCTTCCTTGCGTGGCCAACTCCTGCGGGGCTACAAAGTGACAGAAACCCCGCACTATATGCTGGTGCATAACCTCAGCGACAATGCCATCGAGGTCAAGACGCATACCGAGTACTTGGAGAATACTTTCCGCGGCTTTTACTACTGGTTCGCCCTCCGAGGGATTGCCCTGCCAGTGCCGCCGAATCGTCAGGTGGTTGTCTTGACCAGCAAAACGGACGACTTCGAGCAATTGCGCAAAATTCTCACAGCCGGTCCTGTGGTAGTTGATGGTTTCTTCGCTCGCCGTGAGGGCCTGGCGGTGATGCATTCGCAGCGTCAAGATGACTCGTACAAGGCGCTGAGCACGTTCTGGGAAAACTGGAAGGCCAAGGGCTACCAGCGTTATGAGCTTCTTCAGAACAAAAGCTCCGGCGTGCCGAAGAACGGTGTACCGCCGAATATCCGGGCTTCTGCCGGAGATCCCACCGTTCTCATCAACATCGCCGAGGCGCAGATGCTTGCCCTTATGCTCAAGGCGTTGGAGCAGGAAGCCGAATTGGCGACCGTTAGCCACGATGCTAGCCGGCAGCTGTTATTCGCGTCCGGACTGCTGCCGCGCAACGTGGCCGTGCCGGAATGGATTCTCTTCGGCATGGGTAGCTTTTTCGAGACGCCTCTGCAATCGCCCTGGCCGACCATCGGCGCTCCCAGTCCTTACTACCTGCCGCGCTGGCGTGAGCTGAAAGGGAAATCCCCCAGTGAGGGCGGCCTGGAAAAAACTGCCGTAGACACGCTACGCAAGGTCGTCACAGACGGCTACTTCCGCACCCTGCCCTCCGAGAGACGAGGCGGGGTCTCGTCTCTCGTGCGTTCCCAGGCCGAGTCGAGGAACGAGGAGGCGGATAAGAGCGAGGAGCATATCCTCTATGAGGCTGCTCTGCGCAAGGCGCGCACGGTTTCCTGGGCGCTGACCTACTTCCTGGCCCAGAGACATCTCGACGGTCTGCGTCACTATTTCGCCGAGCTGAGTAAGATGCCCCGCGATATCGAGCTGGATGAGACGACCCTGCTCGGTTGCTTCGCGCGTGCCTTCGGCTGCGTGGACGGAAACAATAAAGTGGACGAGGCCAAGTTGAAAGCCTTGGCTAACGAATGGTACGGCTTCTGGCAAACCGTCCATTTCGAGTCCGAGCCGGTCATGAAGGTAATCCGCGAGCAAATTGCCAAAAAGGTAAAAGAAGCGGCGGAAAAGGCCCAGAAGCAGAACGAGGGGAACAACGGCCAACAAGGGCCTGGCATGTTCCCCGGCGGTTTTCCGTCCGGCATGAATCCGCAGCAAGGCGGCTCGCCAAACATGAATCCGCAACAAAGAGGCCCCCAGCCTGGGGGCCCCATCTCGCCGGGCATGAATCCGCAACAAAGAGGCCCCCAGCAAGGAGGCCGTGTCCCACCTAACAATCCAGGGAGCGGTCTTCCTCAGAATCCCACAAGTCCGAAACGGTAAAGTAGGTGGTTTAGGGCGGACCCAACCGTAGGGCAAGCTGGCCGCTTGCCCTACGGTTGGGTCCGCCAGCACTTAGGTGGCCGGTTGGTTAAGGGGTTGGGTAGTGGCTTGAACCACCTAACCAGAGATCGAGAAGGACATCGGTTGAGTCATGGCGATTCTCGTGATCGACGTGGGCGGCACGCACGTCAAGCTGAAGCTCCAAGGACGCGATGAGGTACGCAAGTGTCCCTCCGGACCGTCCCTGACACCTGGCAAAATGGTCGAACTCGTGCGTTCGGCCGCGGCCGATTGGAGCTATGATCGCGTCTCTATCGGCTATCCGGGCGCTGTGGTGGACGGCACTATTCGGGTGGAGCCGGTCAATCTTGCGGCAGGCTGGATCGGCTTCGATTTTGCTTCGGCCCTGGGGTGTCCGGTCAAGCTCATCAACGACGCCGCCATGCAAGCGCTGGGCAGTTACGAGGGCGGCCGAATGCTCTTTCTCGGCCTGGGCACCGGCCTGGGCACCGCTTTGATCTACAATGATTTTCTGTTGCCGATGGAATTGGGACATTTGCCCTACAAGAAAGGTCTAACGTTCGAGGACTATGTGGGCCAAGCTGGCCTGAAGCGTCTGGGCCGCCGCAAGTGGAAGCGTGTGGTTTTCGATGTGGTGGCGCGCTTGCGCGCCGCCTTCCTGGCCGATTACATTGTGCTGGGCGGCGGCAACGTCAAAAAACTGGATGAGCTGCCGCCCGCCTGCCGCATGGGCGACAACAAGAACGCCTTCCTCGGCGGCTTGCGTCTGTGGGATGCTGCGGCGACAAAGTGAGACAGGTTGTTGGGAACATAGCGAAGATAACGAGCCCTCCGAGAACAAAAACACGGCGATTCGTCTGCCATCTCTTGCCGATGGCCTCAATCGAGGCAAAACTCCGTCAGGATAAATCGTTGTTGCCCAAGGAGGGTATCTTGAATGCGAATCCGCCTTTTGATCCCGGCCTTGACGTTTGCGGCGCTGTTGGGTTTCAGCGCAGGGGGCGCTCGGGCTGGTAGTTTCTTCGGTCCCGTTTGTTACGGGGCCGATTACACGTATCGATATCCCAATCGCTCACACAACCTCTTCGGTTGCGGTCCCGGCTGCCATTGCCAGGCGCGGCACCCGTTTTTCAAGCATCGCTTGTTCCGCCGCCATCAGGACGGGCCCGGCGATGGCATGCCCGCCGACGCCCTGCCGGGTTACGGGATGCCGTCGGTTAACGGCATGCCCATCGAGTATATGCAAGTTCCGGTGGTGCAATCGCCGATGATAACGCCCCCCGTCCACATGACTTCGGTTGTGCCTGATCCGACGCCAGCAGCGCCGGCTGTGCAATCGCGGATCGCCCCCGTACCGGCGCCGATGCCGGCAGGCCCGGTGACTGCTGAGCCTCCGCCAGCGGACCCGTCGGGCAAACCGCCGTTCTGATAATAAGGAGCTGGCGGACAAAACTTCCTCTCTCCTCGTGAGGGAGGGCTGGGGTGGGAG
>JAJPHU010000219.1 GCA_021325115.1 Planctomycetota bacterium | reverse complement strand
CGCACACCGCGCGGCAATTCCGGTTGCCGCCACAGTGCATCGAGACACGCCAGAAACGCCGCCAAGGTCTTGCCGGACCCGGTAGGCGCGAGAATCAGCGTATGCTGCCCCGCCGCAATCGCCGGCCAGCCTAGCCGCTGCGCCGCCGTCGGCTCACCCAGCGCAGTACGAAACCAACGTTGCACCGGAGGAAGAAACAAGGCAAGGGCATCGGTATTCATTTGCGTATTGTAACAACTATCTCATCGTACCTTCGATTGTTACATTCATCAGGTAGTCACGCTAGCAGTGCTGGCCGATGAACACCCAAACTGGCAGCCGGATCACTCCGCTTACGACGTGTGTGGCTGCCAGCTCGATTTTCCATTTCCGGTAGTCAAGCAGCTGGACTTCGCTAGTCGAGAGATAGTTTTTGCACTTTCTGGCATGACCTTGCAATGCGGCTTTTCCCCTGTAGAATTGCATGAAAAGGCTTGCATTCTCAGACGTTTCCGGCAAATGGAAGGCGGCTTTCGTTGAAACTTACAATAAGCGAATCGTGGGATCTAATCCCTTCGCCACCCAGCGGCGCCGTCTGACGCGGCATTCGGAGTGGGTCATGCCTACCGTCGAGAAAGACGTTCCTTTTTTGTCCCGCCAGGAAGTCGAAATACGGGCAGCGGACGTTCTCCGCGAACATGGTCTGGAATCCATCCCTGTCGATCCCGTCGTGTTGGCGAACCGTCTCGGAATGGCTGTCTACAATGCCAAGTTTTCCGACGACAATATCGTTGGTATGATCGCCAAACGGGGCGATCAAATTACGCTCCTAGTCAACCAATCCGATCCCCCGTTCCGAAAGCGATTCACGATTGCTCACGAACTCGGCCACCACTTCCTCCACCTTATCGGGGATGGCGAGTTTGTGGACAGCGAGGCCAACCTATTCCGCTTGCCCCAGGATGATCAACAAGACATTACCCCCCAGCGTCGTCGTGAGATCCAAGCTAACATGTTCGCCGCCGCCCTCCTTATGCCGGCAGACGCCGTTCGGTCGGAGTGGAAGAGGTTGCACTCTGTTGATGCGATGGCCCGCAAATTCAACGTCTCTGAGGCAGCGATGGGCATTCGGGTCGGTCAACTTGGACTGGACTGATGGCAAAGAAGAAATCCCAGCCGCAGGTTCCCGATACCCTCAAGAACCTCGTCCAAAACGTGGGCGAGCCTGTCTCTTCGGCGGACGTAGACTCCTACGGCAAGCTGCGTCAGATTGAGGACCGCAGCCACCAGGTTAGAACCATCATCAAGGCATGGAAGGATCAGCAGGCTCAAGACCGCAAAATGCGGGAGCGGTATGCCAACTACCTGATTTTTGCGATGGGGCTGCAAGCGCTTGTCATGAATGTGATTTTCGTGTTGATAGGCTGCGACGCACTGACATTCGAGCCATGGACGGCCCGGACTTTCATTGTGTCGGTATTCGCCGAAATAGCCTCAATGGTTCTTATCGTGGTAAAGTACCTGTTCACTCCATCAAGCGACAAGGTGTTGCAGTTCCTCAGCGAGAAAAAGAGGACGTCGGGGAAAGGACGTTGACATGCCCATCGACTTTCGCTCCTGTTTGAATGCTCTATCGGACGTGATTATCAACCGCCCACCGCCACTCCGCCACTTCGACCAAATCTACATGAAACTGCCGGACATGCTCCTACAGGCGGAATTGATCGGCAGATGGTTCAACGACAAGGATGTGTTGTTTGTCGGCGACGGAGATGCGATTGCACTCTCGCTTGTTCACCTGCACAGTCAGCAACTCCTGCCCAACGGACCGAACTTCGTCAAAGTTCTCGACTTCGACCAGCGCATCGTCAACTCGATTAACCACTTTGCGGACAACTACAGCCTGACAGAAACGATTTCCGCCGATCTATACAACGTGGCCGACGCTCTACCAACAGAGCACTGGCAGTCTTACGACGCCTTCTACACGAACCCTCCGTGGGGCAAAAGCAACAACGGCGAGAGTGTGTGTGCATTCATCGAGCGGGGGATTGAGGCCGTCAAGGGGAACGCCTTGGGCTGCATCGTCATCGGCGACCATCCGGCTTACCTCTGGACGCACGTGGTCCAACTCAAAACTCAGCGGATGGTTATCGAGGCCGGTTTCCGGGTCGCTGAGATGTTGCCAAAGTTCCACCACTACCACCTCGACGACGCACCCGACCTCACTTCTTGCTCCCTGGTGATCGAGCGGAAGACGGAAATTCCTTCGGAGTACAAGAGCCAGAAGTTGTCGCCAGAGCGTCTCGAACATTTCTATGGGGCTGCAAGTCCGTTGCGATATCAGTATGTGATCGATAAGACTAACGGGGGCAAACTCGCCACCCGTGACGTCGATCTGATTCCATTCAAGGAGACGAAACAATGACGAAGCTGCCCGATAAATTCATCTTCATGAAAGTCGGCAACCACGCTGGGGAGACGTGGGAGCAGATTCTGGAACGGAAGCGCCGGGAATACGAGCGGACGGGCCGGATTTTCTGGGGCTATGGTGGAAACACCTGCCACCCGATCAGCATAGTACAGCCATTCGCCAGGCTCGCCGTGAAGGAGCATGGCAACATTTTCCTCGTTATGGAGCCGATTGAATCCAGAGCCAAACCGGACATCTTACCCGCTAAAGAATACTCCCACGACGGCGTAACTTGGGAGCCGATCTCCGACGGCATTCAGGTCATTGGATCACGTTATGCCTTGGTGCTCGGCGAGATCAAGCCAGGAGACTTGGAAATCTCTCTGGCCGAATTCGAGGTCGCCCTTGGACCCAGTGCCGGGAAGCCAGCGGAGCTTTACTTGCAAGGCCATGTGGATAAAGGATGCTTTATCAAGAGTACTCAGAGTCGTATTGTCCCGAAACAGAAGCAGGAAGTCAGAAAGATTGGCTTCACGGCTCAGATGAAGGAGCCGTTTGCGGTACTTCTGCGCTGATAACCATTCATGAAATGCAGATTTGTGGGTCGGCCCTCGCTAGGGCAACGCTTCGCGCTCCCAGAAGCCTTCGCTTGCTCCCACCCTAACATGAGGACTCGCCCCACTCGGCCAGCAGGCAGCGTATCAGCGTCCATGCTTCCTCTTTGGTGCGAATCGTTCCATCTAGCTGGGCCTCACGCACGGCGTCGAGTAGTTTCTTGAAGAGCGGACCTGGTTTGTGGCCGGCCTGGATCAGATCATCGCCGGTGAGCAGCGGCGGCGGATCGAGGTCGTCTTTCGTCCACTGGCGCAGTAACTGTTCGCAGTATTCGACGTGGTCGGTAGCGCGGCCAGCGGCCAAGGCGTCGGCGCGGTGCAGGGCCAGCAATTCGCGGATGCCCGGATGGACCAGCAGCGTCTTGAGCTTGCTTGGCCGCATCTGCCGGGCGTCGCTCAGGATTTGATGCTTCTCAACCAGCCACTCGATGCGCTTCTGTTCGTCGTTGGAGAGCTTGAGGCGCTCGCAGATTGCGCCGGCCATGCGGCGGCCGACGTGTTCGTGGTTGTAGAACGTGTAACGATCCGGCGTACGGCCGACAGTGCGCGGCTTGCCCACGTCATGCAGCAGGGCGGCCATCGCCAAGGGAAACGACGGCGACGGTCCCAAATTGTCGAGCACGCGCAGGACGTGTTCCCACAAATCCATTGTGCCGTCAGCCGCGGCGGGACCAGGCTGGCCTGGCGGCGGCAGGACCGAGGCGCCGGGCTGCGGCAATCCCTGCGGCAGACCGCGCATCGGCAACAGCTCTGGCAGAATCGGTTGGGCCAGGCCGAGATCCAGGAACAGCCGCATACCGCGCGCCCGGTGCGGATCGACCAGCAGTTTGCGCAATTCGTCAGCGATGCGTTCGGCGCTGACAACGACGATGCGCGGCGCCAGGACGCGGATGGATTCGGCAGTAGCTGGCTCGATTTGCAGATCGAAGCACGTGGCGAGGCGCACGGCCCGGAGCATACGCAGTTTGTCTTCGTCGAAACGCTGGGCTGGATCGCCGATAGCGCGAAGAAGGCGTGCCCGCAGATCGTCCTGACCGCCGACGTAATCGATCAGCCGATTTTCCAGCGGATCGAAGAACATGCCGTTGATGGTGAAATCCCGGCGCAGGGCGTCCTCGCGTGCCGAGGAGAACACGACGGCATCGGGCCGACGGCCATCGCTGTAGGAGACATCGGAACGAAAAGTAGCAACCTGGACTTTGAGCGTACCTTCCGCCGTGCGCGGGCCGAGCACTTCGATGACGCCGAAGCTCATGCCGACAGCGACGGTACGGCGAAACAGTCGCTGCACCTGCTCCGGCCGGGCCGAGGTGGCGACGTCGTAATCCTTGGGGACGAGTCCGAGCAGCTCATCGCGGACACAGCCGCCAGCCCACAGCGCTTCATGCCCGGCCGCACGCAAACGGCGAACCACGTCGATGGCGAATTCACGCTCGCTCAACGTCGCGCTCATACGGACATTCCTCGGTTAACGACGCCGACGGAGCGGAAGTGTAAACGACAGGATAGCCGTCGCTTACGCTTCCGGCTCGTTATACCGTTTCATTATTCTTGACCCAGATCAACAGATGATTGCGGCCATAGCGGCGTTCGTCCCAGTCGGCGCGGGCCGGCAACTCGTCCAGCGGCGCTTTGCTTTCCGCTTGCAGAACGATCACCGAACCCGGCTGCACGCGCTCTTGCAGCTGAGCGATCACGTTCAGAAGGTCCTCCAAGCGTTGCTCGAAATCTCGAAACGGAGGACTCAGAAAAACGGTAACGGGTTCATTGGGCGCCTGCCAATGCTCGACCCAGCGGTAAACATCAGTGCGGGCGAGGCGGGCATATTCGCCGACGCCAAAAGCAGCGATGTGCCGCTCCAATTCGCCGATCAGGCGAAAGTCGCGTTCGATAAAGGTGACACAGGAAGCACCACGGCTGATGGCTTCGAGTCCAACGACGCCGGTGCCAGCGAAAATATCGAAGAACGGTCGATCCGGCACCGCATTGCCGAGGATGCTGAACAGTGCCTCGCGCACCATCTGCGGCGTAGGGCGCAGGTTGGCGTTGACGGTGCAGGTCAGCCTGCGTCCGCGCAGCGAGCCGGCCACGATTCGGATATGAGTACGCATAGAAATATTTTCTCACCTGTGTGCAACGCCAACAAGGGGCCGTGAATCAAACGTCGATGCCCGCTTCGCCCGATTGAATGCGGGTCTGGTGTTCGGCGCTGTAGACATCAGGACTGGTTGCGATGGGGATTTCTTTTTCTTCGAGGGCCGGCTTGCGGCCCCGTATATGGAAGAAGAGAACGAACACCGTCAGCGACGCCAAAACGCCGATACAGGGTACCAGCCAGAAATGATACCAGTCGCCAGCGTATACAGCTCTCAGCTTACCGGCCAACAGATTGCCTAGCCACATGCCGACACCGTAGCTCAGGAAGCTGAACAGCGCCTGACCGCTGGCACGGATGTCGCGCGGTGCTTCATTATCAACATGGATAAAACCGGCAGCGAAGAAGAAATCGAAACAGAAGCCATGCAACGCCACGCCGGCAATCACCAGCGCGAACGGTAGACCCTCTGGCCCGCCCACTGAGAACAGAGCGTAGCGAATGCCCCAACACAACATGCCCAGAGCCAGCACCCATTTCATACCCAGCCGCCATAAAAACAATGGCAACAGCGGCAGGAAAATCAGCTCACACACCTGGCCGATAAGCATGGTAGAGCCGATGCGCCCGACACCGGCCTTTTCTTTCAGGAAATCGCCGGTGCAGGTGAAATAGAAGGCCAGCACAATCGTGATGATAAAGGCGATACCGAAAAACACCGCGAATGAGAAGTCCTTAAATAGCCCCACGGCCTTGAGAAAAGGAACAGCGTCGCCCTCCCGAGCGGTCGGCGGAGTATGCGGCAGAAACAGACAATAAAGACCTAAAATTACGGATAGACCGGCAGCCAACAACAACGGGCCATTGGTATCGGCGGTCGTGCCGCCTGAGGCGAATAAGACATCGATCAGGAAACCGACGGCAATCCAGCCCAGAGTGCCGAGCACGCGGATGCCGGGAAAATCGCGGGTGGCGTCGGGGACGTGGCGAAACGTGATGGCATTGGCCAGGGTCAGAGTCGGGTTGTAGAGCAGCGAATACGCCAACGACACGCTGAAAAGCAGCCAGTATTCGCTCGGATCTTGAATCTGGGCCATCCAGTAAAGAAGACCAGCGCCCAGCAGGTGCAGCACGGCCATCATATATTCGCTGGCGAAAAAACGATCAGCGATGTAGCCGGCAAACAAGCTGGAGAAGATGGCTCCCAAAGCCAAGTTGCCGACCAAAGCGCCGGCTTGCTCGTCCGAGAAGCCCTTGCCTTTCAGATAAGGATAAAAAACGACGAACCAGGATCCCCACACAGCGAATTCGAGGAACATCATCAGCGAGAGATTGAGGCGCAAGCCTGGCGCCAAAGGCGGCGCTGCTGTTCCTGACGGGACAGGTGTCTCGCTGGCTACAGTTTCCCCATTTGCCATATTCTATCTCCTCTAAGTAGCTTTTTAAAAAATATTCATCCGATCACCACGCGCGGCTGTCGTGTCGGGTCCGGCTCGGCCTGACGGATGAGGGCGTGGACCATCCAGGGGATATTACCCTGGCCCCAGAGCAGGAAATTCAAGTTCGAAGCCAAAGGCGACTCTCCGGACCAGGCGAAGTGCATCTCCGGCGGCCGACCGACTTCGCGGAACTCCAGGGCAATGGCGGCCAACACGTGCGCGATCGAAGCGCATTGGGAGACACGAATGATTTCGCGCCCGTTTTCCTGGACAATCTGCATAAGCGGTTGATGCTGGAAATCGCTGGGATCGCCCAACTCCGCTTCGATGAAAATGATCGGCACGTCCGGTCCCAGGCGATGCTGAGCACGAATCTCGGCCTCTTTTTCGGCAAGGGTACGGTCATCGGGACGGTGCGGCACCAACACTTGAAAATCCAACCGGCGAATCTGCTCCCAGCGAATACCCGATTCCTCATCGGCGAAGACGAAACCATAGTAGCGCAGCTCCGTACTGCGCATCCAGCGCGAAATGCCGGCCGAGATGAGCAGCACGACGATAAAGAGCAGAGCAAGGATGATGCCGGCCGGATTGTCATAGCAGACCGCGGCAGCCATGAGTAAGAAGATCAAACAGACAAGAACCAGCGGAGCAGTCACCAAAGGGCGGAAGAAATAACGGCGCCAGCGGGTGCGTAGATCGATGAGGGCGGCCAGCGCCGCTCCGGACAGGAGCACCAGGACGCTGGTGGCATAAGCTCCCTGTTGCTGCGAGACGCTGGCGTGGAAAATAAGGACGACGATCAGCACAATGGCGTTAAACAGGTGCAAGAGGACGCCGACGCGCTGAGCCCAGTGCATTTCCATGCCGTAGCGCGCCAGGTATTGCGGTAGCAGATCGCGCAGACTGATGGTGACGCTGGCACCGGCCAAAAAGAGGATGAGGACAGCGCTGATATCGTAAAGGGTGCCGAAAGCGGGTCCGAATAGGGGGTTAAGATCCGTGCCCCTTACCGGGGCAACTTTTTGTCTGGGAGCAGCTTGCGCCTGGGGTTGCTCGATCTCCTCTTGGTCATCTTTCGGCAGTGGCAGCATCTCTTCGTCTTCCTTGCCGGGGTTCTCAAATTTTTCGCCTTCGCTGGATGGGGTATCGGTGCCGAAGCGTCTGCCGGCCGGTTGCAAGTCGCCGCCGTGAGCCAGGTACGCCAAAGCGCGATGTCGTGCCAGACCACCTTCTTCCATCTTTGCCGGCGGCACCAGAAACTTCACGCTCACCACCGAAGTCGGGACGAGCACGCTCATCAGGAGGGCCGTCACCAGCAACAGTTTGCGCATGTTGCGAATGCGGCCACGTGGTTGCTCGGGATCATCGTCGGCCCGTCCCCGTACCAAAGGCGCGACGGTCATGCTCAACTCAAAGCCGCTCAAACCGAGGGCCAGCGCCGGTAAGGATTTGATGGCCAATCCTGCAAAATCGAGGAAAAGATCAAATGGAGATTGGTTTTGAGAAGCAAAGCCAATTAATTCCATCCAGTTTGTCATGTATTGTGGATGACGAGCCAGGTAAAAGAGGCTGCTGCCGATGACGATGCCATTGAACACGAGGAAAGCAGCGACGATGACAGCGGCCGCATACAGGAAACTGCGTGTGAAGCCGCGCAGCAGAAAGAAGTACAAGGCGAAGCCAAGGATCATCAACAGCACGGTGACAATCAACTGCTCGTTCCACCAATCGAAGAAGCGATCGGTCCATTCACCCTGGAGTCCAAGAGGCAGCGCGGCATGGATAGCGTCTTTGCGATTGAGCATCCATTCCACGCCGGATTGGGTGTAGGGGTTGGCAAGCAGGTGCTTGGAAGCGTCAGCCGTGGACAGCGTACGTGTCATGACGAAATCGGTGGCGACGAAACCGAGCAGGAGGAGGATGAAGAACTTGCCACCCCAACCGGGAAGATATTTTTCCAAAAGTCCGGTGGCGCCTCGTCCATGCGGCGAACGGCCGACGACATAGAGATAAACTGGTAGGGCGGCAAAAAGGATAAGCAACCCCACGGCCATAGCTGCCAGCGGCGCCCTCTCCTCGGCGCCCTCGGCGGCCATCGTTGGCAGATAGCCCAAAGTGCTGAAGCAATCCAGACCGACCAGGCCCAGGACCAGCCACCAAGCATAGGTGCGTGGGCAGAGAACCGAGGAGGCCGGCGGACTGCTGCTCGGAGAAGGAGGTTCTTGGATACCCGTGGAGAATTGTTGTTCAGTCGCCGGTTTTTCCATCGTTGTCCTCTCATCGGTGATTCGCTCTCTCGCCAGCCTTTGGCGAAAGAGAGACGGTGATTATCTAACCCCGCAAGACAGCCGTCGTTTCTATATGTCTCTGAAGATAACAGACAAAAGCGCCGTTGCAACAGCCGCAGGACCCTCTTTCGCTTTCATGCGTTGGCGAACGGCCAGCGGACGCCAGCCGTTCGTCTACTTGGAGGACGCGCCCTTGTATTCAAGTTTGCTTGACTTGCAACTTGACGAGGGAGAAAATTTTTATTAACAGCTGTTTTACTGTTCTTCAAAAACAGTCCTTGGGGGAGAGCCTTGTGACGGCAAGTTCCGCCGGTATTCGGTGGTTCCGTCAAGACATTTCTTAGGAGGAGCATCATGTTTTCCCTCACACGCCTTGCGAAGATCGGTTATCTCCTCATCTTTACCCTCGTCGTCTTCCTGCTGGTGTCGGCGAAGCCATCGCCGGCCCAGTTTGGAGCGCCGGCGTTCGGCGTTTCGGCCGGGTTCCGCGGCACCCCAGGCTTGCCAACCATCGCGGTCCCGATCATCAGCGGCAGCGGTTCGGCCAGTGCGGGAGGTTCGGCTGGCGGCGCTTTCGGCCTTACTGGCGGCTCCGTCGGCGGCAGTGTCAGCGGCTCTTTCAGCACGCAAATTATTTACATCAACTTCGGCGCTTTTTTCCCTAACAACGGCCGAATCATTGGTCCGCCCATGCCTACGATGATGCCGATGCTGAATAACATGTTCTTCGCGGGCTTCCTTTTCAACCCTTTTACTGCCGATACCACCGGCGCTCCTTGGTCCATGCTTCTGGCCATGAACATGGGCGGAGGTGTGGCCCCCACCGGCACCATTATCCCCAGCGGCATGGCCGGGGGGTTCGCGGGTATCGCGGGCGGTATAGGCGGTTTCGGCGCTGGCGGCATCATGGGCGGTTTTGGCGGCATGGGGGGGTTCGCCGGCAAGGGCTTCGGCGGTTTCAATGGCCGCAAAGGGCTGTAAGATCCCCCCGCGATTCACTTCGTGTCGCCGCGAGCCGCAGACGAGCGCGAGAGCTTTCCGTGCGCATCTGCGGTTCGCGGCGACACTTCATGAAACCAGGGTGAAAAACAGTTCTTCGAGATCGTCCTGGTGATAGCGTTGGCGCAGCTCAGTCAGCGTGCCGCACGCCTGAATTCGGCCGCGGCTGAGGATCGCCACGCGGTCGCATAGGCGCTCCACCTCGCGCATAATATGTGTCGAAAACAGGATACACTTGCCCAGCGCCCGCAGCTCCGCGATGGTATCAAGCACGGCCCGGCCGACCAGCACATCGAGTCCGGCCGTCGGCTCGTCGAAAATCAACACCGGCGGATCGTGGATGATAGCC
Source organism: Planctomycetota bacterium (assembly GCA_021325115.1). Taxonomy (GTDB): domain Bacteria; phylum Planctomycetota; class Planctomycetia; order Gemmatales; family Gemmataceae; genus JAJPHU01. The sequence continues at coordinate 3,278 of JAJPHU010000219.1, read as the reverse complement.
CGCGCGATGGATACCTTTTGGCGCATTCCCGTACTCATTTTAGCACCAAGAAGATCGCGGAAATCGTTCATGCGCAGGCTGGCAAACACGGTTTCCAGGCGCTGCTGCAGCTGCTCGCCGTCCAGGCCATAAAGCCGGCCAAAATATTCGACCAACTCCCAGGCCGACATGCGATCGTAAATGGCGGTATTGGCCGAGAGGAAGCCGATGTGTTGGCGAACCAGGGCCGGCTGCGCGGCCACGTCGTAACCGGCGACTCGCGCTGTGCCACCGCTAGGACGCAGCACGGTACAGAGCATACGCATGATCGTGGTCTTGCCGGCGCCGTTAGGACCGAGCAGGCCGAAGATTTCGCCCGGTCGTGCCTCGAAACTGACGCCGTCAACGGCATGAACCAGGCCGCGCCGTAGATCGCGAAACGATTTCCGGAGATTGTCAACCTGGATCATGAGCCGCCATCTGTTCCCTGCTGTTCATCGACCGCAAATCAAGCATAGAATACAAGAAATTCAAAAGCCATCACAAATCACACGGGTGCGGGTAAAAGACAAAAAAGAGCAAAAACGGACTTATTCTATCCATTACTTTGTGTCTCCTTTTCTTTGTTTTTATGCGTGTTATTCGTGTGATTCGTGGTTTCATCTTCGCCGTCGATGTACTCGTAGAACACGTTGCGTTGCCGCGGAATGTAGCCGGCTTCCCGGATAGCGTTTTTGATCTGCTCCAGCGTCAGATAATGCACAGTGCCCGCCGAGGCGACGACGTTTTCTTCGATCATTAAGCTACCCATGTCGTTGGCTCCAAAGAACAGCGCCAGCTGGCCGATTTTCAATCCCTGCGTCACCCAGGAGGACTGAATATTGGGAATGTTATCGAGATACAGTCGGGCGATGGCTTGTGTTTTGAGGTATTCGTGAGCGCCAGCCGGCGGCACGTCGGCCATCGCCGTGTGTTCTGGCTGGAATGTCCAGCAGATAAACGCTGTGAAGCCGCCGGTTTCGTCCTGCAGCTGACGCAGCCGTTCCAGCGTCTCGATGCGCTCCGCCAGCGTTTCGATGTGACCGAACATCATCGTGCAGGTCGATTTACCACCTAACTCATGCCAGATGCGCTGCACTTGTAGCCATTCCTCGGTCAAGCATTTGTTGACGGTCATGGCCTTGCGCACGCGGTCAACGAGGATCTCACCGCCGCCGCCAGGCAGACTACCCAGCCCCGCTTCCTTGAGCCGCCGCAGCACCTCGCGGAGTGGCAGCTTGTTGATTTTGTGAAAATGCCAGATCTCCGGCGGACTGAAAGCGTGCAGATTGAATTTCGGATAACGCGACTTCAAATCGCGCAAAAGATCCTCATACCACTCTAATTTCAGACTGGGGTGCAGGCCGCCTTGCATCAGCGTTTGATCGCCGCCCAGTGCGATGGTTTCCTCGATTTTCTTGTAAATCTCCTCACGCGGCAAGACGTAGGCATCAGGGTCGTTGCTTTTGCGGTAAAAAGCACAGAAATCACAAACGGCAGCACAGATGTTGGTGTAGTTGATGTTGCGATCGATGTTATAGGTGCGATACGGCTCCGGGTGCAGACGCCGGCAAACCGCATCAGCGGCGCGGCCCAGGGCCGGCAGATCCTGGCAATCGAACAGGGCGACACCTTCATCGAAGGTCAGACGTTGACCGTCAACGGCTTTTTGCAAGATGCGTGCGATGGTAGTATTCAAGGTTCACTCCTCTGGGCGCCAATCCCAATTCACAAGCCAACGCATAGAAGCGGCGCAAGCCGGCCTGTTCACGCGGTCCCAGGTCAAAGTGCAAAATGTTCGACAGATAACGGCGGCAGAAACCGGCATCCAAGCCCAGACGCGGCGCTTCGGCATAGGCAATGGCACCGGCACGATCCAAACCGCGCTGCTTGGCTTGACGCAACGCCTCCTCCACGCCGCCCAAATCGATGCCTTCACGTACCGCCCACACTGCATAGACGAACGGCAGACCTGTCCAGTCGAACCACTCCTGACCGAGATCAAAAGCATGCGGAAAACCGGGCAAACAAGCACGCATGGCGCGATCGCCGATCAGCAGCACGGCATCGGCGTCTATGTCCTCGGCCCCGCAATCGAGCGGCAGCAACGCCACTTCCGCTGCCACACCGTAACGTTTGCTGAGCAGTATTTGCGTCAGCGCCGCACTGGTGCGCGAACCCGCATCGAGAGCTACACGGCGAATCGCTGTCCATGGCACACGGCTGAACAGCGTCACGCTCAACACCGGACCGCGCGAGGCAATGGCAATGTTCGGCACCACCGAATAGCAGCCGGCCTGGAAATACGAGAGCACTGGAATCAGGGCTACTTCAAGCTGCCCCTCCGCCAGCAGGTCTGCCAAGCGGCTCGGCACATCGAGGACCAGTTCCGCTTGTGGCGCCAGCTGATCCAGGTCGCAGATGAGCGGTTTGGTATTCAGATAAGTGACCGCGCCAATGCGAATCGCTTGCTCCATGAATTTCTCTCCCTCGTTTCCTTGGCTTTCTTCAGACGCATTGTAGGGCGATGCCTCTATCTTCAAAGCCCCTTCTTTCACAAGAACCACCAACATAACCGCCATCCGCTCGGGGAAGCAACTGCGGTATTCCCTGATTTAATTTTCGTGAGAAGGCAACCTTGTCCACGGCCGTGCTCTGTTCTCGCATCGCAGCATAGCCCAGACCATCGGCAATAGCGGTGGGGATTACCTGTTTTTCCTCAAAGACAACCAACCCGATTAAAGGTCCAGATCGAGGCCGCATTGCACGACGAGGAAGCCTTTTCTCTCTATCCCTGGCGGCAGAAGGTGGTGAGTAAAGCGGCAGCAACCCACTACTTCGCGACCTGCCCCTTTACTGCCCTCTTTACAGTTCACCTAACCAGGACTATCGAACGGCCCTGTCTACACTCAGGAGACGCTGCAAGATCCAGTCGTGTACCGCTGTCATCGGCAATTCCGGTTCATCCGGCGCCGGTCCCTCGCCGATCAGCAAAGGACGATCTGCGGCCTCAGCCGCCGGTAAACCGTGACTGCCCTGCACCAGGCCGGCATCGAGCGGCACTACATCGAAAAGCGTGCGGAAGCCGAGTTTTTTTTGTACCAGCCGCCACAAGGTCCGCCCTTTCGGCCACCTCAAACGCGGATCAAAAAATAGCTCACACGGATCAAAACCCGGCTTACGATGAATGTCCACGGTGCGGGCATAGTCCGGCGCTTGCCGATCGTCGAGCCAAAAAGGATAAGCAAACCAGGCGTCGG
>JAJPHU010000108.1 GCA_021325115.1 Planctomycetota bacterium | reverse complement strand
GACCGATCTTCCAAAAGGTTAACACCGGGCCGGTTCTCAGCTGCACTCCATTCAGAGGGGATGCCGCTGGTGGGCGAGCCAAAGGCGAAGACAAGTACTCGTCCCTTCTCTCCGCAGTCGAGGATACACGGGGTTGCAGCCTCTGCGGCATTGCGGCCGGCGCCCGCATGAGCAAGGTCAGCAGCGTCCAACGTTTGAAGTGTCTCTTCCAGCTCCTGATGGCCCCCGTCGAGCGCATGGTTGTTGGCCCAACAACAGCAATCGATGCGGGCGACGGTAAGACAGCCGACGTTCTGCGGTCCCATGCGGTAGAGGACCTCTTTATCAGGCCAATCTGTTGCTTCTTATCAGACCGGTGTGCGCCAGGTGCTTGGGCCGAATACAACGCATTCGGCAGGGAGCAAAGAGTCGAGGGAGTGTAGATTTTCTCGGCTACCACAATAGCGCGAAGATTCGGAGCTGAAGAGGATTTGTTGTCCCGAAGAGAGACCGCTTGGCAGCGGCTGCGGCTGCTCGCTGAGATTGAAGTACATGCGTGCCTGTTGTTCCAGAGCGTTAGGGCCGCGCAACAGCTCCAGCACGGGGCCGTTCTCTCTATCCGGCAGCAGGCGAGCGCTCCGCGTCTCGAAATCGCGCAGGGCCGGCCACTGCCGCCGTGCCGCCAATAGATCATGATACAAGCGCCGCAGTCCGGCCCGCGGCGTCTCCTCCGGCCACGACCAGCTTAATCGTGCAGAGGCAAACGTCTCTTCGGCCTGTGGATCGGGTACTTCACCCTGACCAACTAGCTCGGCGAACTCTTGCTTACGGCCCTGGCGCACCGCTTCGATCAATTGCGGATCGCCAAAAGAGCAAAAGAAGGGAAACGGATTTTCCTCGCCGTACTCTTCGCCCATAAAGAGCAATGGCAAATACGGCGATAACAAGAGTAGACTGGAGGCCAACCGCTGCTTGGCCGGATTGCGCAGTAACGACGGCAAGCGCTCGCCCCGGGCGCGGTTGCCAACTTGATCGTGATTTTGCAGGCAGACGACAAAGCGATCGCCGGACAGCCCCTCCGGCGGTGCGCCGTGCCGGCGGTCACGGAAGCGGCTGTAGTCCCAGGCGTACAGAAACGGCTGCTGCAACACGTCGGCAATTTGCCGGGCCCGGCCATAATCCTGATAGTAGCCGCGCCGCTCGCCGGTCAAGTAAGCATGAAGGGCGTGATGGAAGTCGTCGCTCCACTGGCCGCCGAGCTGATGGCCACCATGGCTGCGTGGATAAAGCAAACGCGGATCATTCAGGTCGCTTTCGGCGATAATGTGGACCATTCGGCCGCAGCGCTTGGCCGCTTCTTCGGCAACTTCCTGTATATCGCGGAGAATATGGCGGGCACCGAAATCGAAAATGGCGTGAACAGCATCGAGCCGCAGACCATCGAAATGAAATTCTTCCAGCCACATTCGCACATTGTCGAGCACAAAAGCACGCACGGCATCGCAACCGGGACCGTCGAAATTGACGGCCTTTCCCCACGGCGTCTTATAGCGATCGGAGAAATAAGGGCCGAATTCAGCGAGGTAATTGCCTTCCGGACCGAGGTGATTGTAGACGACATCGAGAAAAATCGCCAGACCGGCAGCATGGCAGGCATCGACCAATTTTTGGAGGCCATAAGGGCCGCCATAGCTGTTTTGCACTGCATAGGGTAGTACGCCGTCGTAGCCCCAATTGCGGTTGCCAGGAAACTGAGCAACCGGCATGATTTCTACTGCCGTGATGCCCAAATCACGCAGCTCGCTCAGGCGGGGGATGACTGCCTCAAACGTCCCTTGCGGCGTGAAGGTGCCAATGTGCAGCTCGTAGAAAACCAGGTCTTGGCGTGGCAGGCCGCGCCAAGAGCGATCAGTCCAGGCGAACCGCTCGGGGCGGACAACCGTCGAGGGGCCGTGGACGCTGTCTGGTTGCCACAAGGAACAGGGATCAGGGCGCTCCGGTCCACCGTCGAGACGATAGGCGTAGCGTTGGCCCTCGGCAACGTTCGCTTCGCCGTGGTGGAAGAACCCACGCTCTTCGCGCTGCATCGGCACAGCACGGCGGTGATCTCCTTCCATCAAGACCAGTTCCACCTGTTTGGCTCGCGGCGCCCAGACCCGCCAGCGGATGGAACCATCCTGCAGACTCAGGGCACCACAACTGCGGACAGTGCCTGCCATCGGCGCTTTTTCTCCTTAACGTTCCTACCCGTCCGCAACGCCTGTAAGGGAATGATTCACCCTTGCAGACGCGGTGGACCTGGTACAACGATTCACTAAATGATTTCCCGGCCGGTTTCCGCCAGACGGGCCAGGCGAACCATGTTGACGTTCTCTATCTCTTCTTCAGGATGATTGGCCATGGCTTTGATAGCCGTATCGATGTGCCGCCCCAGCCATTCGCCGAAGCGTATGTCTTTTGGACGATACTTATACTCTTCAAAGGCAATCAAAAAGACATCTTCGACCAGATCGCTAATGTGCAGATCACGCCCGAGACGGGCGGCGACCTGGGGATAGCGCTCGATCCACCGGCCCACCAGATCTGTCACTGGCCCTTCATAGCCGGAGGTAGCGGTGCGGAAGGCGGCAAAATCGCCGTTTTCGACGGCGGCCTCGACAGCTTCGGCATTGGGGGGAATGGTGGGGACCAGTTCGCGGTGGGTGCCTTCGCGCTGCTTGGCTTGCTCCGGCACGGCCCCCAGCCGATCTTTGTAACGCTGAACCTCGCGCACCAGGTTGGCGATGCAGTGCTCGAAGGCTGTGCGGGCCTGACGGTGATGGTCGCTGCTGACCAGTGTCTCGCCGGGCAAGATCAGACTGGTGCGGACCACGTAGTCCATGGTGCGATGACGGTAGCTAACCAGCACATGCAACTTGGAGACTGGGAAGTTGCGTACCATGTCGTTCAGGGGCGACAGCATGGTCTCCATCTTGCTCAATTCATCCGATGGCAATTGGCAGTGTTTCATGTCGAGATTGACGAGCAAGTTGTAGCTCAGATCGGAAAAGGTCATACTCGACTCCTCTCTAGGTGAAGTGTTTACTTGCTCATTCTTATTCTATGCAAATGGGATACCGGAGAGCAGGAAGGCGAACCGGCGACTAACGCGGGTGGACGGATGGATTTTTGGGCAAAGAAAATTGGTCTTCCCAAATCGAGGAGCGGACGCTATACGCCCCCCTCGTTAGTTGGACATCAGCGCGGGCCGAGAAGGCAACGCTAACGACCGGCAAGATGCCAGCCCACTGCGGAGGCTTTCCGTTGGCGGGCCGGGGCTGCGCCTCGTTGGCACTCACGAGAAGAGACAACAGCCGAGTTCTGCTGTGTGCTGGGGTTTGCGGGAATGCCAGCACTACCCGCCCTCCTGGGTAGAGGCAATCACCTCGCTGGGCCAAGTGGTTTCTGGGTCGGCCACTCCAGCGAGCGCTTCACAGTGGAACTCATGTCGGACCGGGAGCCGGGCCTTCGTGCCCGGCTCCCGGGGATACATTCGGTCAGGGCGGAAGGGGGAGCAGACGCGCGCAATTCTCTCTCGGGAATGCGCAAACGCACTCCCCCTCCGCACCGGCCGGCTCCCAGGAAATCATTGCCAACTTTGGTTAGCGACGCAGCGCAGAAAGCGTCGTTCTCCCTCAATCCAGCAATTCCACCAGATCGCGCAGACCCTTCTTGCCGAGGCGTCCAGCCAGTTCTTTGATAGTACGGATGTCCTTCCAAGGCACAGCATCGTGGGAAGAAGCGGGAGCAGGGGCAGCTGCAGTTGTTGCGGCAACAGCCTTCTTGGGCCGGCCGCGCTTCTTCCGACGGCGGCTAGGCAAACCCGCTTTCTCCCGTATCGTGCTCTTGTAGGACGAAATCATGTTGGTGGTCATGTCCACATCGAAGTTGTCCTTGATGTACTTCTGGATCGCGGACGGCGAAGCATCATCGCCCAGAGCGCTCATAGCTTGGCGAACGGCCTCCATTTTGTTCGTCCTGGGATCGGCAGCTTGGTCCGCATTCGGTCTACCTCGTGGCATTTCGGTTTCTCCCCTTTCAGATGTCACTCAAGGTTTGTTTACGCCGCTGTCCAGCCTTTCTCCGGTCCCGCCGGATTGGCCTCGTTGGCACAAAACAATCCCCATTCCCCACAGTGCCAACTAACGACTATCATACAATCCGTTACGTCTAATGCAATGCAATAATAGATAATTTGAGCGATTGAGACAAAAAAATTAACCGATTATTGCACAATGCCCGGGCTGCACTCTGGGGAGTGGTAGAAATAACTGTTCGCTTATGGCTGCGGCCCGGACAAAAGCTGGCCGCGCTAATCTGTGTCTCATACTCTATAAGATCGAGCCGCCTCTCCCCAAATACCCTGCGTATGAAGAGGGTCTCCACCATGCCACGATCTCTTAAAGGACGCACGATCGCCCTGGCGGAAGCTCGGCAGCTTGAAGAACTGGCGCAAATGCTGGAAAGCGAAGGCGCCACGGCACTGCGCTGTCCGATGGTGAGTATTCTCGATGCCCCAGACCCGGCCCCTGTGCTGGCCTGGCTCGATGAGTTGTGTGCGGATCGTTTTGCTTATGTCATCCTGATGACCGGCGAAGCACTACGGCGTTTATTGCATTTTGCCCAGCGTGAGGGCCGCCGCGATGCCTGTATCGCTGCCCTGGCGCGGACGACAAGCATCGCACGCGGCCCCAAACCGGGTCAGGTCTTGAAAGAAATCGGTCTGACACCGACGCGTGTTGCACCTACGCCTACCACCGAAGGCGTTATCGAAATAATGCGCAGGGAGCCGCTCCAAGGTCAAACTGTCGGCGTTACCTTGTATGGCGAACCCAATCCGGTCTTGGAACAATTTCTTCTCTCAGCTGGTGCATATGTGCATACCGTGATGCCCTACATATATGCTCCGGCAACGGACGATGACCGTGTTGCCGATTTAATCGCCCAACTGGATAATGGTACGGTGGACGTGATGCTCTTCACCAGTTCGGCACAAGTCGATCGCCTCTATGAGGTCGCCAAGCAGCGCGGCCTGCATGAGGCTCTGCGCAACGGACTCGCACACACGCGCATCGCCGCCGTCGGCCCGGTATTGGCCGAGCACCTGCGCCAACTCGGCGTGAAAGTGGACATTTGCCCCGAACAAGGTTTTGTTATGAAAAACCTTGTGCAACACATCAAGCGCACTCTCGCCGAATGAGGGATTCGCCTTTCTCTATCTTCGCGCTATTGGTACAGTCTTGGTCGCTTGCTGTCTATCCGGCCCGCGATTGCCAGGAAGCAGCCTTCCCAAACTGCTCCCTAACAGTCGCGGCCCGGATGGACAGTCGTGGAGAGGCTGCCGATGCGAGTTCTTCCGATCCTTTGTGTGCTGGCTCTGTGCGGTGTCTTGTTTTTTTACGGACTGAATGCCGGCGAGTTGTATCAGACAGAGGGGCTGCGCGCCATCCTGGCGGCGGAGTTTCTGCGCAGCGGCAACTGGATCGTGCCCAAGTTGTATGGTGAGCCGTTGCTGACGAAACCGCCGGGGATGTATGCCGCCATCGCATTGGCGAGCTGGCCATTTGGACGGGTCAGCGCCGCGACTGCTCGTCTCCCTTCGGCATTGGCGGCAACGGCGACGGTTGTGCTGTTTTACGCCGTATTTGCCCGTTGCCTGGGATGGCGCGCTGGATGGATCGCCGCCGTGGTACTGCCGGCTTCTGTCTTCTGGCTGGGGCGTGTGCCGTCGGCCGAGATCGACCTGGTGCAGCTAGCCTGGGTGGCAGCGGCCCTTTTGTGCTTCTTGCGTGCTCTGGAAATTGCTGAGCAGAGAAGACGAGCCGGGAGCGTTCGCGACGGCAAGGCAACCGTCGTGGACGCTCCCGGCTCATTCTGGGAATGGGGCTGGTGGCAGTTGACGCTCTTGTGTGTGGCCGGTGGACTGCTGACCAAATGGACGGCGCCAGCGTTCTTCTATCTCACAGTGGTGCCGCTATTATGGCGGCGCGGCCAGCTGCGAATTTTATTGCGGCCCGCTCACTGGCTCAGCGTTGCCATAGCGGCGCTGCCGTGTCTGGCCTGGGCGGCTGCTGTTGCCGCGCAGACTGGCTGGCGGCCCCTCTTCGATGCCGTGCGCGGCGAGGCACTGCCGCGCTTATCGCCTGTTCACCACAATCGACCTTATCCCTGGCACGAGTTAGCTACTTTTCCGATCTATTTTTTAGCCGCAAACTTGCCATGGTCGGCGGCGGCGCTATGGACTTTATCGCCGCGTTTCACCCAGCTATGGGATGAGCGCGGCCAGCGGCTGCTGCAACTCTTACATTGTTGGACCTGGCCGAATCTGTTGTTTTGGAGCATCGTGCCTGGCCATCATCTGCGCCATGCCCTGCCGTTGCAGCCCGGCCTGGCTGGCCTGGCTGCCTTGACCTGGGTCGCCTGGCTCGATGGACGGCTGCGCTGGCCGTTGCCGACTTTACGGCCGGCCTCGGCTTTTCTCACTTTGATCGCGCTCTGGTTAGTGGTCAAAATCACTTTCGTGACCCTGATTATGCCGGCCCGAGATGGACTCCGTGCACCCAGCTTTAAGGGACAGCAAATTGCCGCGCTGGTGCCGCCCGAACAGACACTCTATCTTTTTCGCCTCAAAGACGAGGGCATTCTATTCTATTACGGCCGGCCGGCGCGCCGCTTACCTGCGCCAGCGTTCTTGCCGGCGTGGGAGCGCTCCGCTTATTGCCTCCTTACTGAGGCCGAATATCACCAATGGTCTGGGCCGCGGCCTGCTCAAGTCCTTCTGCGGCTGAACGATGAACAGCAGCATCCTATCATGCTGGTAAAAATGCCGTAATTGTGCCAGCCCGCAGCGCGCGCAGGGATAAGGTTTCCCGTGCTTGTGCTGCAGGCTGCCAGAGTTTCTTATACAGTAACGCTACGGACCAATCCTCTGTTCCTGCGTATCTGCGAGAACCGACTATGAGACGTCTCCTCTTGCTGATGCTGTTGCTGACGGCCGCTAAGGCCGTAGCTGCCGAATCTCATCAAGCCAAAGTCCTTTCTGGCGCCTCGGAGTATTTGCGCAGCCTGCCCAAGCGCTTCGCCACTCTGCGCCGTGTCGATGCTGCCCGGCGTCGGGTTACTCTGCTGATCGAGGGCGAGAACTTGGCGAAAACCTGGCCGGTGACGCCGGACGCCGAGATCAAGGTACATGGCTGGTGGGGTCGGCTCGATCAGCTCCACATCGGCGACCGCATCTGGGTCTGGTTCGGCGTCGATCGCCAGAAGCAGCCCGTGGCCGTATGTATGATCGCTGATGAATTGAGCGAGCAGGACATACATGGCCAAGGTGTGACACTCGTTCGACAGGATACGAACAGTATTACCATGAAAGCCTTCGAGAAACCCGAGCGAACTCTCCAAAGAGCGAAAAATCTGGGTCCGCTGCCTCTCGGCCAAACGCTCTTCGTACAAAGCAGTGGCGCTACGGTCCGGATTATCGTCGATGCTGCAACATTCGAGCGAATGCGCGCCGAGCAGAAGCGAACGCTTCGCAAGTATTGGGAAGAAGAAGGCTTGCCCGGTGTTGTTTCTTTTTTACATATTTTTAGTGGTGAAATAGAGGTAATGCTCGATCACGAGGCGATGCAATGGGGGCGTTCTCTCCAGCCTGGCGCAAAAGTGAGCTTGCAAGTCGATCCGCCTATCTCGGCCGTTGTGCGCACGGTGCAGCCGTGGCGTGAACGGACGCAGCTGCGTCTGGTACTCTCTGGCCACGACGTGGCCGATCTGAAGATGGGGCAGCGTCTCCGTGTCAAAATGCCGGCTCCGCCGCGCGAGGTGCAAGAGGCGCTGCTGCCATCGGGTCTGGATCGACCGCGCAGCAAGGACGAGCGGATCGAATGGCTGATGGCCAGCGTTTATTGCAGCTGCGGCATCGGCGGAGACGGCTGCACTGGTCAATTTTATACCTTGGCCAGTTGTAATCCCAATGCTTGCGGCATGCCCAAAGCCATGCGCAAAAAGTTAGCCACGAAGATCGATCAAGGTTTAACCGATCGGCAAATTATCGAGCAATTGCTCAAGGAACAGGGACCGGCGCTGCTGCGGCCGCATCTGTTGCCTTAAAACACGAGCCGGAAGCGATGCGCAAAGAGCGGAAGTGCGGCACCGTGTCGAAAGGTTGGGCACGCTGTTCAATGGTTTCGCCGAGTTGTTGAATGCGTGCGAAAGCAAGCCGACCCAGTTTCTTACGCTGGGCCAGCGCAAGATAGCCGATACACGCCGGATCAAGCTGCATGAGCCGGCAGCAGGTCGCATCCACGGCGACCGGATCATCGCCCATGACAAGAACGCCCAGTGCTTTGGCCGTGCCGTTGAGTGGACCGTCGCCCTCCATGCCGATGATGCCATCGACAATGGCCAGATCCGGCGGACGCGTGGCGGCGATGTCCACGATGCTATTGTCGATGCCGCGCCAGTGTAATTCGTTCTTCGGCCAACCGTAGCAGATGCCCGGCAGTGTGCCGAACAAGTTTTTCAGCGATAGTGTTGCTGCCACCCAGTGATGCGTTTTCAGTTTCGGCAGCGAGATCAGCACGTCCGCCGTTGCCACAGTTTGTGCCAGATAAAGGTGTTCCAATCCCGTCAATCGGCCCATATTGAGGCGCTTGCTTGGTTCATCGTGATTGAGATCGATAAAGGGGATTTTGTAATGACGCAGGACATCGCCCAGGCCGCTGGCCGAGACGAGATATTCGGCGTTACGCCAATGTCCTGGTCCCTCCGCGACCAGGATCTCGGCTGCACCTTCACGGCGGCACAGCTCGATGGCGGCGGCGATGACGTGCGGGTGTGTGTTGATGACCTTGTCGCGGTGATATTCGACGAGGTTCGGCTTGAGGACGACGCGCTTGCCAGCCAAGGGGACGCGCGTGCGGAAATGTTCATACTGGCGGTGCAACACATCGGCCAGGTCGGCATGGTAATCGCTTACCGGCGCGATGTGGACATACGACTGCGGATCAAGCGGCCGCAGCTGCATCAGAGTATGAATAGCCAATCCCTGTAACTTGGCCTTGATACGCTGGCCAAGCGGGTGTTTTCCAAGCCGCGACCACGAGGGAGCAACAGACAACTCCGCTCCCTTACAGTCGCGGCTCGGAAGACGGAAGGGATTGCCGCGTTCGAGGTCAAGAGCGAGGACGGTTAATGCCTGCCGCAGTGGCGCCGGCTGCAGCCACGCTTTTTCCTGACGGGCGGCATGCGCCGTGAGTATGCGATCCTTCAACGCCGCCACGGTTTCGCGGACCCCTGGATGATTCGCATAGACATCGAGGGCCAAACGTGCCCAGCAAAGATTTTCAAGATCGTCATTGTCCTCCGCTACCCGACGTAGATACTCGATGCTGGCGGTGAGACCCGGCTCGTCGGTCTGGCCCTGCCAAGCAAGGAGCATCAGTGCCGTCGGTGTCGGTATGGGGTCGAGAGATTTGCCGAAAATACAGCGATTGCCATAATTGACGCCGCCGTTCTCCAGGATGCGATCGCGTAGCAGTTTCAAGCCTTCCTCGACGCGTGGATGCCGTTCCTGCCCGATGCGCCGCAGCGCCAAACACGCCCAGGCCGTCGGCTCCACCCACGAGAAATTGCCCTCGGCCCACGGCCAACCGATTAAGCGAGCGTCAATGTCGTTGATGTCTTCGTCCTTGCTATCCGGCTGCCGTCCCTTGCACGCCAGCAGAGCGGCTGCCGTTTGCCGAAGAGAATCATCTGTAACGCCGAGCGTCGCTTGGGTGAAGAGAACGAGCGCCGTCGGCCAAATCGCTTCGGGCCGGCCGCGTCCCAGTCGATATATTCCATCAGCAGTGGTGCATTGACGCAGCCAGTTTCGGCCTGTTTCGAGGACGGCGGCAAAACGTTCCGGCCGGCGCGAGAGGGCGAGCAACGCCAAGCACGTCGGTTCCAGATGAGCAGGCTGATCGGGAGCGTAACCCCAACCACCGCCAGGACACGCCATTGCTGCAAGATCATCGAATGCATCGCCCACGGGTAATAGACTCCGCCAGATCACAGGGGACCAAAGATCATTGAAAGTCTAGTACACATTCAGCGCAAGGTGGGCAAACGGCCGGCGTCCGCCAGCTGGTTTAACTCTACCAGCCGGTAGATGCCGGCCGTTCGGCCAGGACATGGCATCGGAACTATCAATTCGGATGTGCTCCAGCTTCGCGGAGGCGCTGGCGCAGATAACTCGCACGAGCGGCGTTGCGTTCTTCGCCATCCAGCGAAGTGCCCCTCAGTTTCTGCAAATGGGCCGGCTGGGTATAGATGAATAGCTCATTGACCGTCGGAATGGTGATCTCCTCAATCAAGTGCAGATTGATGCCCAGGCGGACGGCCGAGAGCAGATCCATCGTCTCTTCCGAAGTCATCATCGTCGCCGAACAGAGGGTACCGTAGGCCCGGGCGATCTTGTCTTGCAAGCCTTGGCGGTTGTCGCGCAGCCAGCTCAGGCGCGCCTGACGCTCGTAGGTGATGATCTGCGGAATCACGCTTTGGATCTCGTTGAGAATGTTGGCCTCGCTCTTGCCGAGCGTGATCTGGTTAGAGATTTGATAGAAGTGGCCGGAGGCCCGGCTGCCCTCGCCGTAGAGACCGCGTACTGCCAAGTTGATCTTCTGCAAGGCCCGGAAGACCTTCTCGATCTGCTTGGTGTACTCCAAGGCTGGCAGATGCAACATGACGCTGGCACGCATGCCGGTGCCGACGTTGGTTGGGCAGGCGGTCAGATAGCCGAACTCTTCGCTGAAAGCATAGGTGATGCGCTGCTCGAGCAGGTCGTCCACACGATCGATCTCTTGCCAGGCTTCTTCGAGACTGTAGCCGCTGCGCATGACCTGCAAACGCAGATGGTCCTCCTCATTGACCATCAGGCTGATGGTCTCCTGAGGGGTGAGCGCGACGCCGCGCGGACCGTCGGCAGCGGCCAACTCGCGGCTGATGAGTTGGCGCTCGACGAGGAGTTGGCGGTCCAGCGACGACAGCGCCGGGATGCTAAGGTAGCTGAGTTTGGGCTCCAGTTCGAGCTTGGCGACGCGCTCACGCAGCAGCGCTTCGATCTCGGCCTTCTGCCCGTTGCTGGCGCGATTGGTAAAGGGAAACGCAGCCAGATTACGGGCCAAGCGAATGCGGCTGGAGATGACGATGTCGGACTCCGGCCCGCTCCCGCGCAACCATTCGCCACTGGTATGAGTCAGGCTGTCCAGATTCATCCGTGGCATCCCTTTCTTCGTAGCAAGTCTCGTAAACGGGCCGCCTCTTCGTAGGCTTCCCGATCAATGGCACTCTGCAAACGGCGGCGCAGCTCCACCAACTCCGCCTGCTGCTCGGGAGCAAGGACGGAACGTTGAGGGAACTTGCCCAGATGATGGTTCGAGCGATGAATTCGTTGTAATAAAGGCGCCAGGCCGGCGCGGAAGACCACATAGTCGTGGGGACAGCCGAGTCGGCCCTGAGCGCGGAATTCCATGTACTTTATCCCGCAGGCAGGACAGGTCAAGCGCGCCAGCTCATCGGTCTGTGGGCCGAGGTGCTGGCCAATCAGGCTTTGCAGAATGGCCGGCAGATTCAGCTCCTGTTTTTGGATCAAATGGTGCTGTTCGGCGCAACTTTGGCATAGGTGCAACTCCTTCTTGTGGGAATCAACAATGTCGGTCAGATGCACCGTAGCCGGGTTGGAACAGAACTGGCACTTCACGCCGCAAGTCCTTTTTATTACAGGTGGTTAGGTGGTCAGGTGGTGGGTAGTTGAGTAGTTAACCCCCCAACTACTTGACTACCTAACTCTCTTCGAGCTGGCGGATACGATCCCGGATTCGTGCGGCCTCCTCGTAGGCTTCCTTGTTGACTGCCTGAAGCAGCTGTTTGCGCAGCTGGATTAATTCCGATTGCGTCTGCTTGCTATGAGGCAGTCGCCGTGGGGTCTTGCCGCAATGGCGCGTCTCGCCGTGGATATTTTCCAACAGAGGAGTCAGCTCATCATGAAACTCCTGATAGTCGTGGGGGCAGCCCAGCCGGCCGGTGTTGCGGAAATCCACGAACTTGAGGCCGCATACCTCACATTGACGGTTGAGCAGTCCTGCCTCGTCGATTTCCTCCCCGTGGCCGGAGGGGGCTGCCTTGATGCCGGTCGATTTCTGTTGCGGCTCATACAAATGATTATGCGCGCAGGCCTCGCACAGGTGCAATTCTTCTATCTGGTCTTCGCCGAGAATCTCGGTGATGTGCAAGGTTGCGGCGTTGTGGCATTTTTGACATTTCATGTTTCAATCCGCCTCCGGACATGCCGCCAGAGGGAATGCCGCCCGAGCACGAATCCGCTTGGGTGCAAACCTATTGCCATTCTAACAGGGGGGGGTAGGCTGTCAAGCAACCTTGAGTTCGGAGTGGCGCCCTTCAGGCTCGACGTTCAGAACTCCGAGCTCCGAATGGTTTTTAGCAACACAGGCCGCAGCTGAGCCAGCGCTCGCGCACGATGGCTCAGAGCGTGTTTGACGCGTGGGCTTAGCTCACCGAAAGTGCGATGGTATTCGGGAATGAGAAAGAGGGGGTCATAACCGAAGCCGCCGTTGCCCCGCAACTCGCGGGTGATGAAGCCATGACAGCGGCCTTCGACCACGGCACGCACCTGCGCCGTGGGATCGGCCAAGGCGGCGATACAGACGTAATAGGCAGCGCGGCGATCATCCGGCAGCGACGCCAGCTCAGCCAACAGACGCGCATTATTGGCGGCGTCATCGCCCTGTTTGCCAGCATAACGCGCCGAATATACACCGGGCCGGCCACCCAGCGCCGGCACGACTAATCCGCTATCTTCACCCAGCACCCATTGACCCAGATAACGCGCCAGCTCGACCGCTTTCTTGCACGCGTTCTCTGCGAACGTGGCGCCGTCTTCCACTACTTCCGGAGCATCGGGCCAGCTGGTCAGGTCGCACAGGTCAAGTGGGAGATCACCGAGAATTTCTCGTATTTCCTCACGTTTTTTGCGATTGCGTGAGCCAATGACCAGAAGCATTGCCATGAGCTACCCCCGGGCGAACAGCCGGCTGTTCGCCTACTTTTTGTTATATCGCGGTAGGGGCGACGGTCGATTATGAAGAACAGAACACGAGGTTGGCATCGCCAGGCATGGCAGCGGCCGTCACGCCGACAGGCCGGCCCTTCCGTAGCGTGCGGTCCTGACCCAAACCGCTTCCTGGCGAGGCCAACCGCGTCTCCGTTCCCTTGGTGAGCGGGGTGTGCCAATGCCCGGTGGAGGCCACCAGGGGGCTTGCACGCCCTGCTCGCCTCTATTTGCCGCAAGCCGCTTCTCTGCATATAGTCTTCCCCATCGACCCTAAGTGCTGGCGGACAAAATCGTAGGGCAAGCTGGCAGCTTGCCTGAAAATGGGCAAGCTAGCAGCTTAGCCTACGATTTTGTCCGTCAGTCCCAAACTTCCAGGAACTTCTAACAGGAGAATGAGCAATGTCGATGTTCATCGGCGAGGCGTTGTGCGGCGACGGCAATGAAGTTGCCCACATCGATCTGTTGATTGGCTCCAAAGACGGCCCGGTAGGAACGGCTTTCGCCACCGCCTTGGTCAATCAGTCGGCCGGCCACACCAACCTGCTGGCTGTGCTCACCCCCAACCTGGTCTGCAAGCCAGCCACGGTGCTCATCACCAAGGTGACCATCAAGGGCATGGGCCAAGCGGCGCAGATGTTCGGTCCAGCTCAAAAAGCAGTGGCCAAGGCGGTCGCCGATTGCGTCGCCGCTGGCACCATCGCCAAAAGCGATGTCGAAAACCTGGTCATTGTCGCCGGGGTCTTTATCCATCCGGAGGCTAAGGACGATAAAAAAATCTACCAGTACAACTACGACGCTACCAAACTCGCCATCGAGCGCGCTCTGAAGGGCGAACCGAAAATCGACGAAATCCTGTCCAAGAAGGACAGTGTCAAGCACCCGATCTGGGAGAAGTGAATCCAACTAACCAGGGAGTCACAGAGGGCCCGGAGAAAGACGCGGAAAAGAGAAAAAACAAAACGTCAAAGTGAAGATGTTTTTGCCTTCTTGTGTTTTTGTTCTTCTCTGTCTTTTTCTGTGTTTTTCTCTGGGTCCTCTGGGACTCTGTGGTTAGTCTTTGCGGCGCACTTCGGCAAGCACGGGCTGCAATTGCGCCATAATGCGGCGCATGTGGCTGGATTTGTTCAACACATAAAAATGGATGCCCGGCACGCCGCGGTGCAGCAACTCGGTCGCCTGAGCGACGCACTGACGGATGCCGACTTCCTCGGCCTGGCCATCATCATCGCCGGCCGCTTCCAACTCTGCCAGCAATGCCGGCGGAATTTTCGAGCCGCATAGCGATGTGATGCGCCGCACCTGCTTGGCCGACAATATCGGCAACAGGCCCGGAATGATCGGTTGGGTCACCCCCAAGGCACGGGCAGCTTCCACGAAGGAAAAGAAATCGGCATTATCGTAAAACAGTTGCGTAATAGCGATGTCGGCGCCGGCATCTACTTTGTTCTTGAAATAGCGCAAATCGCTATCGCGATCGGGCGATTCCAGGTGTTTTTCGGGATAGCCTGCTACAGCCAGGCCGAATTCGGCACCGTAGCGGCGGCGGATATGGGCGACCAACTCATTACCGTGGCTGTAGCCATCTGGCGGCGGCACAAAGGCTGTCTCGCCGCGGGGCGGGTCGCCACGCAGGGCGACGATGTTCTCGATGCCGGCCCGACGGATGTCAGCGAGAAGGTGGTCGAGGTCAGCGCGGCTGGAGCCAACACAGGTGAGATGACAGGCCGACTCCATACGATATTCGCGCTTGATGAGCGCGGCAATCTCCAGTGTCCGCTCGCGCGTAGAACCGAGAGCGCCGTAGGTCACAGTCATGTAACTCGGCCCCAACTCGATCAACTCTGGCAAGACGCGGCGCAGCGATTCCATCGCGGCCTCGGTCTTGGGAGGAAACACCTCGAAGGAAATATGCGGCCCGGTCGAACCGGCGTAGAACTCGGCAAATCGCATTATCTAATCCTTCGCTTACGCTTGCGGCTCGCTAGCCTCGCGTACTCTCTCTGCTACCACTTCCAAGATTAACGGATGCTGGCCAAGCGGCTCGGCCAAGCGGAAATCGACGCTCGGGAAACGTTCGGCCAGTTTCGCCTGGGCCTCGGCCAGATCGCGGCGGACATGAACGCCCGCCGAGAGAAAGTATGGCACAAGAATGACCTTGTTGGCTCCTCGTTCAACGCACCGCGCCCCGCCTGCGGCGATGTCCGGCTCAGCCAGTTCTAAAAACGAGGCCTCGACGATCGGCCAGCCCCGCGTACGCAAGCCGGCGGCGACATAAAGGAGGTCGGCGTTAGCCTCTTCTTGTCGGCTGCCGTGGGCAATGAGCAACAGGGCCGTTGTCACGATCCGCCTCCCCTGGACGAAGAAAGTTCCTCCCATTGTACAAATTTTCTGCGCTCCTACGCTAATGTTGTAGGAGGAAGAACCCCATGCTGGTCCATCGCCGACCCACGCGTGCGGAGATCGCCGCTGCCGTGGGAAAAACGCTTCCAGATGTGATTGTTCCGAACCTGAAGGTTCTTTTCTGCGGCATCAATCCCGGCCTGTACACGGCAGCGATCGGCCATCACTTCGGCCGGCCCGGTAACCGCTTTTGGCCGGCGCTGTACGCGGCCGGCTTCACCGACCGCCTGTTGTCGCCGTATGAGGAGCATGAACTGCTGCCACGCGGCTACGGCATCACGAACATCGTCGCCCGCGCCAGCGCCCGCGCCGACGATCTGACTGAGGACGAGTTGCGTCAAGGCGCACAGATCCTGGAGGATAAAGTACGCCAATTTCGCCCGCAATTCGTCGCATTTCTGGGCATTACAGCATATCGCACCGCCTTCCAAAGGCCACACGCTGTGCTTGGCCTTCAGTCAGAAAAGTTAGCCGACGCGAAGATCTGGCTGTTGCCCAACCCCAGCGGATTGAATGCGCATCATTCGCCGGCCGATCTGGCGCGCTTGTTCGGTCAATTACGACAGGCGGTTGAAGAAGGAAACGATCTTCGGGATTGATTTCGCGCTTGGAAATTCGGAAAATTCCTTCGCGGCTGTTCCTGAGGAGGAAGAAGCGTTATGGCCTATGAAGAAGCACGTAAATATTTGCGGTGGAAGCCATGCCAGTCGGTACGAATCCGCCTGAAAGATGGTCGGAGTTTTAATATCCTCAAATAAGGCGGGACGATGGCCGCGGAGACCATCCGAATCATTGGTATCCCACCGGAGGATAATCCCTATGCCCGACAGCCAAGCCCCCAGACTGTCCCTGCTGCCATATCCAATTGGGGTATGACGACGCGGCGGGCAGTGATAGACAAAGGATCGACCAAATAACGATGGTGCTGCTTGCCCGTGGAGGTCAGCAGCTACCGTCTTCTTCAGCCAAGCGAAGACATTACGGCCCTGCAGCGGCAGGTTTCGATTACGGTCAATATCCGCCTCCCGAAACGGTTACAATCCCCGCACAGCACCGGCCTTACAGTTATGGATCAAGCAGCCCAAGGAATAATGACATGAACATTCCTACATATGCTGACATAATCGCTGCTGCTAGAGTGGTCCATACCTACCTGAAACCAACGCCGTTGTATGAGTGGCCGGCGCTGTCGCGCTTGCTGGGGTGCCGCTATTTCCTCAAACACGAGAACCATACGCCGACAACCGCATTCAAGGTCCGCGGCGGCATCTATCTTGTCAGTCGGCTTTCCGACGAACAGAAACGCCGCGGTATCATCGGCTGCACCACA
Organism: Planctomycetota bacterium; assembly: GCA_021325115.1. Taxonomy (GTDB): domain Bacteria; phylum Planctomycetota; class Planctomycetia; order Gemmatales; family Gemmataceae; genus JAJPHU01. Next base: position 1,980 of record JAJPHU010000108.1, on the reverse strand, counting down.
GGCAACCACGGACAATCGCTGGCCTATGCTTGCCGGCTGTTCGGCGTCCGCTGTGTGTTGGTGGTGCCGGCGAATAGCAATCCGGACAAGCTTGCCGCCATGCGTTCCCTGGGGGCCGAACTGATCGAGCATGGCCGCGATTACGACGAGGCCCGGCTGCACTGCGAATCCATTTGCCGCCAGGAGGGGCTGCGCTACGTCCACTCGGCCAATGAGCCGGACCTCATCGCCGGTGTCGGCACCTACGCTCTGGAAATTTTTGACGACCTGCCGCAACCGGACGTTATCCTTGTGCCGGTCGGCCTGGGCAGCGGCATTTGCGGCACGGCCCTGGTCGCGGCGGCACGGCATCCGAAAACCCAGGTCATTGGCGTACAGTCCGAGCTGGCGCCGGCGGTGACGTTGTCCTGGCGGGAGGGCCGGCCCATCGAGACCGACACGCCGCGCACTTTCGCCGAAGGCATGGCCACACGCATGCCGGCGGAGATGACGCTCGAAATCATGCGTCGCTATGTTCAAGACATGGTGCTTGTCCGCGACGACGAATTACGGGAGGCGATCCTTCTGTTGCTGCGCGTGACGCACAACCTCGCCGAAGGCGCCGGCGCCGCCTCGACCGCCGCGGCATTTCGCCTGCGTGAACAACTGGCAGGCAAAACCGTCGTCGGCATCCTGTCGGGTGGGAATCTTGACTTACGCGAACTGGCGCGGATCGTTGCGAGTTAGATTCAACACGGATCAATTGAATATCAGCCTGTCGCGCAAGTGAACTGCGGCCATGCTTGCGCAGTGGGCTGGTGTCTAATTGATCCGTTCTAAGTATAGGTAGAAGAAGGAATCCTGTATCCAATCAGGACAGAGGAGGAGTCGTTTGAAAATTGCCGCATTGACCGCATACCAAGTCCGCATTCCCTTGCGCCGGCGCATTCGCCATGCCGCGCACACGCGCACGGAGACTGATAATCTGTTGGTTCGCTGCGTGTTGGAGGACGGTAGCGAGGGGTTTGGCGAAGGGGTGCCGCGCGATTACGTTACGGGCGAGACCATCGCCTCGGCGTTTGAGCTGCTGCGGCGCAGCGATCTCGCTGGTCAGCGAGAAGATTGCCGAGATTTCGAGCAGGCCGTTGCCCTGGCTGAGCGCTTGCAGCTGGCGCCGGTGCCGGGTGATGTGCGTGGCTGCGAAGGTAACGCGGCGCGCTGTGCGGTGGAATTGGCGATTCTCGATGCTTATGGCCGACACTTCGGACGCGCTCTTTCCGAGGTGGTGCGGCTGTTGGCGCCGGAGATCTATCAGCCGCAGCCGCGCGTCCGCTACAGCGGAGCCATCACCACAGCGCGCAACCTCAAAACGTTGACGGCTGCCATTGTCTTTCGCATCTATCGCTTCAAACAAGTCAAAATCAAAGTCGGCATGGAGGGTTACGACGATCGCCGCCGCCTGGCCATGATGCGCCGCTGGGGTGGACGCAACATGGACATTCGGCTCGACGCCAACGAGGCATGGACGCCGGGCAACGTGGTCGAGCGCATTCGTGAGCTGGAGCCGTTCGGCATCAGCGCTGTCGAGCAGCCTTTGCCGCACGCCGACGCCGCCATCCTCCGCGACGTTCGCCGACAGGTGCGGACGCCGATCATGCTCGATGAATCACTGTGCAGCCGCTACGACGCCGAACGCGCCATCGAAGGACAATTTTGTGATCTGTTTAATATTCGTCTCTCGAAATGCGGTGGGTTCATTCCATCGCTGCGTCTGGCGCAGTTTGCCAAGCAACACGGCTTGGGTTGCCAACTTGGCTGCCAGGTCGGTGAAACGGCGGTATTGTCGGCGGCGGGCCGGCACTTCGCTGCCAGCGTCGCCGGCCTGCGCTATCTGGAAGGCTCCTACGATCGTCATCTGGTCCATGAAGCGCTGGCGACGGAAGATTTGACCTTCGGCTGGGGCGGCTGGGCCAAGGCGTTGCCGGGACCTGGGCTAGGCAT
>JAJPHU010000034.1 GCA_021325115.1 Planctomycetota bacterium | reverse complement strand
TTGGAAGCCTTGCAGCCGGACCTCGCTCGCCGCTGGATCGAGGTTGAGAGCCACAAGGAGCGCCTCACCGACCCGCAGACTATGCGTGCGCTTGGTCTGGCCCAGGAGCGTGTGTTGACGGCATTTCTTGATGCCCTCGAGCAAGCTGGGCGGATGGATCTGGCGCGTTTTTTGTTACAGGCCGCAGCGGTGCTCCTGGGGCCGCACGCGCACGCCGGCATGTGGACGGCTCAGCTGAACCTGACTGGCCAGCGTGTCGCCGACCGCGCCGCCGCTTACCAGGCGGCGACGATTTTCTTGCGAACGTTGAACCGCCTGCAGATTTGGGAACGGCGAGCACGCGGCGTCGGCTACTTCGAGGAAGGCTATGCCGCCAGCCAGTTGTGGAAAGCAGATTGGGAACAAGTGCAAGGCGATCGCTTGATCGAGCGTGCTCGTACCATCGTACAACAACTGGATCTCATGCGATAATCGTAGAGCCGGGCTGTGGCCGTAATGAGAGAAGTTGCTTCTTGTGCTCCCTTACGGCCGCAGCGCAGACATCCGCACAGGAAACCAATCATGAGTCGAGCCTATCGTGTCTGTGTTCGCCAGACCCAGAATTGCATCATCCGTGCCGAGGATCACGTCCGCACGCAGCTAGAGATCCTCGAAGTATTGCCGCCCGAGCAGATGGCCGGGCTTCTCGCCGAGGAGTTGGCGCGGCGCGGTTTCCGGCGCGACGGCATGCGCCTGAGTCGCACGCAAAACGGCATCACCGTCACGGTGGAGACCGCCACAGCAACCGTGACCGTCGCCGCCGAGGCGTCCGAAGAAACTACCATCCAGGCCGAGCGCAGCGATCGCGCTTACGATGATGCCGGCCCACACGCCAAGGTTGTGCGCGAGAACCTCCAAAAACAGCTAGACAAAGACATCGAGCGAAAAGTCAGCGAAAAGGCCGCCAGCTTGCAGACGAAAGTGACCGATCGTCTCGAAGGCGAGCTAGGCGACGTGCGACAAGAGCTAGATCAGGTCGTTCATCGCGTGACGGTCGAAGCACTCAAACGCAAGGCCGCTCAGATGGGGCAAATCAAAGAAATGACGGAAGATCCGCAGACAGGATCGCTGACGATTGTCGTCGCGATCTGACACTGCTCAGATCGGCAACACAGTAATCATCGGCTCGCCGATACCGAAGCCTGTCAGCAGTAAGATCGTCTGGCCTTTCTCGGCCAAGTTTAATTCGCGCACATGCCGCCGGGCTGCCTCTTGAGGGCGGTCGAACTCAGCGGCGTCGATTCGGCGTGGGAGGACGCCCCAGAGTAGATTCATGCGTCGATAGACGCACGGATCCATCGTCAGTGCGACAATCGGTGCCGAGGGTCGGGTGGCGGCAACAACTTCGGCAGAGGTGCCATACTTCGTTCGTACCACGATCGCCCGCACTCGCAAATCGCGCGACAGCTGGGCTGTTGAACGAGCCACCGCCTCGCGTAGCGGCAAAGGAGGCGGAAGTTCACGCTCGCCCTCGGTCAGTGAACGGAAAGCGCCCTCGATCCACTGCCAGCCCTCAACTCGCCGCGCCACGCGATCCATCATGTCCACGGCTTTGATCGGATACGCTCCCGACGCTGTCTCCGCTGACAGCATGACGGCATCGGCACCGGCGAAAACGGCATGCGATACATCGGAGACTTCGGCGCGAGTAGGACGGGGATGTTGAACCATTGATTCAAGCATTTGCGTGGCCACGATGATCGGCTTGTGCCGACGGCGGGCACGTTCGATCAAATCCTGCTGTACAATCGGCACTGCCTCGGGCGCCAGCTCGACGCCAAGATCGCCGCGCGCTACCATCAGCCCGTCGGCAACGTCGAGAATTTCGTCGATGGCGTCGAGGGCTTCGGGCTTCTCGATCTTGGCGATGACCGGCGTGGTAGCGCCAGCAGCCTCGATCAACGCCTTGAGATCAGTCACATCGGCAGGCCGACGCACGAACGACAGGGCAAGAAAATCGACGCCGAGTTCGAGGGCAAAGTGTGCGTCTTCGCGGTCCTTGTCCGTCAGAGCCGGCGACGACACCATCACGCCAGGCAAGTTCATGCCCTTACGATCCTTCAATATGCCGCCAGCCGTCACGGTGCAAGAAATATCGCTGCCGGCCACCGCATCGACATGTAGCTCCAACATGCCGTCGTCGAGTAGAATGCGATCACCGGGCCGCACATCCTCGGCGAGGGCCGCATATTGCGAGGGAATCAGCCCTGGTCCGCCCAAGACGTTGCGCGTCGTCACCGTCACTTTCTGTCCCGTTTTCAGCACAATGCTTCCACCGGCGAAGCAGCCGACACGGATTTTTGGCCCACACAGATCGGCGAGGACGGCCACAGGTTCGCCGATAGCGGCCGATACTATCTGGATGGTGGCGAAATCGGCGCGATGACTGTCGTGATCGCCATGCGACAAATTGAGGCGAAAGACGTTAACACCGGCGCGGAGAAGGCCTTCCAACATGGCCGGAGCGCGGCAGGCCGGTCCGACGGTGGCGACGATTTTTGTCCGGCGACGGCGCATCAATGTATTCTGAGGAGATGATTGATTCATATGTCCATGAGGCGAAAGGTTAAGGGCGTTTAGTGAAATACTATCAGGCGATGGCCAGGGCCATCCCTTTGGTTTTGACGCTGCCGGTGGCCATCTTGATACAGTAGCGAGTGAAGTCGTCTTGTCGCAACAGTTTCACATCTTGCCCCGTCGGTCTTTTTCTTGTGTGCCTTCAGAGTCAACTCTCAACATTAGCTATAGAAGAACACAGATAACACAGATGAAAAAACAAATAGACTTTTTTTGTCTTATCTATGTTTCTCTATGGCTAATTTAGATGTGTTCCTCTGTGGCTAATTTGGACTTTCATCGTCTTGGTGACAGCGTTGCCCAGAATGTCGACCACCGGGGCCACGATGCAATATTCTCCCGGTTCTGCATAGGTACAGGACACGGTCAGCGGCGGCTTGTGGTCCTTGCGCGTGCGGAACGCCTGCCATTGTTGTGGAGAGCGTCGCCCTTGTCGTCCCAATCGACGGCTCAATAGTCGATACGCTAGCAGCAAGACCTGTAGAACGGCACGATTACGTAAACCGTATGGAAGCACGAGGAAATGCACTCTTGTTCACGGCTGTGTATCATACAGGAAGAGGGACATTCCCCGATAGCGAATTTCCAAGTGGATCATCCATGTTTGTCGATCGTGTAACGATATTTGTGAAGGGCGGCGATGGCGGCGCGGGCTGCTGTAGTTTTCGCCGCGAGAAATACGTGCCCAAAGGCGGACCGGACGGCGGCGACGGCGGGGATGGCGGCGCTGTCATCGTCCGTGCCGTGGCCGGCACCGATAGCCTGGCCGAGATTGTCCATCGCAAGCACTGGCGTGCCCGGGCGGGCGGGCGCGGCGGTCCGGATAATTGTCATGGTCGCCGTGCTCCGGATCTGGTTATCGCGGTGCCACCGGGCACACTGGTTTACGACCGAGACCGCGGCCATCTGTTGCGCGATCTCAAGCAAGCCGGTGAGCAGGTGACGGTGGCCCACGGCGGACGCGGCGGACGCGGCAACAAAGCGTTTGCGACGGCAACCAATCGCGCTCCCCGCCAGACGCAGCCCGGTACGCCGGGAGAGGAACGCTGGATCGTGCTGGAGCTGAAAGTCATCGCCGATGTTGGGCTGATCGGTTTGCCCAACGCTGGCAAATCCACGCTGTTGAGCCGCTTGTCGCAGGCGCATCCGGAAATTGCCGATTATCCGTTCACGACCAAACATCCTAATCTCGGCCTGGTGACGATCGGCGGTGAACGAGCGTTCGTGCTGGCCGATCTGCCAGGGTTGATCGAGGGAGCGCATCAGGGCGTCGGTCTGGGCCACGAGTTTCTGCGTCATGTTGAGCGGACGCGCGTTCTGGTGCATTTGGTCGAGCCGCTGCCGCCGGACGGCAGGGATCCGGTGCAGAACTACCGCACTATTCGTCGCGAGTTGGAATTGCATGGCCACGCCCTGGCGAACAAGCCGGAGATTGTGGCGGTGAGCAAAGCGGAGTTGACCGGCAGCGCGGAAGTACGGCGGCGGCTGGAAGAAGAGTTGGGGCAGCCGGTGCTGGCGATTTCGGCGGTGACGGGGCAGGGATTGGCAGATCTGGTGCGTACCGTGGTTGAGCAATTCCAGTCGACTCCGGTCGAGGTGGCGTCATGAGGCCAAACGTCGTCGTCGATGTGGGCAACAGCCGCATCAAATGGGGCCTGTGCGGCCCCCAGGCCGTGCGCGAAACCTGCTCGCTGCCGCTCGACGAACCGGCGGCCTGGATGCAACAGCTGGAGTTGTGGCCAGACGCGCACGATTCATGGGTTGTCACCGGAGTACATCCGGGGCAGCGTGATCAATTCATCGCGTGGCTGCGTCAAAGAGGCCAGCACGTGCGGCTGCTGGATGATCCCAAGGATTTGCCGCTGCGCGTCTTGGTAGCGCGGCCGGATCATGTCGGCGTGGATCGTCTTCTCGACGCGGTAGCGGCCAACAGCCGGCGGACGGCTGGTGTTCCGGCCGTGGTGATCGATGCCGGTTCGGCTGTCACCGTAGATCTTATCGATGGCCGCGGAGCATTCGCCGGAGGGGCCATCCTGCCCGGAATGCGCTTGATGGCCCAGGCGCTGCACGATTATACGGCTTTGCTGCCGCTTCTTCCGCCACCCGATAAACAACCGGTCGTGCCGGGAACCGATACACCTGCCGCGATGGAATTGGGCATCTTCTGGGCTGCAGCCGGTGGTATTGCTGCGCTGCTGCGTGAATATCGTTCCCTTTATCGATCGACTATAGAAGTATTCCTCACCGGGGGCGATGGCTGGCGGCTACACTCGGCCCTCCCGGAAGCACAGTTCTGGCCGGAAATGACGCTCGAAGGCATTCGTTTGAGCGCGGAGGCACTGCCGTGAACGTCCCGGAAAAGCCGACCTGGATCGCCTGTTTGACGCCGCCGGGGCAATCGGCCCTGGCCACTTTGGGACTGTACGGCCCGCGGGCCTGGGAGGCGCTACGCAAGCTATTTCGCCGCCGCGCGGGTGGGGAGTTGCCCCCTACTCCTCCCCCTCCCAAATTAGGGGGAGGCGGAGTGGGGGCAAGCGGGCGCTTCTGGCTGGGCCGGATCGGTAACGATGTAGCCGACGAGGTTGTGGTCGCGGTCAAACAAATCGAGCCAGTGCCGTGGCTGGAAGTGCATGGTCACGGCGGACGCGAAGTCGTGCGCTTTCTGATCGAGCTATTTCGTGAGCAGGGTTTGCAGCTGTGCAGCTGGGAAGATTTCCTGCGGAAAACGAGTGCGAACACGCTGAGTGCACAAGCAGCGCTGGCACTGGCTCAAGCAACGACGCCGCGCACAGCAGGCATTCTCCTGGATCAACAACAAGGAGCGCTCAACCGAGCGCTTGAGGCAATCCAACAAGCTCTGGAGTGCGGCAAGACAGCCGAGGCCGAGGAAGGATTGAGGCAACTGGCACGCTATGCGCCGGTAGGCCGGCACTTGACGCAGCCGTGGCGTGTGGTGGTCGCCGGCGCCCCTAACGTCGGCAAGAGCAGCTTGGTCAATGCGCTGGCCGGCTATCAACGCAGCATCGTGGCCGCGACGCCGGGCACAACGCGCGATGTTGTTACCGCGCGGCTGGCACTGGATGGCTGGTTGATCGAGTTGGCCGACACGGCAGGGCAACGAACGGAGGCAGAAGCGCTGGAAGAACAGGGCATTCGTCGAGCGCGGGCGATGGCTGCCGCCGCCGATCTCTGTTTGTGGCTGCTCGATAGCTCCGCGCCGCCGGTTTGGCCCAGCGAACCGCTTGCCGCTGTGCAATATGTCCTCAATAAAAGTGATCTACCGCTGGCTTGGGCTGCGCCCTCCACGCCTGATGTCGTGCGTGTGTCGGCCCTGACGGGGGCGGGATTGGCGGAACTGGGCGCCGCCATTATCGCTCGCCTTATTCCCGATCCGCCGCCGCCCAGAGCGGCCGTACCGTTTACGCCGCATTTGTGCGAGAGAATTGCCGAAGCCTACCGGATGCTCAGCCTGGGGAACGCTGCGGACGCTCTCCGTATCGTGACTGCGCTGTGTGCCTCAAACGGATAAGGATTAATGAGAAGCCTCGTAAGGCACGCGGCCAGCTTGCCGAAATTTCGGATGGAGGGAACATGCCCCGGCTGTTATGCCATCGAGTCGTTGATCGTTCCATGGACCGATACGAGAGATCGGAAATAGGAATAGCGCTTTGGCGAGATGTGGCGCTCGCTGGGGAGTTGGTGACGCGGCAGACCATGC
>JAJPHU010000343.1 GCA_021325115.1 Planctomycetota bacterium | reverse complement strand
TGGACGGCCATGCGCCCGGCCAACACGGCGGCACCGGCCGGACAGCACCCTGGCATTTGTTGGCCTCGTTTCAGCCGGGTGTGCCGATCATCTTGGCCGGCGGACTGACACCGGACAATGTGGCCGAAGCGATCCGTATCGTGCGTCCTTACGGCGTCGATGTGGCCAGTGGAGTCGAGATCGCTCCCGGTTGTAAAGATGCCGAGAAGATGCGTCGCTTTATCGCCAATGCCCGCGACGCCGCAGCGGGCCTCTGAACAGGAAAAAAACGAGCAACCATCCAGGGCACAGCTTCGGTCTGCATAAGATATATCGTTCACGTTTGCTTACCAGGATGTTTTAGCGATATTTTTCATATTTTAATGAAATATTCTTTTTTTTCTTGACAAAACCGGGAAGGCAGATCAAAATAAAATTTTAGCTCTTTGCTTCGTTGTGGAATGTGTTTGATGGTGAAAGATTCGGGAATGCCCTCCTTATACTGGCAAAGATTGTTAGTAAGCACGGGAGGTTGTCCTGATTGGAGATTTACCTGGTGTCTTTTTCCTCATACTCCTGAAAGGGGGAACCGTTCATGGCAAGGTTTTTGTGGAAGGTTCGGTGTGGTGAGGCATCCAAGGGCCGATCAGGCGGCTTCACGCTGATTGAGCTGTTGGTGGTGATCGCCATCATCGCCATTCTCATTGGTCTGCTGCTGCCAGCTGTTCAGAAAGTGCGGGATGCCGCCGCCCGCGCCCAGTGCCAAAATAACCTCAAACAGCTGTCGCTTTCGCTCCATAACTGCTCTGGTACCTTCAACAATCTGCTGCCGCCTAGCTACGGCAGCTATCCTATACCGGGCCAAAACGATGGCCCCACAGCTACTCCCCCAACACTCCAACCCGGCAATGGTTTTGGCGGCTGCTTTTTTCATTTGCTGCCCTTCATTGAGCAACAAAACCTGTATAAAATCTCCGTGCGTCCCAATGGCGCTTACGATTGCGAGAATGGCAACGTAATCAAGGGACCAGATGGCTTCAACGGCTGGTTGACCGAGATTCCTGTCAAGATCTACCTTTGTCCCGCGGACCCTACCTCCAACAATGGCAATCCCGGCGTCTGGCTCGGGGCCGTGGGCAGCTATAACTACAATGGCATGATCTTCAAAATGGACTGGCCAAGACTCCTCGGCGGCGCATACAAGTGGCCCCGCTCAACTTTTCCGGCTTCCATCAGCGACGGCACATCGAATACGATCTTCTTCAGCGAAACATACGCTGGCGCCCAGCCGCAGTTTCCCAGCGGAGAAACGAACCTGTGGTTTTCGGATTATCCGGCGTTCCAGGCACCTCCGGGGTCGAACTCCGATTGCGGCACCGTTACTGCTGCTTATGGTCCTGGTGTTCTGCCGCTGTTCGCGCCACCGGTCTCCTATTGTTTGAGCAACACCTGGTCCAATGGCTTTAGCCAGTGTCTGTGCCGGGCGACATCGCCGCACACCGGCGTCGTCAACTGTGCCTTGGGCGATGGCAGCGTTCGCCCGGTTGCCCAGGGCATCAGCGGCGTAACCTGGTTTTACGCTTGCAATCCCCAGGATGGAATACCTCTTGGTTCGGATTGGTAACGAATGAATCGAAAATCCCCGGCGAGCGGGTCGTGTTAACGTCCCGGTGAGCGCTCACCGGGGACGTTAACACGACCCGCTCGTCTGTTCTCGAAGCGCTAATAAAGGATGATGATATGCTTACACGTTTATTGACTGGGACGCTTCTCCTCGGCTTCGGCTTGCTCCTGAGTGGATGCAGTCGTTCCGGGCTGGGGCGTGAGGGAGAGGTCTCCGGCAAGGTAACTTACAAAGGTAAGCCGCTGCCGGGCGGTCAGGTAACCTTTATGACGCCTCAGGGCTATGGGTTTAACGGTGTCATCGATCCCGAGGGCAATTACAAGGTCCGGCCCCTCGTCGGGGAAGTGCGGATCGCTGTGGACAATAGTATGTTGGCAAGACCCCACGAGTCGGCGCAGGACATGCGCAGGCGGATGGGGATGGAGCCTGCTCCCGGCGTCAAAGTCGAAGGCCAAAAGTCAGCAGCCCCGGCCATAACCGGTACGTACGTGCCTTTGCCCGATAAGTATCGTTCTCCCGACACCTCCGGTCTGACCTACACGGTGAAGTCGGGTTCGCAAACCCATGACATTGAGCTATCGGACAACCCCTAGTACGGCGCGAGGTATCGCTATGAGCGCCTCTCCTACCGCTCCTGAACGAGCCAGAAGCGTAAGCGGCGGCAAAGTCGGTTGCTTACGCTTCCGGCTCGTGCGCCGCTGGTGGTTTCTTCTCCTTCTCTTGGGTTTGGCAACGGGCGCAGGGATTCTCATTCATCCTCATGTGCGGGCCTGGTATCACCGTCGCGCCGCTCGCGTCGAGATGCAGCGTTATCATACTTCCCAGGCCGTTTATCATCTGCTCATCTGCCGTGACATTTGGCCGCGTGACCCTGAGACGTTATTGTTGGCTGCCCGCGCCGCCCGCCGCGCCCAAGTCTATGGCGATGCCGAACGCTTGCTCCACATCTATCGGGAAGTCCGGGGCCGCGATGAGGCCCACACGTTTGAGCAGCTCTTGCTGGCCGCCGAATGCCGGGTAGACGAGGTCTCCCAACAGTGTTGGGACGGTATTGAAAAGGGTCGCTTTGACGCGCCCCTCTTGATGGAAGCGCTGACACACGGCTATTTGCGGCAATATCGGCTAGGGCAGGCCCGCATGTGTCTGGACTACTGGAAGCAATTGCAGCCGAACAATCCACAGGTGTTCTATCTCGAAGGGCTCCTCAATCTGGATTACCTCCATGTTTCGTCTGATGCAGTAGTCAGCTACCGCCGCGCCGTCGAGCTGGATGCCGATCACGAAGAGGCACGCCAGGGATTAGCGGTGGCCTTGCTGCTGGACAAAAATTACGCCGAAGCCGCCAAACAGTTCCAGCATCTCTTGCAACGCTATCCGGACAATTTGCGCGTGCAGGTAGGTCTGGCCGAATGCCTGGAGGGTCTGGGCGAAATCGCCGAAGCGGAGCGTCTGCTGGATGAGGTATTGGCCCAGCAGCCGCAGTTCGGGCCGGCCCTGTCGCTGCGCGGCCAATTGGCCATCAAAAACCGGCAATGGACCGAGGCAGAAGCTTACCTGCGCCAGGCGCTGGACAGCAATCCGTTAGATCACCGCGCCCACTACAGCCTGACCCTCTGCCTGGAGCAAATGGGACAAGAAGAGGAGGCGCGACAGCAGCGCCGCCAGCTTCAGCAATTGGAAAAAGACACGGCGCGTTTCCATGAGATTGTCACCCACGAGATCGCCAAGCGGCCCACCGATCCAGCTTTGCACTGTACACTCGGTCAAATTCTCTTACGCAGCGGCCAATACGAAGAAGGCGTGCGCTGGCTCCAGAGTGCCCTGCATCTCGATCCGCACTATGCTCCGGCGCAGAAAGCATTGGCGGAGTATCAAAGCCGAACCAAGGGCGAAGCGCCGCCAAGTTCGCCTTGACCTTCTTTCCCATCTTGAACAACAATTCGTGATCCTTAGAAAAAGCGGGGGTTTAGAGTTTAGGGGCAAAGAGAAAAATCGCTCCCCTAAACCCCGAACCCTAAACCCTTGTTCCAATGGAGTAATCATGACTTCAGCGACCAAATCGCCTTGCGATGTCAAAGATCTGAAACTGGCCCCGCAGGGTAAGAAACGCATTCTCTGGGCCGACGGCGATATGCCGGTGCTGGCGCGCATCCGTGAGCGCTTCGCCAAGGAGAAACCGCTGGCCGGCTTACGCATGTCGGCGTGTCTGCACGTCACCTGCGAGACGGCCAATCTCGTCCGCACGCTGCAAGCCGGCGGCGCCGACGTGGTGCTGATCGCTTCCAATCCGCTTAGCACACAGGATGATGTTGCCGCCAGTCTGGTGCAGGACTTCGGCATTGCGGTCTATGCCATCCGCGGCGAAGACAACGACACCTATTACAAGCATATCGTCGCCGCTTTGGCCCATGAGCCGCATGTTACGATGGACGACGGCGCCGATCTGGTGTCGGCCATGATTTTCGTAGCCCTGGAACGGTTGGATGACGTGCATCCGCAGGTGCGGGCCTGGGCACAAAAGCTGCCTGCCGCCGAACGGCAGCGGCTTATCAGCCAGATTGCCGGAAGCATGGAAGAGACGACCACCGGCGTCAACCGCCTCCGCGCTATGGAGCGCGATGGCGTGCTGCGTTTCCCCGTCATTGCCGTCAACGACGCCCAGACCAAGCACTTTTTCGACAATCGCTACGGCACCGGCCAAAGTACTATCGACGGCATCATCCGGGCGACGAACGTGCTCTTGGCCGGACGTAAGGTGGTGGTGTGCGGCTACGGTTGGTGCGGCAAGGGCGTGGCCCTGCGGGCGCGCGGCTTGGGCAGCAATGTCATCGTCACCGAGGTCGATCCGATCCGTGCCCTCGAAGCGGCGATGGACGGTTTCCAGGTGATGCCGCTCCTGGAGGCTGCGGCCATCGGTGATGTGTTCATCACCGTCACCGGCAATGCCCACATCATCCGCCGCGAGCATTTCCTGAAGATGAAAGACGGTGCTCTTGTCTGTAATAGCGGACATTTCGACGTGGAAATTGACATTCCGGCCTTGCGCAGTGAATGTGACAGCGTGACGCCTAATGTGCGGCCCAACGTCGATGAGTACAAACTCAAGACAGGAGCACGAATTTACCTTCTCGGCCAGGGCCGGTTGGTCAACTTGGCCGCCGCCGAGGGCCATCCGCCCAGCGTCATGGACATGAGCTTCGCTACCCAAGCCTTGGCCACCGAGTATTGCATCCGCAACAAAGGCAAGCTGAAACCGGCCGTGCATACTGTACCGGCCGAGGTCGAAGAATTTGTGGCTCGCCACAAACTGGAATCGATGGGCATTCGCATCGACGAACTAACCTCGCAGCAGCGCAAGTACATGAGCGGCTGGGAACAGGGCACCTGAGCGCGAGGCCCGCGCTGTATCCGATACCGCGTCTTTATCCGAGCCAGAGGGTAAGAGCTAGCGGACCAAACCTCCTCCCCCACAAAGGGGGAGGGAAAAGTCCGTTAGCCCTAAGCGAAGGGACCAAAGTTGGGAGTTTTGTTTTGGCTACAAGAGTTTCGTAGCCAAAGCTCCCAACTTTGGCTGAAACTTCCGCAGTCGCGTTCTATTGCCACCTCTAAGAAGAATTCTGCACCCGTTTGCCCCTATCGAGCGAGTTGTCCTTGAGTTCACTAAACGCAGATGCAATCATATCTCTGAATCCTGCAACGCGGGCCGAACCAGATGGGAGGATAGGGTGTGAAATTCCACGAAATGACGTTTCCGCAGCTGCACGAGGTGCCGCGCGATCGCACTGTTGTACTTGCGCCGATCGCCGCTTGTGAGCAGCATAGCCGGCATCTGCCGACTATTACCGATACTGTGCTGGTCAACGGCGTAGCCGAGGGTGTGGAGCGCCGCTTGCCGGAGCAAGTACTGCTGCTGCCGGCACTGTGGCTCGGCGCGTCGTCGCATCATCTGCGCTTCGGCGCCACGCTGTCGGCAGAAGTGGATACTCATGTTCACATGTTGTGCGATTTGCTTACGCCGCTGCTGGAAGATGGTTATCAGCGCATCCTCGTGCTCAATGGCCACGGTGGCAACATCGATACCATGCATCTGGCCCTTCGCCGCTTGCAGCCGCGCTTCCGCCACCACATTCTCTCGGCCGCGTCTTACTGGGAATTGGCGGAGAAGGAGTTGGCTGCTTTGGCTGAGGGGCCGCGGAAAGCGATGGGCCATGCTTGCGAATTCGAGACCTCGATGATGCTGGCGTTGCGGCCGGAACTGGTCCAACTCGAGGCCATCCGTGATGATCCGCCCCGCGATGACCCGGCCTTACGCGGCCTGTTCTTGGCCGATGATATGTGGCAAAAGACCGATCACGGCTGCGTCGGCTATCCGGAGCGCGCCAACGCCGACAAGGGACGCGCTTTGCTCGACGCGGCTATCGAGCGTACCGTGGAAGTGGTGCGAGCGTTGTTGGAGCGGCCCCTGCCCGCATAAACATTGTTTTTCCGAGCCGCACACGCAGCACAGCGGAGTAAGCCGCGGTACCAACCGCTTACTCCGCTGTGCTGCGTGCGCGGCTCAGACAGGTGGTACGAGAACACGGATGAAGATACGATTACCGATAGATTCGATGAACCTTCGCCGCGATCTCATCGCGGCGCTAACCGTGTCAGCCGTCGCCGTGCCGCAGGAGATGGCCTATGCGCACATCGCCGGCTTGCCGCCGCAATACGGGCTGTACACCGGCTTCGTCGTCACCGCCCTGGCCTCGCTGTTCGGCTCGTCGGCCCAGCTCATCAGCGGACCAACCAACGCGTTGTCCCTGGTCCTCTTTGGCGCCTTGGCCAGCCTTCCCCTTGGCGACGGGCACGATCCGCTGTTGCAGACTCTTCAAGGAATGTACTTGATCGTCTTTCTGGTAGGGGTGATTCAGCTCATCATCGCTCTCTTCAAGCTCGGTGATTTGACGCGCTACGTTTCCGAATCGGTGTTGTTAGGGTTCATGGCCGGGGCGGGCGTTCTCATCGCCTTGGGGCAAATCCCTGATGTCATGGGGCTGACCAGACAAGGCGATGGTCATAATCCCTTCCTGCATCGTCTGTGGATGACTTTCCGCGCCGGAGGGCCAATCGATCTTCCTTCGGCCTACGTCGGCGTGGGGACTCTGCTCGTGCTGATGCCGTTACGCTGGCTCAAGCGCCGGCTCTCCACGCCGTTTCCCGATTTGTTGGTCGCTCTGATTTTGGCTTCGTTTGCCGCGCCGCTGCTGGGTTGGCAGCCCCACGGCGAAACGCTGGAGATGCCGAGCGGCTTGCCCAGGCCCGTGCTTCCGCCGGTGTGGCGTCTCGAGTGGGTGCGCTCGCTGAGCGGCGGCGCCATAACCATCGCCGTGCTGGGTCTGTTGGAAGCGGTGGCCGTATCCAAGTCCATCGCTGCACGCACCCGGCAACGGCTCGACTTCAACCGCGAGTGCTTGGCCCAGGGCTTGGCGAATCTCGCCGGCGCGTTCTTTCAGTGCATGCCCGGCTCCGGCTCGTTGACGCGTTCGAACCTGAATTATCAGGCCGGGGCCGTCAGTCGTTGGGCCGGCGTCATGGCTGCCCTCATTGTCGCCGCCGCCCTTCTGGCGTTGGCTCCGCTGACCCGCTTTGTCCCCAAGCCGGCCCTCGCTGCCTTGCTCATCGTCACCGGATACCGCTTGATCGATAAATCACGCTTGCTCTATTGTTTACGTGCCACGCGCTACGATGCCATCATCGCTCTTAGCACTGCCTTCGCGGCCATGTTCATCAGCATCGACTTGTCCATCCTCATCGGTGTGTGCTTGTCGTTTCTGTTGTTCGTGCCGCGGGCTGCACGCTTGCAAGTCGCTGAAATGGTCATCGGTCCCGATCGTGTGGTGCGCGAGCGTCTGCCGAGCGATCCCCGGTGCGGCAACCTGGCTATTTTCTCCCTGGAAGGGGAACTATTCTTCGGCGCCGCGCCGCTGTTAGCGGAATT
>JAJPHU010000119.1 GCA_021325115.1 Planctomycetota bacterium | reverse complement strand
TTAGCCGCCGGAGCATAGGGCGGCAGAAAGGACAGGCCGATGCAATGACCCCAACGCTTCAGGTCGTCCCGAACCTTGCGCCAATGCTCCGGAACCTGAAAGACCGCAGTGTCACAAAGTACGCTGCGACATCAACCACGGTCGCTACCACGTGGAGTTATTTAGTTCTACTGTGGGCGTTATTGCCGAATTCAGAAGTGTCATGGTGCGGAGAATTTCGCGCTGTTGTGGCGGTTGGCATTAGCCCTGCTCAAATGACATTCAAGCAAGGGGAGCATGAGGACCAAGCGTTATCAGGCAACTCTGGATGTCGGCTTTGTGGAAGATGTTCTCCAACAGGAGTCGTAATATGGATAAAAATTAAATGCGTTTGCCCTGGCTTACAGGCCGGAATCAGGGCCGTAATCGCTTCCACAAATGGGTGGGCATGCTCCCCTCGCCAGCGTTCTGCTCACGTGTCGAGAGTGACGAGCATATGGCGAGGGATCGAGGGCTGAGCGATAGACGAGAGGGAGGTTTCGCCGTAGAATGGCCTTTCGGAGTCATAGCAGTAGACGGCCGTTTCTTGGGTTTCGTTGCCTTGGCGAGAAAGATAGGGCTCGCCAAATTCGACACCGAACCGGACTCTGGACTCTATCTGCCAGTCCACAAACGAGAGAGCAATTAGGACGAGAGAAACAACCTTTGGGATTGAAAGTACAAAACAACGATTAACAACCGAGATTGGTAGCGAGTACATTCATGAAGCGCATCATGTGGTTGTGTTTCCTTTGTGTCCTGGCGGGCTGTTCGCCTCAGCAGGCTGGCCCCGGAGATTCCAATAAACCTTCGAAGCAGTCTGAGCCGATTCGAGTCGCTCTTGCGGAAAAGAGTTCGGTGGACAGCGGAAGCGATGATGTGATCAACTCTGTGACAACCGTTCCTGTTCCCGAAGGCGGCCGACCTGTGGCGGCGAGAGCCGATACGGAAGGAACCATTCACCTTCTCTACAACTCAGCGAACGGTCCAAAGTATGCAAAGTCCTCGAATAATGGGAAGACCTTTGAGGCGCCCATCCCGGTTGTTGACGAACGGTCACGAAAGCCGGGTCTGGAGTTTGAAGGCTGGGACATGGCCGTGGGCAAGGGCAATCGTGTCCATGTGGCAATGGGTACGAATGCCTGGAAATTGAAACTGCCTGAAAAAGAGTGGGGCTTCTACTATACGCACCTCGACCCTGGCGCGAAAGTCTTTGCACCAGTGCGGAACATCAACAACACTCCGAGCGAAGGCTTCTCGTTGGCAGCCGACGATAAGGGGAATGTTGCCGCGTGCTGGCTATCGGGCAAACTCTACGCCAACGTCTCCCACGACGGAGGAAAGACGTTCGGCCCACGGGTGGAAATTGACCCGTCTTATGATCCCTGCAACTGTTGCACTACCAGTGCAGTTTTCGGAGCCGATGGGAAGCTTGCCGTGCTGTATCGGGAAGAAACGAACAATGAGCGAGATATGTATATAGTCTTATGGGATGAGGGCCGTAGCCAAGTGTCACGGAATCGCATCAGCGCAACTTTATGGAAGATTGATGCGTGCCCGATGACCTATTACGCCATTTCTCGGAACGGAGGTGGGTTCACGGCGGTTTGGCCTACCAGGAGCGAAATCTATTTTGCTCGACTTGACTCCAAGGGCAACCTCCTGCCGCCCGGAGAGATCAAGACACCGGGCAAATCTGGGATGCGTACCGGCATGGTGGCCTTGAACGCACCCAATGGAAGTACGTTGGTTGCCTGGAGGCAAGACGACAGGGTGAAGTGGCAGCTCTACGACGCCAAGGGCCAAACTTTGGGATCCGTCGGTTCCGCCAAGAGTGCTGGAACCGGCGTTGCAGGGGTGGTGGATAAGAGTGGCCACTTTATCCTCTTCCGGTAGGCGGGACGGTCGTTGGCCGGACAGACACGTATATCCCTTGCAGAGAGTGCCATGAGATGCTGCTCGGTCAGCCGCAGGATTATGAAATCCGAAGAGGAAAACGGTCCATACTCCCCACTTGGCTCGCTCGATGCGCACGTTTCGCCGTAAATACGGATAAATCCGATGGTCCCGACCCGTTGCCCACAACTTCGGCTTGGAATAAGTTGCGGATCCTCAACGCGGACCGAACGGGATGCCGCTTGTCTCGGATGCCCTTTTGCGTTACGCTGTTTACAGAATTGATCTTTACCCGAAATCCCGAGCGTCTCATGTCCTCCACTGGTCCGCTTCTACACAGTTCCGTAGATCAAGGCGTCCTCGTCTTGACTATCGTTCAGGCACGCATTCAGGGTGAGGAAACTGCTCAGCAACTACGCGAGGAGATGCAGTTGGCCTTTGAGAAAGCAGGGATCAACCGTGTCGTCGTCGATTTGCAGCATGTCCGCTATTTATCCAGCGTTGCCTTTTGGCCGCTCTTGAGCTTGCGACGTCAATTGCTCGGCATCGGCGGCCGGCTGATTATTTGCGGCCTGAGCGGCGACATCGAAGTCCTGTTCCTGACGACGAAGATGATTAGCACCGGCGGCGCCGTGGACGCTCCGTTCGAGGTCGCCCCGGATCCCGCCGCCGCCATCGCACGCTTGCTGGCGTGATTTTTCTTGTACCTCCCTGCAACAGCTGCTGCCTTTGCTGATACGGTGGGCTGGCAAGGAGAGGCGGCGCTGCCTACACTGATTCTTACCGTCCTGTAGCTCCGTCTTCGTGGACCTTGTGATGTGCCATTGATGTCTCTCCACGTCCAACATCTCGCCAAGGATTATCCGACCCGCAGCGGCGTCCTAACTGTGTTGCGCGATGTGACGCTAGAGATGGAGTGCGGCGAGGCCTTGGCGATCATGGGGCCGTCCGGCTCCGGCAAAAGCACCTTGTTGCACATCCTCGGCACGCTCGATCGGCCGACGCGTGGCGAGGTGCGGTTGGAGGGTCGGGATCCTTTCACCCTGCGGGAGCGCGAATTGGCCGACTTTCGCAATCGGCATATCGGCTTCGTCTTTCAGGACCACTATTTGCTGCCGCAATGCTCGGTACTGGAAAACGTACTGATTCCCACACTCGTGGCCCGCGAAAGCCGTGAGGCCATGAAGGCCTGGGCACGGCAATTGCTCGATCGCGTCGGCTTGGGCGATCGCCTTGATCATCGGCCGGCCGAGCTATCTGGCGGCGAACGGCAGCGTGTAGCCGTGGCACGGGCGTTGATTCATCGCCCCGTGCTGCTCTTGGCCGATGAGCCGACTGGCAATCTCGATCGCCGCACCGCTGCGTCGATCGGCAAGCTGCTGCTCGACCTGCACCGCGAGGAGCGAAACATTCTTATTGTGGTGACGCATAGTCTGGAATTGGCCGACCTCTTCCCGCGCATGCTTTTGATGGAGGATGGCTGTTTGCAAGCGCCGGAATCTCGTCTCGAAACCCGCATCCAAGCAAGGAAAGAAAATTAGGGCTACCGGCCCCCCCTCCTCCACCAGGAGGAAGGAAACGTCCACTCGCCCTTAACCGTGCCGTGGATTACATGGATGAACACGGGACTCCTAATAGATAAAAAGAGCAATGCTGAAGCAGAGTATCAACTACAATACAGCATCGCCCCTAACGGGTTGGCCAAAGGGAGCTTGGGAGAGCGCACAAGTCACTCCGGCGTCCGCACCAAGGGCAGGAAGCATCCCTTGTCCGCATCGTATGCCGTCACCTGGCCGGACTCGATGAAGTAAACCCAGCCGTGTAGACGCAATTTGCCTGCGGCAAGCCTCTCGGCCACGAAGGGATAGACCTGGAGATGTTCAAGCTGGAGCACCACGTTGCGCTCGATGGCCCGGTTGAGCTTTTCCTCCGGCGATAGTGTCGCAGCTTGCTCGATAGCGGGAAGAATAGCGCGAGCGTGTTCCAGCCACTGCGCGACAAAAGGCATATCGCGCAGCGAATCGGGGTTGAGCAGCCCCTGCATGGCCCCGCATTTGGAATGGCCGCAGACGATCGCGTCGCGGATGTCCAGGGTCTTGAGGGCGTATTCGAGGGTCGCGCGCACGCCGCCGGAGCAGTCAAACGGCGGGACCTGATTACCGATGTTGCGATGGATGAACAATTCGCCCGGTTCGGTCTGCGTCAGTAAGTTCGGATCGATGCGTGAGTCGCAACAAGTAATAAACAGGGCATGTGGCGATTGCCCTTCACTCAGGCGGCGGAACAGCGACTCTTTTTCACGGAAGACGCTTTCCTGGAAATGTTGGATGCCCTGGATGATGCGGGTCGCTCCTCCCTTGCTGTGCGACATTGGCGGTGGTCCTCCCTTTACGTTCAATGCTTGCCCTTATCTGGCACGACGAGACTGACTTTTTCCATGCCTGCCCCCTTGGCAGCGTCCAGCACCGCAATGACGGCGCTCTGGGGCACGTCATAATCGTGCTCGAATAACAATTGTGTCTTGCTTGTGGATTTCACATATCTGCGCAATTCCGATTCCAGATTGTCTTTATCAACTACCTGCCCTTCCACCTGGAATACCGGTTTATCGCCCTCGAGGCGTGCGATGACATGGATCATCTGCTGCTCTACCTTGTCCTTGGTGACGATGGGAGGGCCAACTTTATCGCCGCTAATGCCGGGCGCTTCCAGACGTTTTTGCAGGACGGCATAACTGGTAGTCAGAATAAAGAAGATAAGCAGCACCAGACAGACATCGATAAGAGCATTCATGTCCAACCGGGTCTCATCATCGTAATGGCGCGGCGGCGGCGGCTCCAACTCAGCGGCGATCTCTTCCAGCTGCGGATGGCTTTCGATCGGCACCCAGTCCTTGTCATCCGGCCCCATGACTTCATCGGTCGGCTCCCAGCGGCCGTCTGCCAGCCCCTCGGCCACCTGCGTCAGCGTCAGATCGTCCAGGGCCAACGGTGAACCTTGATGGCGCACCTTCCACATTGCTATTTCTCCGATACGCCCTTGTCCGATACGCCGTAGTATTTCTGGATGATTCGGCTGCGAAATGGCTCGCTCTCCAGACGCGCCATCAGCTCGCGCGTCAGCCCCGACTTCACATCGGGATGAGCGTTGATGCTCACTTCTACCTTGCCCTTTTGCTCCTTTAGGTACTCCTGCAAGCGGTCCAGCAGCTCGTCCATCGTCGCCAGGTTGCTGTCTTTCTTGGCGTCGAGAAACTTGTTGCCGACCGTGAACGAGAAGATGGGCGTGCGATCCTCGCCTTTGAGATCGATGTTCAGTTGTACTCCTTCGGTATTGGGATCAATCATGCCGTATTCAGCCGGCGGCGTGGGCACGAAGGCGGCGAGGCCGGAGGCAGCGGTGGTCAGCATGAAGAAAATCAAGAGCACCAGGCTCACGTCGATGAGCGGAATCATGTCCACGTCTTCATCTTCATCGGGGGCCGGCTTTTTCCAGCGAAAATCCAATTCGACTGGCTCCAGCGCTTCGGCCGTGTCCTCGATGCGATCCGGCTCAGAGCGCGGCAGATAGGGCGTGAAATCGGGCGAGTTGCCGACGGTAAACCATTCTGCCGTGCCCGAGCGGCGCAGCAGGTCGTTTTCCAGCAGCCGGCCCTGCTGAATCCAATCGGAGACTACCGGAAACGGCACCTCGCGGTAGACGGTATTCGATTCGAGGATCCAGACATCCAGGAAACGACGCTCTTTACTCATAGCAACCCTTCTTTGCTGCTGGTTGGCCCCTTCTTACCTTGCGGTTTGGCCTGAAGCAACAGAATCAATTTCTGGGCGGCGCTTTTCATGCGGACCTCGAATTGCGCTACCCATGCCTTGAACAATACGTGCGTGAACACCAGCGGGATGGCCGTCACCAGACCGAAGGCGGTGCCGAACAGGGCCAAGCCGATGCCGCTGGCCTGCTGGCCAACCCCGCCGCCCTGAGCTTGCGAGATCTCGTTGAAAGTGCCGATCATGCTGATGACCGTGGCGAGCAGGCCGACCATGGTGGCGATCTTGGCGATGGCCAGGATAGTCGGCAGCAGGAAATTCAGATCGGGGAGGATCTCCAGCTCGATGACGTTGGCCATCGCTCGCCGCACGGCGGCCAAGCCCTGCTTGGAAGTTTCCAGGCCAGCGACGTAGAGCCGGCGCGGGATGATGTCAGTGCGTTTGCGGCAATAGCGCAGCGCCCCTTCCACCCCCTCGCTTTCGAGTTTCTTCTGAAATTCCGGTAAAAACTCGCTCATGTTGGTGTTGCCGTTAATGTTCAAGAGCAAGCGCCAAATAACCAGAGTCAACCCGGTCAGCGACATGAGAAACAAAGGCACGAAAAAGTACCAATCGTGTGTAATAAACGTCCAAAGAGCTTTCATTCCGGTTTCCCCATCGCAAAGAACGGCTTGAGCTAAGTGACAGGCAGAAGCGGTTTTATCCGCGGCCCCATCTTCACTGTACAGGGCCGTGCTTGCGACTTCCAGAGCGGTTATTGCGCAGTAGACGAACGGCCGGCGTCAGCTGGCAGGTCAAGTGACCCGCTTGCCCCTTTTCTGGCAAGCGGGCCGCTTGCCCTGCGAGGCTTGCCGTTAACCCTTAGTTATCAAATGGCGTACCGGGGGCATAGTCTTCATAGCGCATGTATTGCTTGAGATAAGCGAGGGTGATTTCGCCAGTGGGGCCGTTGCGCTGCTTGGCGATAATCACTTCAATGATGCCTTCGTGCTGGCCTGGTTCATAGCGATCGGGACGGTGCAAGAGCATCACGGTGTCGGCGTCCGCTTCGATACTTCCCGACTCTCTTAAGTCTGCCAGGCGCGGCCGATGGTCCTGGCGGTCCTCCGAAGCGCGGTTGACCTGGGCCAACGCCACAACCGGAATTTGCAGTTCCTTCGCCAACGCTTTGAGGCGCCGGCTGATCTGCGCTACCTGTTCCTGGCGGGGGTCGCGGCGATTGTCCGGCTCGATGAGCTGCAAATAATCAACGACGACGAGCTTGATGCCGTAGCGCAGCTTCAAACGGCGGGCGTTGGCGGCGATGCGCAACATGCTCTGCACTGGCGAATCGTCGATAAACAGCTTGGCATTGCGCAGCACGCTGCCCGCATCGATGAGGCGGTCCATGTCGTCGGAACTGAGCGTGCCCTTGCGCAACCGGTGGCTGTCCACACGGGCCTGGCAACACAACAGACGCTCGGCTAATTCAATGCGCGATTGCTCCAAGCTGACGAAGAAAACCGGTGCCTTCTCATCGATAATGACGTTACGGACTATTCCAAGGGCAAAAGAGGTCTTGCCGACACTGGGTCGGGCCGCGATGATGATTAGCTCACCGTCGTGCAGGCCAGCGGTGATTTCGTTCAGATCGAGAAAGCCGGTCGAAAGCCCGCCGGCCTTCTGCTTGCCGCTGGCGCGGTCGTCGATGCGACGATAGGTCTCGGTGATGGCCTCTTCCAGCGTGATGGTTTGTCCGGTCACGCCCATCTGGGCCACATCGAGGATCTTGCGCTCGGCTTCTTCCAACAACTCCTCGGCGGGTTGGTTTTGTTCGTAGGCATCGCGGAGGATTTCGGTGCTGGCGTGGATGAGGCTGCGGACGATGCCCTTATCGCGGACGATCTTGGCGTAATATTCGGCGTTGGCTGCCGTTGGCGCGGCGTCCCAGAGTAAGGCAAGATAGGCGGCGCGGCCGACGTCTTCCAATTGGCCACGCTTGCTCAGCTCTTCGTGCAGGAGAACCAGATCGACGGGTTGGCCGCTCTTGTTGCGCAGGTCGGAGATGGCCTGGAAGATTTTGCGATGCGCGTCGAGATAGAAACTCTCGGCACTGAGGATTTGTGCCACCACGTCAATGACATCATTGTCGCGCAACATGCTGCCGAGAACGGATCGCTCAGCATCGAGATTTTGTGGCGGCAGACGATCTGGCCCGATGTTTTCCGACGACATGGCCCCTACCTCCCTGCTTGGGTGGTTTTCGTTTTTCTGTTTTCGGATCATATAGAGTACATGACACCGAAAATCGAAAACCACTTAGGGCTAGCAGACCTTTCCCTCCCCCTTGTAGGGAAGGGGTCGGGTGGGGGCTAGAACTCTTTAGCGGAATTGTACTTACCCCCCTACCCCGGCCCTTCCCCCTTGTGAGGGAGAGAGTCTTGCCCGATAGCACTTGGCCTCCGGACATCCTTGCCGGCGGCATCGATCATTTCTGCGACTGAATGACCGCGACCTTGACCTCGGTCTCGATGTCGTAACCCAGGTTCAGTTTGACGGCATACAAGCCGGTCTCCTTAATCGGTCCTTCCAGCTTCACCATCTCTTGTTCGACGAGCATTCCCTTGGCCTTGAGTCCTTTGGAGATTTCCGCGGCGCCAACGGAGCCGTAGAGATGGCCTTCTTCATTGGCGTTGGCCTCGATGGTGATGCCGGCCATCTTGGCGATCTGCTCGGCCAGCGCCTTGAGGTCGGCGATACGTGCCTCACGGGCCTGCTTAACACGGATTTTGTAGCGTTCCAAAAGACGAAGGTTGTGTTCCGTCGGAATCGTGGCCATGCCGCGCGGCAACAGATAATTGCGCCCATACCCGGGCTTAACCTCGACCACGTCTCCTTGTTTGCCCAGATGCGGCACATCTTCGGTTAGCACCAACTGCATGCCGCCGTGCTTGCCCTTGCGTACCTGATTGCGCTGCTTGACCATAAGAAATACCTGCCTGTCTAACTGTCCTCGTTCGGTTCAGAACGGGATGTCATCGGAATTCTCGCCGGACATATCCGGCTCTGGCTCGTGGAACCCGCCCCCGCTGGGGTAGCTGGGTTCCGGTTTACGCTGCATCGGGGTACTGGCTCGTGGAGCAGAAACCCCCATTCCACCGCCGTTATCAGCACGCGGCTCGAAAAACTGGAAATCATCGAGGACGATCACCAATCGAGAGCGCTTCGAGCCGTCATTTTTATCCTGCCACGTATCAAGCCGAAGGTGGCCCTCAAGAAAGAATTGGGCTCCCTTTTTGAAATACTGTTCCACTTGATCGGCGAGTTGCCGCCCCGTTTGCCGATTGAATGCTTCGATGTCCAGAAAGACCGGATCGTCCTCCCACTGGCCTGTCTGCTGATTCTTTCTTCTGTTATTCACGGCAAAACCGAATCTGGCGACTTTGCCGCCGCTGCCGAAGGTCCGCACTTCTGGATCACGGGTCAATCGGCCGATGAGCATTACTTTGTTGAGGTTCGCCATGAGGGCATCTCCTGCACGAAAAGACCCATTGCCGGGTCAGAATATCGCCACGCAACGCCAACCAATACTATACATCCGTTTGGTAGGCACATGCAAGCGTGGTAGGCGGATTCGTGCCGATTTTTTCCTTTGGTCAGCCCGCAACGCCAGCAAGAGCGGGTAAGTTCCTACGTCTCCTCGGCCACTTCTTCCTTGCGGCGCGAAGCGCGGCGGGGAATAGGCTCGATCTCGTGTAATTCTTCGCCAGGTATCTCTTCTTCCGGCGGCGGCTCGGTGACCGTCTGCAAGGCCACGGCATGTTCATCGCGGGCTACTTGCAGCATGAGATCCACGTGCTTGGGATCAACCTTGAGGATAAGCGTCCGCAGGATCAACTCGGTGAGAGCGCAATCGCGCTCGATGCCGGCGATGTTCTTGCCTTCGGTGCGGAAATAGGTCAGATAGTACAGGCCCTTCTTGTGGCCACGGATGGGATAGGCCAAACGGCGTTCGTCCCACGGCCGGCTGGCCAGCACCTCAGCATGGTTGCGCTCGAGCAAAGCGTGCAACTGCTTGGCGGCGTTAGGAACGTCGCCCGAGACTTTGTTGGTATCCAGAAGAAACATGCACTCATAGACGTTGGCTGGCATTTTCGTGTTTTACTCCTTGGGGGCATTATACTGATTCATGCACACCTCGACACCCCGGCTTGCCCATACCAGCACCGCCTGCGCTGCTAACGCGACGGCATCCTCGATTACCGGACGCTCGGTAGGGCTGAAGCGGCCAAGCACATGATCGCTAGCATCCTCGCGGGGAGCGCCGACGCCGATACGAAGCCGGGCGTATGCGGTTGTACCCAGGTGGTTCTGGATGTCGCGCAGTCCGTTGTGACCTCCGTGTGTCCCTTTAGCACGCACGCGCAGCTTGCCCAACGGCAGATTGATGTCATCGCAGACCACCAACAAATCGGTCAAGGGCAACTGGTAAAAATCCACGACCTCGCGGACACAGCGGCCGCTGAGGTTCATGAACGTTTCCGGCTTGACCAGCAAAATCTTGCCGGCCTCGTCAAACAACTCACTCACCTGGGCCTGAAAGCGCGTCTGAAAACGGCCAGCCCGTGGACTCGTCGCCAAATTGTCGATCACGGCGAAACCGACATTGTGGCGCGTGCCGTCGTAGCGTTTGCCGGGATTGCCCAAACCGACCACGACTTTCATAGTAGTAAAAAACGGAGCCACGATCCTAAGGGAGCGATTCCGGCAACCACTCCCTCACAGTCGAAGCTCGGAGAGCAATTACTTCTCCTCTTCGCCCTCCTCCGCGGCGGCCTTGCGTCCGATAACTTCCGGTTCCGCCTGTTCGGCGCCCGGCGCCGGAGCAGCTTCCGGAACAATCTGCGGAGCCGTGACATGGACGACGATGGCATCAGGATCGGCCAACGCCTGGACGCCCGGCGGCAAATGCAGCTCGCGCACATGGATGGCGGCGCCAAGCTGCAATTCGTTGATGTTGACGCGGATCGACTCCGGCACGCTGTCGGCGGCACACTCGATGGCCAAGGTGTGGATCGGCTGATCAAGAATGCCGCCGCCGCTGACGCCGGGCGCGATACCCTTCAACTCGACCGGGATGGTGACGTGGATGCGTTCATCTTTGGCCACGCGACGGAAATCGACGTGCAGCAACTCCATCCCCAGATGGTCCCACTGCAATTCAGCGATCTGCGCCTTCTGCAGCCCGCTGTCGGTACGCAAATCGACGACCCGCGCCCCATGGCGCACCGCCGACATTAAGGCATCGGCAGCCACCGACACCGACACCGTTTCTTCCTTGTGTCCGTAGATGACGCCAGGCACGCGCCCCTGAGTGCGCAGCTTACGCGCCAGACGTGTGCCACGGCCCTCCCGTTTCTCAATCGGCAATACTACAGATTCAGCCATGTTCGTATCTCCCCTAGGAAGGGATTATTATTTCAAGCGCGGCCCCGAGTTGCAAGAGGCAAGCGTGAATTTCTTCTTTCAACGATGGCAATGGCAGCAGTGCTTATCGTCCAACAGATGGCCGAACCTGTACGGCACTGGCGATGATCCCGGCGCGACCGACTCCACCGATTCATTCTACGGAGATCGATAACATCTCTTGTGATCCGCAGGAACAACAGATCATCGCCTCCATTGGCCAACACGCTGGACGCGGCGGTCCAGGCACGTGACGATGCCATTGCCAACGCCCAGCAGACGCGCGACGACGCCTTGGCTGATGCCGAACAACAATGGAAGGAGAGCTACGAAGCGGCGGCCACGGCTGAAGAACGGAGTAATGCGACCGCTTATGCCGCTTATATCTCCGCAGTGACAGCAGCCGGCGTGGCGTATGACGATGCGGTCAGCGCCGCCGTCGTGGCCCAGGATGAAGCCGACGCTGCAGCCGGCGTGGCCTGGACGAATACGGTGGCGGCTGCCTGGCAACAGCAGCAACTGGCTGAAGCCGCAGCCGTGGTAGCTGATGCGGAAGACGAATCGCAAGCGGCCGTCGCCGACATCACAGCGGATGACACGGCCTGGCAAACGGATGAACATACGGCCACACTCGACGCCGCCACACACGATAACAATGAAGCCGCCGCCGCTGTCGCTGACGCCAACGCCGATCAAGACGCCGAAGCTACTTGGGAAAAGATCGAGGCCCAGGCTGCCGACGCCGATCAGAAAGCCGTCGCTGCTGCCGATGAGAAAGCCGCCCTCGACCAGGATGCCGCCGTCAGGGCCGGCAACGATCAGATCGCTCAGGCACAGAAAACGCAAGAAAACAATGACGCCAAGGCCGCCCAAACGCACGATACCACCGCGGCCACGGTTCACCATGATACCGTGGTCCAGGAAACACAACTGGCCGATGCGGCCATTCAGGCCGCGGCAGCCCAAGCAGCCCAGGGCGTGCAAGCCGACGTCCAGCCCGCCCCGGCTGCCCTCACGGCTGCGGCCAAAGCTGCTCTGGACGATGCCCAGGCCAAAAATGCCGATCTCACGGCCAAGAGCATCGACGTGGCCGACACCGCCCGTGCCGATTTGC
>JAJPHU010000256.1 GCA_021325115.1 Planctomycetota bacterium | reverse complement strand
CTGCTGCATCTTCTCCCGCGCGATGTCCTGGATGCGCCGCATGTCGCCTTCAATCTGTTCCAGGCGGGCTTGCGCCTGCCGCGCTTCCTCGCTCTTGCCGTTTTTTTCCAGACACAAAACGAGTTGGTAATGGGCCTGAATATCCCCCGGTTCTCGCTCGACCGCCTGGCGCAGCCATACCTCTGCTTCGCGAGATTGGCCGGCGCGCAGGGCCAACTTGCCACGCTCGGCGAGGGCAGGGCCATAGTCGGGCTGGCGGGCCAGCACGGCCATGAGGATCTGTTCCGCTTCGTCCGAATGCCCCATCCGATCGTAGCAGCGCGCCCGATATACCTGGATTTTCAGATGGCCAGGGCGGCGCCGGCTCAGGTGCTCCAAATGCGGCAGAGCTTCATTCGTCAGCCCCAGATACATGAGGGATTCGCACAAGCGCAGGCGGACTTCCTCTAGCTCCGGGTCAATCGCCAGAACATGCTGATAGTCCGTGATAGCGTCGTGATGACGCGATTCCTCGTCATACACTTGCCCCCGGATATGCAATGCTTGCGGGTTGTCGGGCTGGCATTTGAGCCATTGGTTCACCGCCCTCTCGGCGTCGCGCGGCCGTCCCCTGCGCAGATAACCCTTGGCCACTGCCTCCAGAATCAGCGGTGTGGCCGGATGGTTCCGCTCGACCAGAGCCTGGCAGAACCGACTCACGGGGGCTACTTCGCCGCGCTCGGCACTGACGAGGACGCGCTCGAGGAAGAGAGCCTCATCGTCCTGGCCGCGCAACTCCTGGTACCGATCGAGATAGTGGTCGGCCCAATCAAACTCTCCTGTGCGGCGGGCAGTGCGGGCCGCCAGCAGCAGTGTTTCCGGATCGCGCGGCCAGACAGTCAGACAGGCCTGCAAATGTGGTACGGCCTCGTTGGTGTGGTAGCGTTCCACCGCTTCGCGGGCAGCCCGTAGATGGTAAGCGGCCCAGAGATACGTACCGGCCATCCCGGCGCCTAACGCGATAAGGAGGAACAGGGCGGCGGCAGCCAAAAGGTGCCGAGGACGGCGGACCGGCGCTGGGGGCAAGAGCGGAGAGGAAGCAATCACCGTTTCGCTCATAGCTCTGTCCTTTTGGTAGTGGCCTCCTGCATGGCACAGTGGCCTCCCTCGTTTTCGGGTTCCCAAATAGAGTTTGGGAACCCGAAAAACGAAGAACTCTTCAGCTACTTCAGCTGGATGTCGAACTGCTGCACGCCGCTTTTCACGGTATACGTCAGGCCCGATTTGTCCGGATCCTTATAGTGATGGGGGATGGCCATGTACCGACGCTTCCCTGCTTCGGGATCGCCCATATGTTTCTTCGCTTCCTCTAGCAGCTTTGCCATCTCCGGAGATATTTCAACTTTGCGGGCCTTTGCATTTTCTGCGGCCTTCTCCATCGGCGACGAACCGGTTGGCTTGGGAGGGTCGGGAGAAGAAACGGTAATGGTGGCTAATCCCGGTGAAATGCCAGTAATCTGGTAGCTGCCATCCTCGTGGATCACGGAATGAAAGGCTCCATGCTCTTGCAGGAAGGTTACTCTCCCTCCCGGTAGCGGATTACCCTGGTAGAAAACTTTGCCGGACACGGTCCCCTTGGAACTGCAGCCTGCAAACAACGTGAGAAACGCCAGAAGGAGAACCGATCGCAGCAGCCAAGCCAAGAAGCGCTGTTTTCCCAACATGGTCAAGCACCTCCTACCAATCGGGACCGAGAAGATCGCCATTGGCCGGTGTCACGGCATACCACCAGGTATTGGGACTGGTGCCTTGAGCAACCAAGCGGGCGCTGCCGTCGCCCATCGCTACCATGATCCCCCCCGTGTGTCCGGTGCTGGGCAGAGCAAAGATGGCGGTGCCGGGCTTGGGTTGGATCTGGAAGTAGGCTGCCGGACCCAGAGGCTCGCCGCATCCCGGATCCGAGGCGTAAACCGTTGGCCCCCAGTTGGGGTACCAATTGGGATCTCCGCCAGGAGTCGTGCTATATCCGCCGGCGCTGCCGCAGTTGCCGTTGCCCATACCGGTGGACTCTTTTTCGGTGTAGAAGATGGTGTTCGACGTGCCGTCCACAATGCTGGCGGGGTAACGATTGAGGTTATTGCCGGCATGGGTGGAAGTGAACACCTGGCCGTTGAGCGCGTAGCTACAGTTGTTACCCCAAGGGTTGTTCCCCCCCGAAGCGTTATAGGTGGGGTCCGAGGGGCACGCGTAAAGTTTTATATTAGTGTTGACGGTGCCGTTATCGACCGCACTCCATTCCGTGTAGATCGTAGTACCTGCGTTATAACCATTGACTCCTCCCGGCCAACTTCCCAAGGATGAATTAAGAAGGTTTTGCTGTTCGACGTAAGGCCAGAGGAGAAACAAGAGCCCTCCATAAGCGATGGGCGTATTCTGTCCCGGTTGTTGGGGGTTGGGATACCACCCGTAGCTGGGTAGCAACTTGCTCTGGTTGGTGTCGGCGCAGTTCAGAGTTCCCAGGGCGATCTGCTTGAGATTGTTTTGGCACTGGGCGCGGTTGGCGGCTTCGCGGACTTTCTGCACCGCCGGCAACAGCAGACCGATAAGGATGGCGATGATGGCGATCACCACCAATAGCTCAATCAGCGTGAAGCTACGTACTCGCCGGAGCACTTGCAACAAGGTCATGACGGTCTCCTCGCAAGAAATACTCGGATTATGTCCGATCAACGGCCTGCCGTCTCACGACGACACTGCCGCTGCTGTCACGCTTGCTACCTTGGTCCCTCCCGGGATCGTCGAAAAGAGTAGTCGAGTCGTTATTGTCTTCCTGCACTATCGGAAGCAAAATTAAGCGTACTTGCCCAGTCAACCGCAGTCATTGAGTTCCAACGTATTTTTTTTGAGATCCTTTACGCAGAAAATGACAGGCAACAAACCGGAAGCATAAGCAACGGACCGGCAATCCGTTTCTTACACTTTTCGGCTCGTTATAATTCTTGCGAATTTTGGTCGCTGTGTTACCTTCGTAGAGGAATATCTCGCAGTGTCGCGCTGTTGAGAAATATTTCGGGAGATGACAGCTATGCGTCGCCGGCCTCATGTTGCTTTGATTATCGATACTTTGGGTGTTTACGGACGGCGCATTCTGCGCGGCATAAATCATTACTTGTTTTCGCATTTGCCCTGGTCAATTTATCTGGATCCTTACCATCGCCTGAAGGATTCGCCGCCGCGTTGGCTGACGGGCTGGCACGGCGACGGCATCATTTGCCGCTCCATCACTCCTGGCTCGGTGGAGCGCTTGCGCAAGCTAAAAATTCCCATCGTCAACCTCAACGATTCCTTCACCGATCTTGACTTGCCGACGATCCGTTCGGACGATCATGCCATCGGTCGGCTCGCTGCCGACCATCTGCTTGAACGCGGTTTCCGATGTTTCGCCTTTTGCGGCTTCGCTGCCTCGGCATGGTCGCGGAGGCGGCAGGAAGGCTTTGCCGCCGCTTTACAGCAACGAGGGGAATGGTGCGGCGCCTATGAATCTCCGTGGGGCGGCGGTTCGCGCTATTGTCCCGGCGAACAGGAGTATGAGAAGATTAGCCGCTGGCTGGCGTCGCTGCCGCAGCCGCTGGGTGTGCTAGCCTGCAATGATGAGCGCGGTCATCACGTCCTGGATGCTTGCCAGCGGATCGGCGCTACGGTGCCCGACGAAGTGGCCGTCCTTGGCGTCGATGATGATGACCTGCTCTGTTCGTTGTGCCGACCCCCTTTGTCCAGTGTGGTGCCCAATCCGGAGCGTATCGGTTACGAGGCGGCGGCCTTGTTGGATCGCCTCATGGCGGGCGCCAAGCCCCCGCGGCAGGAGATCCTCATCGAACCGCTTGGGGTAACAAGCCGCCAGTCCACCGATGTGCTAGCTCTGGGCGATCCCGACCTCGCTGCCGCTGTGCGCTGCATTCGCGAGCACGCATGCGAGGGGATCACCGTATCGGAGTTGCTCAAACATGTCCCGCTCTCGCGCTCGATCCTGGAGCGCCGCTTTCGCCAATATCTGGGCCATTCACCACAGGCCGAGATTTGGGCGGTGCAGCTCAAGCGCGTCAAGCAGCTATTGGCGGAAACGGATCTGTCGCTGGAACAAATCGCTACGCTAACCGGCTACAAGCATCCCGAATACATGAACGTGGTGTTCAAGCGCCTGACCGGCCAGACCCCTGGCCGCTACCGGCGGCTGGTGAAAGGCTAACGAACCGGAAGCATAAGTGACGGACGTTCCGCTGTCGCTAATGCTCCCCGCCCATCAGGCCAAGATGTCGCGCACCACTTTGCCATGCACGTCGGTCAAGCGGTAATCGCGGCCAGCGTGGCGGTAGGTCAGCCGTTCGTGATGGAGTCCCATCAGATGCAACAGCGTGGCGTGCAGGTCGTGGACGTGGACTTTGTTTTCGACAGCATGCCAGCCAAACTCGTCGGTGGCGCCGTAGACCAGACCGCCCTTGATGCCGGCGCCGGCCAGCCACATGGTAAAGCCGAACGGATGATGCTCACGGCCATCGTTGCCCTCGGCGGTCGGCGTGCGGCCGAATTCACCGCCCCATAACACGATCGTGTCTTCCAGCAGACCTCGTGCTTTCAGATCGTACAACAAGCCGGCAATGGGCCGATCGGTGGCGGCACAGTTGGCCGGCAACTCCGTCCTCAGTCCGCCGTGCTGGTCCCACAATTGGCAGCTCGAGCGCCGGGCTGTCTGCGTGTGATACACCTGCACACAGCGCACGCCGCGCTCAACCAGCCGCCGTGCCAGCAAACATTGCTTGCCGAAAATCTCCGTTGTTTTCTCGTGCAAACCGTACAGCCGCTGCGTCGCTGGCGACTCCCCGGAAAGATCGAACGCTTCGGGGGCGTGTCTTTGCATACGGAAGGCCAGCTCAAACGAAGCGATGCGGGCATTGAGCTGGCTGTCCTGCTGGCGCTTTTGACGATGCAGGTCGTTGAGACGCCGGAGCGTGTCGAGTTGGTCCTTCTGGCGTTCGTGGCTGAACTGGGGATTTTTCAGATTGTTGATAGGGTTATTGAGGTCGGCGACCAGCGTGCCCTGGTAGGCGGCGGGCAAGAAGCTGGAGCTCCACAACGGCGCCCCCTGGGCCGGCTGGGCCGGACTGATGACGACGAAACCGGGCAAGCTCTGGTTCTCGCTGCCCAGCCCGTACAGCAGCCACGAGCCGAGGCTGGGCCGTGAGAACGCCTGTTCGCCGGTGTTCATTTGCAAGCAAGCGCCGTTGTGGTTGATATTGTCCGCTACCATCGAGCGGATAACGCAAATGTCATCGATGCAGCGAGCGATGTGGGGAAACAGTTCACTGACTTCGATGCCGCTCTGGCCATGCTTCTGAAACTTGAACGGCGATTGCAGCAGGTTAACAGTGCGTGTGCGAACGAGCTTGGGTTGCTCGAAAGGCAGCGGTTTGCCATTGTCACGCTGGAGGCGCGGCTTGGGATCAAACGTATCGACATGCGAAGGCCCGCCGGACATGAACAAAAAGATGAGTCGCTTGGCTTTGGCGGGATAGTGCGGCGCCTTGACGGCCAGCGGATTATCGGCGGCAGAGCTGGCGCGAGCCTCATCGGCGAGAAGGCCGGCCAGACCAAGCATGCCGAAGCCGTTGGCGAACTGTCGCAACATCTGGCGGCGATTGATTGTCCAGATCGGTTCTCTCATCGTTTCACCTCATCGCTATCGTTTCGTTTATCTCCTGCCTCTTGCGCCGTGTCTTCTGTGCTGTAGGAGAACACCCGCCGAGAGCAAACCGGATGGCAAGTCAATCAACATATGAGAATTCATTGGCACATAGCAGTACCTGGCCATACTCCACCCAGCCGCGTTCGCTCTCGCCGGCGCGGTGCAGAAAGTCGAGGCCAATATGTACTTCCTCAGCCGTCGGCGGACGGC
Source organism: Planctomycetota bacterium (assembly GCA_021325115.1). Lineage (GTDB taxonomy): Bacteria > Planctomycetota > Planctomycetia > Gemmatales > Gemmataceae > JAJPHU01. Next base: position 31,780 of record JAJPHU010000256.1, on the reverse strand, counting down.
CATACAGAAGGATATAGGCATACTCGAGGCGTGCTCGGTCATTGGTAGAGGCGGCAAGGATGCGTTTGGCCAGCGCCTGCGCCTGCGCCAGCACGAACGGATTGTTCATGAGAAACAGCGCCTGCGGCGCCACAGTGGAAACCGTGCGCTTCTCGACCGGCGCAGTGGGGTCGGCGGCGTCGAACAGCGGGCCGAAGCCGGAGCGGTCGGAGCGAATCGTCATCAGGTACAGGGTGCGGCGCGGGACGGCGAAGTCGCGAACAGCGGGGCCGCCCATCGTGCGGTCGAGCCGGCCGGATACGGCCAGGAGGCTATCACGCAGCGCCTCCGCTTCCAGGCGGCGGCGGTTCATACGGCCAAATAAGAGATTATCGGGATCGCCCTCCCCTTTATTCCCCTTGTTCTGGGGGGGATAAAGGGGGGGCATTGCTTCGCTGCTCTGTTGATACGTGGCCGATGACAGAATCAAGCGATGCATCTGTTTGATCGACCAGCCAGAGCGCACGAACTGGAGGGCTAGCCAATCGAGCAATTCGGGATGTGTGGGCGGTTGGCCGAGCTTGCCGAAATTGCTAGGGGTACGGACGATGCCTTCGCCGAAATGATGCTGCCAGATGCGATTGACCATGACGCGTGCCGTCAGAGGATGGTCCGGCCGCGTCAGCCAGCGGGCCAGATCGAGCCGACCGCTGCCGTTGGTGATCGGTTTTTGCTCACGGCCGGCCAGAATTTCCGGAAAGCGCCGCGGCACCAGCGGACCAAGCCGATCGTAACGACCGCGGATGTGGATGCGAACATCATGTGTGCCCGCATGCGGGCTGCCTGGAACACCGCCTTCCTGAGCGCCGTTGGCGTAGGGAATCGGCTTTTTCGCTTTCTTGTATGCTTCTACCTCTGCCGACGGCAGCAACGGAATGCGCAGCATCGGCGGGCCGTTCGTTTTGGGGCCGACGTTGGCCAGGATGTGCGTGCTGAAAAAAATACCGGCCAGGGCGTAATAATCGGCTGTCGAAATCGGATCGAATTTGTGATCGTGGCAACGCGCGCAGGCCATCGTTAGGCCCAGGAAAGTGCGGCTCACCACATCCACCTGGTCGTCAGCGATGTCGGTGAGCAGCTTCTCTTTGTCGGCGTCGCCGCCGCCCCAGTTGCCCAAGGCCAGAAACCCCGTGGCGATGATACCGTCGCGATTGATACCGCCGGGCGAGGACACGAGATCGCCGGCGATTTGATCAGTCAGAAATTGATCATAAGGCAGATCGCGATTGAACGCTTGAACCACCCAATCGCGATAGCGCCAGGCCTCGGCGCAGTCCATTTCACCGCCGAGGCCGCGGGCGTCAAACGAATCGGTGTAGCGCACCAGATCGAGCCAATGTCGGCCCCAGCGTTCGCCGTAAGCCGGCGAGGCCAGCAAGCGATCGACCACCCGTGCAAAAGCGTCGGGTTTGTTGTCGCGCAGGAACGCCTCGATCTCTTCGGGCGTCGGCGGCAATCCGGTCAGGTCGAAGGTGGCGCGGCGCAGCAAGGTGCGCTTGTCCGCCGGCTTGGCGGGACGCAGCCCTTTCGCCTCCAGCGCCGCCAGGATGAAGCGGTCGATAGCTGACTTCACCCACGCCGTATCCCGCACGGCTGGCGGTGTCACAGCCTTTAGCGGCTGGAAAGACCAGAACCGCCGCTGTTCATCGGTGATCTGAAATGTCTCATTTCTCTCTGTCGTCGCCTTGCCCGTCCTTTGCGGCCAGGGCAGACCAAGCTGCACCCAACGTGTGAGGATAGCGATTTGACGATCGGATAATTTCCGCCTGGGCGGCATTTGCGGTGTGTCATTGTAGCGCACGGCCTGGATGAGCAAACTACTGTCTGGTTTGCCCGCGACGGCAGCTGGGCCGCTATCGCCGCCTTGGAGCACGGCCGCGCGGGAGGTCAGACGCAAACCGCCTTTGGGCTTGTTGTCGCCGTGACATTTCTGACAGTGCTCGACGAGCAGCGGACGCACTTCTTTCTCGAAAAACTCCTCGGCAGTCGACAGATCTGCGCGTACAAACGATACGGTCAACAACACAACAGCGAGAGACCACACCGGCGATCTCTGATAGAAACGCGGCATAAAAAATTTGCCTCCTTACCAGTCGCTTCCTGGTGGTATGCTGAGGTTAGGATTACAGACAGCTGTCCAGGTGGTGACGCTTATTCCCCCCGCCACGCCGCGCACGCTGCCGTCCAGCAAACCCACCTGCATAGCTCCTGTATGACCCGTTTGCTGGATTTTGTAATCACAGAACCCATCTCGTGGCGCAATCTGGAAACCAACGCCATTATCGGAAATTTGCAAGGCGTAAGGACCACCGGGGATTCCTGGGGGAACTTGGGGATTGAACTCCCAAACCGCGAAGGCAGGAGTATCCCACCATCCATACCACACAAAACTGTAGTGCATCGCCCAAGCAGGCTGAATGTAAGGACCTTGGCCAGAAGCGGAACCATTGGGATTGCCACTCTCGTTGCAATCCTTGTAACGCTCTACCCACAGGACAGTGTTGGACGTCCCGCTCTGGATGGTATTGATCTTACAAGAACCGTATTGCATGACCAACGCGTTGCCCATGTAGTCCGTGGAGGCATAGCCGGGACGATTCGTACCGTTCTGGAGATTGTCCGGCAAAGTCGGGTCTGAGGGACAGATGAATGTCCGGATAACGTTTTTCGCGATAGTAGAAGCGTTGCCGTTAGCAAGATTATATAGGTTATTCTGCTCGAGATAAGGCAGGAGCAAGAAATGGGCCGTACCTACGACGTTCGACCACTTCCCACCGTTAGTGCAGATAGGTACGATCGCGCCATCGTAAGTGCCGGCAAAGTTATGGACGCCCAGATTCAATTGCTTGATGTTGTTCTGGCACTGCGTCCGCGCAGCTGCCTCGCGCACTTTTTGCACGGCCGGCAGCAGCAGCCCAATGAGGATAGCGATAATGGCGATCACCACCAACAGTTCGATCAGGGTGAAACCGCATCGTGTGGACCTTGCCATAAGTCACCTCTTTTGTGAAAAAGCTGAACTCCATTACGGTTCGTGGAGTTAAGGAAATATATATAAACAGATATTTTTAATCTTTATTGTGGAGTAACTTTGAAATTATAGGTGTCCGGCTGGGCAGTGTTGGAAACCTCAACAACCAATGGGGTCTTAGTCGGGTCGTTGTAGCGCGAATTTATCCGAACGGGCACAGCAGATGGACCAGAAGGCGCGGCACCGCTGGGGGGAACACCTGTAGTTATTGTGACCCGATACCAGCCAACTGGAGCGCCTTCCTTGCCCATTGTTTTGAGGACATAGGAGCCGTCCTCCTGAATAATGCCTTTGGGAGCGAATTTACTAGTGTTGCCTTTCTCGACATCGGGGTAGAAAGTAACAATGCCTTGGCGGAGCGGTCGGTCATCGACTTTGATATATCCCTTAACGAGGACAAGAGTTCCCGCGCTATCGCCGCATCCGAGAGTGATCGGCAAAAATCCAGCAAATACAGGCAACCAAAAGGAGCCAACTCGAGAACACAGGGATTTCATTGAGGACCTCCCCTCGAGTGCGACTCCAAATCCTGCAACGCTTCCATTGCGAGCTTCATGTGCCGGCTCATAGCGCGGCGAGCGGCTTCCGGCCGGCGGCGACGGATGGCATCGGTTATTTCCGCATGTACTTCGTAAGGCACAACCAAACTCCGAAAGGCCCGGCGCGAGGTTTCGATGCAGAGGCGAATACCGTCGCGCAAACAACCTAAGATGTGCTCCAAGACCACATTGTGGGCCGCTTTCCAAACGGCGGCATGGAAGCGCAGATTGGGTTCAGTCCAGGCAGTCGGGTCGGGGCTGGCCAAAACCTCCCGCATCTCGGCTAATGCGGCTTCGATGGCCGTCACTTCTTCGTCCGTCCGGCATTCGGCAGCGCGGCCGGCCAGGAAAACTTCGATCAACTCGCGTGCCTCGTAGAGCTCGCGCACTGAGGGCTGTTCAAGCATCATGAGAAATTCAAAAGGCGTTCTAAGGACGTCGGCTCCGGAATCCGCGATCTGACTGCCGGCACCATGACGCGTATCGAGCACACCCATTAAGGCGAGTGTTCGCAGGGCCTCGCGCAGAGAAGGCCGGCTGACTCCAAGCTGCTTGGCCAATTCGCGCTCGCTGGGTAGCTTAGAGCCGGGGCGGAAGTGGTTGTCCCGCATCAACGACTTAATCTGCTCGATAATGTCATCGACAACCGAAATCTTCTGCACGGGTTGAAAGAATCCTGCAATCTTTTTTTCGTTCTTTTCCTGTACGATAGACACTTCCGACCTCCAAAATCCGATTAGAATTCCGTGGCCGGGCCACGGAAGGGTTCCACTCACCATATGGTCTGACCACTTGACCAAATCAGCCTAGCACGTTCAAGCCCCCGTGTCAAGAGAGCGTTGCCAAAAATCTTCGTTCATGCTTGCGTCGCCCTTTGGGTGAAGCGCGATAGCCATTCTTCATCCCACAAGCTAGGAAAAGCGTTGGGGACATAAGGATGCTGGGCGATGGCTTCGTCGTTAAGCTCCAACCCTAGTCCGGGCCGATCGGAAAGCCGAAACGCGCCGCAGTGGATCGGCTGCCAACTGTTGACTAGACTGTCGCGCCAAGGAACGTCAAACTCGGCGAAAGCCTCTTGGATCACAGCATTCGGCGTGCTAGCGTCGAAATGCAAGCAGGCTGCCAAGGCGATTGGCCCAATGGAACAATGGGGAGCGACCTGCAAATCTTGCACAGCAGCCATAGCCGCGATTTTCTTAGCGCTTAGCAATCCGCCGCAATGGCTGATGTCCATCTGCACCACATCGGCAGCCCGTAAAGCGATCAAGCGATAGAAGTCCGCCAGAGTGTAGAGCCGCTCCCCAGCTGCAATCGGACAGTTGCATTGCTCCTTCACCTCGGCGAGAAGATCAAGACACTCCGGCGCTACGGGTTCCTCACACCAGGTGGGCAGGAAACGCTCCAGTTTGCGGATCATCCGCACTGCGCAACCAGCCGACAGCCGGCCATGGAACTCGATGATGATCCCCACCTCTGGCCCCACCGCTTCACGGACAGCCGCTACCCGCTCAACGACCGCTTCCATCTGCTCGGAAGTCAACTCCTTCCAAGCCGTCTCGAAAGGATCGAACTTGAGCGCCCGATAGCCGCGCCCTACTACCTCGCGGGCACGCTCGGCATACTCCTGTGGCGTTCGGGCTCCACCATACCAGCCGTTGGCGTAAGCCGGAATCGTTTTTCGGCAACTTCCCCCTAGAAGTCGGTAGATCGGTTGATTGCAGGCTTTACCAATGATGTCCCACAAAGCAATCTCAACCCCGCTGATCGCCGTCATCACCGTAGCACCGCCTTGGTACTGATCGCGGATCATGCCGCCGATGATAGCCTCGATATCGAAGGGGTCACGACCCAGTACTCGCCTTTCGACCCATTCGTGACAGAGCGTCTGAACCGTCTTCTCCTGCCACTCCAGGGTAGCCTCTCCGACTCCGGTCAGCCCGGTGTCTGTACGCAAGCGTAAGAAGAGATAATTGCGGAGGCCCGCGTTGACCAAAAACGTCTCGAATTGTGCGATGCGCATGCTTTATTATTTCCCTTTCGCCTCCTCAAGGATGCCGACCACGGAACACGGACCACTGTCCATTCCGGTGACCAACCAAGGGTTTACCCGGACCTCACACAAGTGCGATAGGTCGTGTTCCAGGTTCATGTCCTCGATAATCAGAAAGCGCCGGCCGGCGCCGCTGAGTAACTCGTTGTGGCACGCCATGGTCTCCTGGAGATGAGCAATGCACGCCACGGAGGGCACATCCAGCCCCAAAGCGCGCAGGCTGGGGAAGCGTTGCCGCAGCCAGCGGGCGGATGCAACTCCCAGACCAGGACAGTGCATGCTGAATCGAGCGCCATCCTGCCGCCGAACGATTCCATAACCGAAGCGAAACAGAGCAAGATCAGCTCCGTCGAACCGATCGGCCAGCGGCTCCAGATGCTCAGGTGTGACGACGGCGTCGTCGGGGAGCCGCACGTCGATCACCCGCGGTCGCGTGAAAACAAACTCTTCGGGCGTGAATGCGTCTAGACAAAGTCCGTCCGGAATGACGTGTCGCGGCGCATCCACATGTGTGCCAGTATGGCTGGCGACCCGCAAAATCTGCACAGCTGCCCCGTCTCGTTCGATCGTGTACAGCGGCTCAAGCGACGGCGCGGGAATCGCCGGTGGTCGCGGATCATCGCAGCTTAGCGGAAAGGACAGCCAGATCATGCTGGACATAATTAATCACCTTGTGACCTGACCACTTGACCAAATGAGTTTAACCCAGTAAGATGACACGTGTCAAGGGTTCATTGGGATTTTGCGTGTTCGCGCGTTTTCGTTTTTTTCGGAGAGAAAGCAACTTGTTACTAAACCAGCGAGTGGCCTTGATCGTCGGCGGTGGTGGAGCGCTGGGTCGGGCCATCGCACAAGCCTATTGCCGCGAAGGTGCCTTACTCGCCGTCGCCGACCTTCACCGTGAGGCGGCCCTGGAAACACTTGCTTGCACAGGGCGAACGAACGACGGCCTGGCGCTGGCGGTCGATATTGCCGAGCCTGCTGCTTGCCGGGCCATGGTGGAACAGACGGTCGCCCGCTTCGGACGGCTGGAGATTCTCGTCAATTGCGCGGCCGTCTGTCTGGCTGATCCGCTCCTGGAGGTGACGCCGGAACGTTGGGACAAAGTATTCGCTGTCAACGCTCGGGGGGCCTTCTTCTGCATGCAAGCGGCGGCTCAGGTGATGATCCCACGAAATTATGGCCGTATCCTGCACATCTCTTCACCCGCTTCGCGTTTGGGATTTCCGCTGTTTGCCTCTTATGCGGCGAGCAAGGCTGTCGTCGATAGCATCATCCGAGCTGCCGCCGTGGACTGGGCGCGTCACGGCATAACAGTCAATAGTCTCGTTCCCGGCCGTATGACAAAAGGAATGATCTTGTCGCTGGAAGAGGACCTTGCTCGTATCACCGAGCGAACAGCAGAGGAATTGCGGGCTGGCCGTACCCAAGGACTGCCGATGGGACGCCGTGTTGAGCCGGAAGAGGTGGCGCAGGCCGCCGTCTGGCTGGTTTCGGATGCTGCCGCTTATGTCACCGCCGAGCGTTTTAATTTCACAGGCGGCATGGAACTGTAGCGAATAGCGCTTGCAAAAGAGGTCTTCATGAAAGAGGTCTTTATGGGCCGCGCGGAAAATTGTTTGGCTGCTCCTGTGATTCGCTCTCTGAAAGCCCGGGCCAAGCAACTGCGGCGACACGTGTTGCGGATGGCAGAGCGGGTCGGCCAAGGCTATGTCGGCCAAGGACTCGGCATTGCCGACCTTTTGGCCGTGCTCTACTTCCACGAAATGCGCTATGATGCGACGCGTCTCGATTGGCCGGATCGAGATCGCTTTGTCCTTTCCATTGGACATTATTCGATCGGCTTGTACGCGGCCTTGGCCGAGGCGGCGATCTTGCCCATTGAGGAATTAGATACCTACGGCGCGGACGGCTCGCGTCTAGAGATGTGTGGCAGTGAAACGACGCCGGGCTTTGAAATCAACGGCGGTTCTTTGGGTCAAGGACTTCCTCAAGCGGTTGGCATGGCTTTAGGCGTGCGCTTGGATGGACGGCCCGCACGGATCTTCTGTTTGCTCTCCGATGGCGAACTCCAGGAAGGGGCTACCTGGGAAGCGGCCCTGGCCGCTTCCCATTATCGCTTGGACAACCTCTTCGCCTTCATCGATTGCAACAACCAGCAGGCCGACGGCCCCACCGAAAAGGTCATGAGTATCGAGCCGGTCGAGGACAAGTGGGCGGCGTTTGGCTGGCAAGTACAGCGAATCGACGGTAACGACATCGCGTCCATCCTCGCCGCTCTGGAGCAAGCTCTCGCGGCTCAGGACAAGCCGCATGCGATGGTGTTAGACACGCTGATGGGGAAGGGTGTGCCGCTGTTCGAGCAACGCGCCAAGAGTCATTTCATTCGCGTGGACGCCGCAGAATGGGAACTGGCGCGCAAACAACTAGAAGAATCGAACAAGGAGATGGACAAAAATGGGTGATCGTACAGGGGGCGCTTCAAACACAGGTGTTACCGGCACGCTCCTTTCTTCCGACACGAGCGAGGCCGAAACGACGGCCTTGGCGCCCTTCGGCCGGGCCTTGGTGCGGGCGGCCGAACGCAATCCGCGCATCCTTGGTCTGACCGCGGACTTGGGCAGGTATACCGACATGCACGTCTTTGCCGAGCGTTTTCCCGAACGGTTTATCCAAGTCGGTATGGCTGAGCAGAACCTCCTCGGTGTGGCGGCCGGGTTAGCACGCACAGGCTTCATTCCCTTTGCCGCGACTTACTGTGTGTTTGCAACCCGCCGGGCTTACGATTTCTTTGCCATCGGCGCGGCGCTAGCGCGAGCCAATGTCAAAGTTGTTGCCGGCCTTCCCGGATTGACCACCGGCTATGGCGGGACCCATCAAGGGATTGAAGACCTGGCCCTCATGCGCGCCCTTCCCAACGTAGTAGTGATTGACCCGTGCGACGCGACCGAGTTGGAGCAGACTGTAGCCATCATAGCGGATTATAACGGTCCTGTTTATCTCCGTTTGCTTCGTGGCCAGGTGCCGGTTGTCCTGGACTCTGCTTCTTATCGATTCGAGTTGGGCAAAGCGAAATTACTTCGAGAGGGAAGCGATGTCGCTCTCATCAGCACCGGGCTTATGACGGCTCGGGCCCTGGAGGCGGCAACTCGCTTGGCCAAGAGTGGCATAAAGGCGGCCGTCTTGCACGTAAGTACCTTGAAGCCCTTTGATTCTCAAGCCGTACTTTCTCTCCTGGAGAACGTGCGGAACGTGGTAACCGTCGAGAACCACATTATCACGGGCGGTTTGGGCAGTGCTGTGGCCGAAGTGGTTGCCGAAGTTGGGCTGCGGATACGCCTCAAGCGGATAGGGATTACCGATTGTTTCTGCGCGAGCGGTTCGATTCCGTACCTGGTCAAGCGGTATCGCCTCGATCCTGAGAGCATAGCCGCTGCCGCGCGAACTGTACTGGGAGCAGCTGAGGGCAACTAATCGAGTTTCTTCACGATTAAATACAATACGCGTTCAATAGCGTTGTAGTGATTCGGCGATCACCTCGGCGCCGTGCTGCCGCGCATTCTATTTCGCTGAGCCTTCTGGACAGCGACAATGGAAATACGGTCCCTCGCGCCCCATACGCGCGATCAAAAAAGCGCGACAGCACGGACAGCGCGCCGTGTCAAGCAGATCCGGATCGAGATGGTAGCGTTCGCCATTGTGTTCCGGTACGGCGCTATCGGAACCAAGCCAATCCGGCGGGATGTGACAGCGATAGGCATGGCGCATGAGGAAGCTCCTTGGGGCAAGGTCAGTCGGCAGACGGTTGGCGCGGAAAGAGCGGCAGACGCCCTTGGGCACGGGCAGTGAGACGGCGTAGGTGTTGCTCCCATTCGGGCGTCCAGCCGCGGCGGCGCAGGTACAGCACACGGATGCTCTTGACCGCGTGACAGACCGAACAGAGATCGAGTTCGGTTGCGGACGGACGCTGTTCGCAATGGATACAAAGTGGATCGGATAAGAGTGTCATAGTGCGGTGGGGCTGAGGGGCAGGGGGCAGTTCCGCGCGCAGATCCGTTCTTGGATCTGCCGTGCTTCGGGGAGGATGTTGTGCAAGGCGATCGAGAGCGCGGCAGCGTCGGCGAGGCTCAGGGCCAGGCCGCACGGTCGACGCAGGTTGGCGTTCTCCACAAACAGAAGGACGTGTTCCTCGCCGTTGAGGACGCCATCGGTGAGAGCGACAAACTGCATGGGTATAGCTTCGAGGTGCATGGGATCTCCTACGGGGCATGGTTTTACCGACTCGCAGCACCCGTAAGGCGCTTGCTTACGCCCTTGTGGGCCCTGCGAGCGGAAGGAAACGAGATCAAGCCTTATATATACTATTGTTCACTAAATAAGGCAGATAATCAAGAGCTTATTGATACGTCAATTCGTGCCAAATAGTGCCATTTTGCGATTATTTTTCGTCCTGCGGCAGGGCAGCGAGCCAGGCGGATAGAGCGGCGCGGGCATCGGGATAAGCGGCCAGCTGTTCGGCGCAGCGGCCGAACAGGTGCAGCATCTCGCTCCACACTTGGGTGCGTTCGATCTCTGTTCCGCCGGTCTTGCCGGGATTGCCCCAGCCGGGATTGTCGGCGCTGGCTTTGCCGGGGCCAGACTTGAGCCAATCGAGCGGTTTGTCTTTGCGAACGTTCAGCTCCGCTTGTAGACGTGCCTGCGCCTCAGCTTCGCGGATGGCCCGTGCGAAGGCACGATAGTTGGCCGGGGCATCCGCGCGTTCGCCCCGCGTCAGCCAGCGCGTGAACAATTCGCGCGGCAGGCCGGCTGCTTCCGCTGCGACGTGGGCGAATCCGCCGGCGCGGATGAAAGCGGCGATCTTTTCCTGCAGGGCCAGCGTCAGACGATAACGGGCGCGAGCCATGTAGAATACTCACGAGGCCAGTAGCAGCCGCGCCAGCCGGCGCGGCAGAGCGGGACCGATATACTCAAATCCAGCCGTGAGACGCGTCGTGGCGTGCTGGAGTTTTTTCAGGCGGCGCTCGCGGCCGACCAACGACGGCGGCCGGCGCAGGCGCCAGTGCAGCGATTTCTGCCGTGCTCGCATCATGGCCGGATGCGTCGTCGTCGAAAGCGCCCGATAGCCGAGCGCTTTCCACAGCGAGGCGATCAGCGCCGACAGGGCGTTGCCGATGCCGACGCCTTGAAAATCCGGCAGCGTGACCGTGCGGTGCTCCCGCCGCGTCGGCGGCCCCGCGCCGATAAACGGCAGCCAGGCGCTGAAGGCGACCGGCTGCTCGCCCCAGCTGGCCAGAAAGCAAACGGCGCTCGGATTGAGCGCGGCACTCAAATAGTGATGCGGAGCGAAAAGCCGCCACGCCGATGCCTGGCAACGAACGACGGCGAGGGAGATGGCCGGCCGTCGTTGAAGACACCTCCAGGTAAAGGCGCTCTCGGCGGGACGATACACCCAATCCGGTTGCAGCCATGCTTCCACGTCGTCATGGCAAGTCACGGCGATGAAGCGTTGGCCGCGCTGACGGACGACTTTGGCCAGCGCCGCCGAGCCGATCTGCGCCACGGTGCGATCAACGACACTGGTGTATTCATCCAGGACCGCCAGCTCCGGCGCTTCAGCGAGCAGACGAGCGAGAGTGACCCGGAACTGTTGGCCGGTCGAGAGAACGTGAAACGGCCGCAGCCACGCCGGTGGCGACGAAAAACCTACCGCTGATAACAGAGCTGTTATATCCTTGATCGATAGCCCCTTGGGAAAGCCGTCCAAGAGGGCGGCGTCTCGTGGCCAGGCAAAATCACGGTGGATGTGATCTCGCCAGAAGTGTCGGGCGATAGTGCTTTTACCGCAGCCGGAGGGCCCTGTAAGGAGACCGATGTTCCACGGGCGTTCGTCGAGCGGAAGGCAAACCTTCCACTCCAGACGCGAGGTTTTCTCCCAGGCCAGATCGAATATGCCGCGCAGTTGGGCAACGCGGACCGATTCGGCGATAGCGGATTCTACAGTGATGGTTGTGTGCATAGACTTTCATCTAACTCCCGACAAGCTGGGGAGTGAAAGGAAGGAACAACAAGCCGAACCAAATAGCTCAGGGCTTTGTCCCCGAAAGGATTGTCAAGCCATCCCCATCCGCGCAATCGGCGGGATTGTTTGTCACCAGGGGAACGTAGGCTGAACTCTTTGTTCTGCGCTCCGTTTGCCCAGACTCTTGTGCCGCCAAAAGTTGATGCCCGCTGGCCCTTGCTCTGAAGGGAAGAAGGAAGAAGGGCTGTTGCCCAGAGGATCTCAAAGAAACCCCGGTCCCATAGAAGACTTTGCCATAGAAGGCTTTCTTTCGAAAGAATGTCGAATCGTTGTATTTTGTCATAATACGAATCGTTCTATCTAATTTATCCATAAATTCGTCCGAACCGATTTCTCTCACGACACCAGCGCTTTGCACTTCAATCCTTCGTTCTGAAAGCGCTGCAACAATTCCATCTGCGTTGCCTCATCAGCGCATTCGATAAGGAGGAGAAATTGTTCGGGAATGTCTCGGTCCTTGTCGGGCGGGGAGCGCACGGCGGCCAGTGTTTCCTCGACCTCGGCGTTGGCGCGGCCGACCGATGCCCACAGATTGGCGAGAGCATCCGAGTCGGTGCGGGTCACGTCCCGCAAGTGATCGAGCGCCTTTGGATCGTAGTCGGCCAGCTGCGCCAGTGGATCGAGTGACAGCAGCAACGCGCGGGCCTCGGCATCATTGACATTCAGTACCTCGACATCGACTTCCATATCCGGCGCCATGTCTTGACGCAGATGGCCGTCGATAAGCTTCAAACGTCCGTCCGGCAGCTCATAAGCCAACAGCGACCGGGCAAAGCCGATTTCCTCGTAGAGCGCGGTCAAGGCAGCGCGCTGGGCTTCGGTGTGCCGGCGCGGGTTCAGCTCGTGCGGCACCAGGTCGCCGGCCCGGACGCGGCGATGGTCCTTGATGCGATTGCGAATCGGTTTCATGATGCTTGCCTCGGTGATTGCGGGATAGCCGCGCTCTTAATATCGTCGATGGCCTGCTTCACGGCTGCCTCGACGGCGGATTTGACAATCTGATCGATGTCGGCCTTGAGGGTTGCCATCACGGACAACCGGCCGGTCCCACTGACCGGCGCGCCGCCGGTCCCACCTGGTGTCCCAGCGGGCATTTTGATTCCCGCTCCCACGCCGAAATGACGCAGCAGCCAGCCGCTGGCGGCGGCGAGTCCATAAATCAACAGCGATTCCACAGTCATCGTTTCTCATCCTTTCCCAAAAGAAGAAAGAGGAGCATCACCCCACTGATCAAGAGGGGCCAGGGGATGCTGGTCCAGCCCTTGTTCAAATCAGGGTCTTTCTCCGGTTGGTAGTGCGGGTCCACTTGACGCAGGACTTCGGCCAGTGCGGCGGGTCCCCGGTATTCGTCCTGCCGGTGCAGCACGGTGCCGTCCGGTGCTTGGCAATAGATGGTCGGCTGCCCTGTGGTGACAAAACCGGCGTCCCGGACAGCCCAGTGGTCGGGTGCATAATCTTGTACTTTGAGACGGTCTTTCCAGGGTGCCAAGAATGGCGAACTTTGCAGATCGCTCAAGACTTTGTGCCGCGCTGCCTCCGGGCCGATGATGGTGAGCGATGGCCACTGGCTGTCATCGGTCAGCCGTAACGGGCCGAGCGCTTGCAGCAATTCGTCCTTGCTGACCTCCTTGCCGTTGAGCAAGTGCTTACCGGCGGCGGGCAGACACGCTCGTTCGAGTCCGAAATTGATCGTGCCGTCCAACTCGACCTTTCCCGGCGCTATCACGTCTTGTGGCGGCGGATAGGGCGGCGGACACGGATCGCCCCAGGTACCAGGCGCCACGAGCGGCAAATACTCGCGGGTCGAGATGCGCCAATTGCCCAACTGCCGGCCGTCGCGCCACAGGGAAAGTTGGTCGGCGTCATCGGGAAACGTGTGCCATTCGTAGCCGGCCAGCGCCGGAAGCGCCGCCAGCAAACAGACAATAAGGGAGATCATCACTCGCATGGGAACCTCAATTGTGTGGAGGAAGAGGCGGAGGCGGTGCCAACAAAGCGAACACCCAGCCGCCTCCGCCGCCTTTCCAGCGTTTCAGGAACTCATCGGGAGCCATCCAGACAAATTCAGAATTTCCAGGATAGTTATTATCGCTGATACAGGCCCAGCCGGTTTGCCGATCGAAATAGGGCAGGCAAACCATGTGGGAAATGCTGCCGGCGTAGTGGCAATCTCGGCCGCTGTACGTTACACAGGGCATGCGTCCGGTTTTGAGAATTGCTTCCAGAATGTCGGCATCGCCGCTGGTGTCCTGAAGATAGGACACTCCCGGGCCAAAGCGCGCCAGCACCTCATCGACTTTTTCGGGGTAGCCCCCGCCGGGGATGCCGGCTTGCACCAACTGCTCCGGCAAATCGTACAGCTCCGGCACCTGCTGCCAGCGGGCCGCATAATCGATGGAGCGGAAGACACAACAGCCCAGCCCCTGGCTGGCGATGTTTTTCTTGCGCTCCGAAGCTGGCAAATCGCAAACCAGTTCGACCGCGCCATCCGGCGAAACCGGCCCGCCTTCAACCGGCCGACCGCCGGCCTCCTTGTCTTCCAGGGGACAAGGGCCAGGGCCGGGACAAGGCCGACGAGGCTTTTTCGGCTCCGGCTTGGGTTTCGGCTTGGGAGTAATCGGCGGAGAAGGCGCCGGCGGCGCCGGGACGGACCGCATCCTCTCTTGAGGATCGTGATACCACCACACTAGCACCCCGCCGATGAGCAGGGCCAACAACAAGCGCTGATTCATGGTTGGTCCTTTGCCAACAGACGTTTGAAAACCAGAGCTGCCACACAACCCATCACAATCAATCCGCCGACTGCAATGCTCTGCCGGTCCTGATGAAGATCCTTCATCAGGCGTAGCGCCTCATCAGGCAGAACGAGTTTCACCGTTACTTCACCCTTGAAGGGCTGCGGAATGAGGTCGCGCTTTTCGACGGGCATCCGTCTCTCCTCCAGAAGGTAGAGATCAGAAGATAGATATCAGAAGACAGAAGTCGATTATTTTGCTGGCCACGGATCTCTGCCTTCTGATCTCTGAAACAGTACGAGCAGGATAGAGAACACTGCCGCGGCCACGAGAAGGCCATCCTTGAAGCCGGCCAGGTAGGCGGCATGCAGCGCCGCTTGACCGGCCTGGACGGCATTGTCCACCACGCTGGGGGCCGGCGGAGGGTGCCAGGGCCAGGCAATCATTCGGGTCACGTCTCCTCATAATCGGGACAAATTTTGCACTGCTGAAGATTGCAGACTTTATGGATCGCACAAGCTCGGAGCCACCGGGCCGGACAAGCACAACCCTGTTTGTCCAAGACTTCACCCAGGTACAGGCAGGGCAATATCCGAGTGAGGCGAGCAGACCCAGAAGCGAGAGGAGAAGTCCTGTGGTTCTCCTCACTCCCCTTTGTCTCACTGCTCACTTTCTTCAGCCGCAGCCAGCAGACGCGGCATTCGTTGGGATTGCCCGCCTGGCCAGGACCAGCGAGATCGCAATGCGTCGGATCGCAACGGATGTCGTTACGTCGATCGCACAAGCATGGCACGTCCTTCATAGCGTCACCGTCACGTCAAATGTGCCGCCGTCCGGGCAACAGTTGCACGGCCCAAGGGACAGTCCGGTGTAAACCACCTGAAATGGGTCACAGTTTTGCGACTGCGGCCCACCTGACGCCCTGCCGGTAACCACTCCTTCTGCCAAACAAGATACCCCAATCACCCAGGTGGGATTCACACTGGTCCCACATTGGAGAGTTATTTCTAAAAGCGATCCGGTATATATCCAAACTCCTTGCCCAGAACTGTAATTCAGTGGATAGGTGCCGCCAAACCCCAAGCACGGCTCGGACCCCGAACTCTGGATGTTGCTGATTGTGGCATGGAGCGTTGCCGGCTCGCCGTTCGGACAACACTTGCAGTCGTTCACCGTCACGGAAGCCGAGCAGCGGGTTGGCGCGAAATCTGGCGCGGACGGTGTGTACACAGCTTCAATGGTGTGGGTGTTTCCCCCGACACAGGTAGCACTCCAGCCACACGCGACAGTCTGATAGTTCTTGGAATCTGGCTCATCTTCCGGCAACGTCTGCGTACAGATGGCGTTCCCGTCCACCGAGATTGTTACCGTGCCTTCGGGGGCGTCGCCCTTGGTTGGGCTGCCGTCAGTGTTGGTGATGGTGCAGGTGATCGTGACGGTCTGGCCGTCTGTGGGATTGGCCGGGTCAAGCCTCAGAGAACAAGAAGTACTGCACCCGCCACACACATCCGGAGGGGCCACGCGCACGTAACTGAATTTCTTATACAGGAACGCATGAACCCATTCGCCGCCATAGCTCCAGGCTTCAGCCAGCTTATAGAGCGTTTCGGCCAATTCGCCTTGCGTACCGGGATAGAGGCAACACACACTGGGGTAGCCGCCTGTTCCCCGGTAGGCTCCCGGGCCATACGGCAAGACTTTCTTGACGTGTTGCCCATGCCGGAACTCCACGGCAATCATGTTGTCGCACGTCAAGTAAACTTGCGCTACCCAGCGCGACGGACTGGGAGGGACGAAACATCTACGGGCCTTGATCTGCATAAGCTAGCCCTGATTATTTCCGACAATTATTCTCTTGTAAGGAGCCAACAAAGCCCGCACATGCTGTGGGGGCTGGGCGCGAAGCGAGGCCAACGATCCCCAGCCGCTTGCCGATCCGGACGACGGCACCTGATGGAGCAAAGCCGGATCGCGCTTGGTCAGCCAAAATAATTCGGCCACCCACTCGGCGCAGGCTTCCTGCACCGACTCCGGGACGGTAGTGTAGCCGGCCGTATACTGGATGCGAAAATTATTCACGCCCACCGGCCATATAAGATCTTCGGGATGCAACAACTCTGGATCGGTGTAGGGAATGGCTCGTAACAGCCAGCCACGTGCATCCCACTGATAGCCCTGAAGCTCATATGTGTGCATGAGTAGCGCGGCCCACACTCCTCTGGCGTTGAGATTGCCCTGGGAAGTTTGGATGCCCGAACCTTCCAGCGAATCGCCGTAGGAATTGGGCACATACAGGTCCGCCGAGGGCCAGTTGCCATAATCGCCGGCAAACTGCGAGGCCGCGCTGGAAAGAACCTGGCCTTGCCAACCGTTGCCCAGGGCGGTCACGGCGTTCATCAGGCTTTGCAAAGTCGGATAAGACGCCCAGGGGAGAAGCGTTTCCGTATAGGGCGTTCCATTCGCTGATCGCCAGCATTGAAGTCCCGTTGCCGTAATATGGACCCTGGCCTGCTGATTCAGGGTCATATTGAAGTTGCCCACCCGGCACACAAATACAGGCATGTAGCGCACCGATTGCACACTCTGGATGGGATATTGGCGCAGGAGAAGTCTTTTATCTCCCGAGCCGTTGTACAGCTCATCATAAAGGTGTGTGAGAAAGCGGCGCTTGCAATATTTCTCAATGGCATCGGAGACACTCGTGATGAGGTCAGCCAGGGTTTGCTGTTCGTTGGCAGAAAGCATCAGGTTGCTCGATCCCTGGCTTCCTCCAAGGGAATCCATAGCCCGGCTTATCGGAATGAGATCTTTGGCGGTCATCGTCTATCCCCTGGCTTACTTAAGCATGGAACAACCCACGGAATAGGTATAACTGCTGCTGTCCTGGGGTTGAATTTGCACACGCCAGGTGCGCGGTAAAACAGCCCCGCCGGTCCCATCCAGGCTCAAATTGGGACTGGGATACAAGATCGCCACATAGGTGCCTACCGCACTATGCACCGTTGGGTCCGACCATAAGCCGTAATAATTGCCACTGGCTGGGTCTTTGAACTGAACCACGAGTTTCAGGCCGCCCGTACCGCTCGATTGTGTGATATTCAAATAAATCACGCAACCTCGCCAGTAAGGGTTGTCCTGATCGGCAGAGTTGATATTGCCTCCTCCATTGCGCGTCGCCGAAGGCAACAGGACGACATCTTGATTGACATTGATTTCGTTGGTCATGGACTTGCTCCGGTAGTGGCTCGTGGAGCGCTACGCGCTCCATGAGCGTGAGGATCAATCAGATCACGGTTTGGCTGACCACGCTGGCGTCATTGGAGGCGCTGCCCGGTTTGTGGGCGGCTTCATCGCCGAAGCCGACGACCGCGATAGGGATGGTCGGACTGGTGCCGCCGACCGTACAGGCAGCCTGAAGACGGACATAGCGCTTGCCGGTGCCGAGTTGGTCGGCGCGGATTTCCAGCGTTGCCTGGCTACTGGCCGTCGTCACGGTGGCGCTGGGGATGGTGACGTTGTTGTTCCACGCCGTATTATCGGCGCTCTCCTGAATTTGCAGCACCGCCGACAGCGTCGGATTGGTGCCGCCGAAAGTCCCGGTCTGAAAGAGGAAGAGGGCGCGGTGGAACTTGCTCAGATCCACGCTGCCCGAATTGGCGGTCGCAGTCCCGGTCAGCACCTGCGGCGCCACCGGGGCGGCGATGCCCAGACGTTGGGTGAGTTGTTCGGTATACATGGGAACTCCTGAAAAAGGCAGGGATTGTCAAACTCCTGAGCGGGGACGGATGCCCTCCGCTCAGAATCAGAAGGAATGGTTAGTTAAGGGCCACAAACGGCGAAACCTGGGTCGTCCCGTCTTGCAGCGTAATGGGCTTCTCGATCCACGGCTGCCCATCGACGCGCTCGACGACGCGCCAGGTCATCTGGTTTTTGAGGAAATTCACGTGCTCCGAGGCGGCGATCTCGATTTGTTGCCGGTCGCCGATGACGTACAGCGACGGATCGAGCAACATCAAATCACCCTTGGTGCCCAGGGCTGGCAGCTTCTCACTGGGAAAGGCTGGCCGGCCCAGCAGCGACCATACCGGCGTTTTCGTCGCGCCCTGATCGATACTGATGAAAATGGCCCGGTTGGCTCCATCCTTGAGCTGCAACAGCTGCGGCACCACGCTGGGCGAAAACACCCAGATGGCCGTGCTCCACGACGACGGCAAGAGCTTGGCCCACATCGTCGTCACGTCGTTGAACGTCACCTGATTGGCGTAATCGCGCGTCTTGGTCAGTGTGGCCCCGGCCGGGAGCATTCCCTGCGGCTTACCGGCGCCGTTGCCTTGCAAGAAAGCGTACTCCTCGAACCAGGCGATCGACTTGGCAAACAGTGTCATCAGAAACTTTTCCAGGCCGACAACGCTGTCTTGCAAGAGCACATTGCTGCTGACACAGTAGCCGGACAGTTCCCAGGCTTTTAGCTCCAGCTGTTTGAACTGCGGCTCCGTTTCCAGGCGTGTCTGCGACTCAGCAGTCCAGTACATTTGCAGGCCACCGAAGAACGGCGATACGCCAGCACTCGGGACGGTGGTAATATCGAGGTAAGGTATCTGCAAATTCGCACCAGCCATCGGCAGGACGAAGGCACGCGGGCGGATGAAGGCCAACTCGGCCACAATGGCCATGAGCTGATCGAAAAACTCCGGCGGCACCGTGTAGCCGCCAGTCACACCGGACGACTCAGACAGCGCTGCCTTGGTCTGCCAGGCCACGAAGCTGCTGCCGTAATGTTTCTCCAGATAGCGGGCGTCGTTACGGGCGCAGGCCAGGAGCCAATCGCCGAAGCATTTGCGTGGATCGCCGTTGTCGCCGGTGCCGAAGAGTGCCGGCACGGCATGTTTGCGGGCCAAGCTCTGAGCCTGACTGAATTGTTTGAGCGTTTCGGTGATGATGGTATCCAGACCGCGCGTGAAGCCGGACAGGGCACTCTCCATTGCTCTGGCCACCAGCGGGCCGATCGGATCGTCGCTGACTGCCTTGGCGATGCCGGAGGCGATGAGCTGCCGAGCTTCCGCCTCGGCAACATGGATGCGTTCCCCAGCTTTTTTGCCGAGGAAATCATTGAGCAATTCGATAAACATGGGGGTGCTCGCAAAAGTCTACAGATACGGGTGACAATGCACGCAATCATCCGTCCATCTCAGGCAGCAGCGGCGGAACGCTTGGCGTCGTCCTCAACCGATTCGTCCGGATGGCTTCGATATGTCGACAAATGTATACTACACGCGGCCGAGAGATTTGTACCAGGTCTCTTTTATCGTTTTTTGGGCCAATGCTTCAAAATCGATAGCCGCAATCTGAGCGAGGACGGCCTTATGAATTTCTTCCAGCGCCGTGAAGGCAAAGATGCGTTCCTGTGTGCCGCCGCCGTCGCCGTATATCTGCTTGTTCAAACCCAACGCTTGCAGCACGTCCTCGCTAAGGACCAGGCTGCCCTTGGAAACGCTTTCGACCAGGGCGTCCTGGTTGGCCGGCAAAAACACACAAGCATATTCCAAAAGCAGCCATTCATCGATGACCAGATCGACGTTGTTATCCCAGCCATTTTTCTGCACTTCCTTACTGTCGGGCACGTGTACTTTGGTTGGCAAGAAGCCGATCGACTTGCCTTGCAACAGACCGGCCTGAATGAGGGCGAACACCTGGTCTGGCGGCCAGGCATCTTGTGCCGGCCACACTTCCGGCCGCGGAGGATAGATCGTCTTGGCCTTGATGCCGACACGCTGGCCGTCGCGGACACGCTTGCGCCACAGCGATTTGCCGACCGGCGGCAGATAGTAGGCATGGCCGAGCGTAACGATTGGGTTGGCCGCAAACTGCGCATCGTTCATACCTTTGGCGAGGACAACTTCGCGGCTGCGGTCAGGGCTTTCGCTGCTGATCCAGCTGACATCGCTGCGCTGGCCGGGATTGATCTCGGTCGGCGCCTTGGTGGTAACCAAATGGCGATATTCATACTCCGCACTGCGTGGCAGTGTTTTCAGCAGGCTGTCCAGCGTCTGGGCGGCGCGATCGGACATGGGAAAACCAAGCGGTCCTTCGACGGGTCCATAGTGGGTAGGCAGAAAGTTGGGCATGAGGACCTCATGAAAATACCAGGTTCCAGGTCCCGAGCGGGGACGTAAACCTCCTGAGATGTGCTCAGAGAGCGAGCGCTCCCCACTGGGTTTTTCATTCGTTAGAAAGTTGTGGTTCGAGTTTCGGATTGTCTGCGATGGGCGTATCGCCTTGGGGGGAGCGATTGCGTCCGGTGTTGGGCAGTTCGGCGCGTCGCGGCATGTCGGTGCGTTCCCACAACAGTGGCAGCCAGGGCACATCGCCCCAGGGAACCGGCGGCAGGCCGCGCTCGCTGCGAACCTCATTGATCGACACCACGCCATATTTCAAATCGGCGATCTGTTGCTGTACCAGCAAGTTTTGATCGACCGGCACCGGATCTTCGCTGGCCAGGAACAATCGGCCCGTCGGATCGTACAGCGGCACCAGCTGAGCGTTCAGCTTTTCGTCGCGGCGTTCCAGGCGCGGCGAGATCGCCAGGCTCATATGCTGGCTCTGGGATGCCTGCAAATTCGCCAGGTTTGTCTGCGTGGTCAGGAAGGCAATGGGCACGTGAAACGCATTCGCAATGTCCTCTTTCGTCGCCTTCATGTCCGCCAGAGCAGCAAGATCACCCATCGAGTGGTTGAGTAACGACACTTTCAACGACGACTCCGCCACGACCACCTTACCCGTGCCGCCACGGCGAAAGCGATTGTTCCACTGCGCTTCCAGGCGATCGCGCTCCTCTTCACCCATGACTTCTTCGGGCGCGATGATGGCGTCGGGAATGGCATGGTTCTCGAATTTGGCTTTTTTGAACGCGGCATAGTCGCTGGTAAGAACTGCCTGCTCGAAGCAAGCCCGCAACGGCGACAGGCCACTGGTGTACGGATCACGAGGATCGGGATAGGAAAAGTGAATGATCTGTTCTGGAGTGAAGCGCTCTTCGCTACGGCCATTGCGATAGAGGTAATAGTCAACAAGGTTTTTGCTGCCCGGCTCGCGGCGCGGCGTCATATTTTGCGATGGCAGAATCCATATGGCTCGCGGCACGCCCAATACCGGGTCCCGATCAAGATACCAGTAGGCGCTGCCGTGGACCTCTTGATACAGCGTGGTCAGCTCCCAGAGATCAAATTGATTGTGAACAGGATTGGCACGCTCCAGCAGCGTCAAGAGTGGATGCTCAGTGACCTCTTCGATGCGAGCGGCACTTTTGATGCGCGAAGATAAGTGTGGCAGCGCCCGCAGGCGGCGCTCGGCCCAGGGCGACAGCGCTTTGGCCATGCATTTTGGTTGCGGTTGATTGTGTTCGGTAATAACATACAAACGTGGAGGATAATTGGCGCACGTGGCGGCGTTGATGCTGGCGCAGGTCCAGGCAGTGTTCTTCAATTCCGCGAGAAGTTCGTTGGGCGTGGGCTGGCGGGTGCGCCGAAAGCTATCGACAAAGCTGGTGCCGGTCCACTGCGTTCCGGTCAGCGCGGCGGGCATGTTCTTGGGCCGCACCCATTGGGCCAGCCGCAGTAACGTTTTGGCGAGCAAAGAGCGCATCAGGAAAGCCTCGTCCACAGGTGTTCGGAATCGATGTTCTTGTCGGGGCCGCGATGGTCCGGGAGCGGTTGGGTCTTTCGCATGCGAGCGATGAAGTGCGCATCCAGGCGCGCTATGAGATAACGCAGAGCGCCCAAGGCGTGATTATGCTCATCCACCGGATTTTCGCCGCGCCGGGCGCGTTCGGCAGCGGTGGGATAGCGATACAGCCGGGCTTCCGCCAGCAGATGAGGACAGGCAGCGCGCCGCACCTTGAGCCGGCCGGTGCGCAGCCGCGCCGCCACAGCGGCGATGCCAGAGCGAATGTCATTGTCGCCGCGCCGCACCACCAGGCCGCTGGCGCGCAATTCCTCGATCTCGGTGCGGCCGGAAGGATCGGCATACCAGGTGACCTCGCCGAGTTCTTTCAAGGCCGCAGCATGTTCATGCAGCGGCGTCTCTTTGCGATAGCGTTCGCCGGCAATCCACAACACATCATTACAATCGAGCTTGCCCCACACCGCCGCGAACGGATTACGCCAGCCGAAATCGATGCCGCCGACCAGGCGCCCCCTGACTTCCGGCCAATGGTCCACAAGCGCTTGCTCAAAATCAGGATAAACAAGACCTTCAAAGGCAACAAATGAGCATTCGTATTCTTGTCGTACCCACAACACCCCCAGCGCGCGGGTTTCCTCGGCGATAAACTGGGGCGTGATGCGCGGACAATCCTGCCAGGGGATGCAGATTTTCTTCCACGGCCCATCGCTTTGCCACTCTTGCCAGAACCAGCCGCGTTGGCCGAACGGTGTACTGAGTGCGATGAGCCGGCCTTGCGAGACCGCCAGCATCGGCCGCACGCTGCGATACAGGTCATCGGGAATACGGGCGGCCTCATCGAGCACCAGCAGATGGACGCCACCGAACGAGCGGATGGTGCCTTCGCGTCCGGGCAGACAGAGGACACGCGAGCCGTTGGCCAATTCTAACCGCAGCTGCGTCTGCTGCCGCGCCGGTAGTGGCCGACCCAGTGCCTTGTAGGCGTCAATCACTTTGCGAAAAATCTCCGTGCTCTGCCGCAGCGACGGCGATACCAGCAGCACCAGTGCCCCCGCCGTAAACAGCGCCGTATGCAGGGCCAGGGCGCTGACGACCGTGGATTTGCCCGATTGTCTGCTGCAATTGAGCAGAATTTGCCGATCGTTAGACAACAGAAGCACTCGCTGCCAGGGGTCGGGAGCAATGCCGCGGACCTCGAGAATACGGGAAGGATCGAGGGCCAGGGCGAGTAGCTGTGGTGAGTTCACAACTCCGATATTACCCTGGGAAGAGGCGTTGTTAAGAGAGCAGTTTTTGAGGATTTTGGAGTTTTTCAGGGAGCTATTGTTCGTCCTTCCTTTACGCCCACCCGGTTGAGCGAGCCATGCTCCGCAACCGGAAGGCCAAGGCCAGCAGCAAGATTCCGAAAACAATCGAGTAAGCGCCGATCCACAGGGCCATGACCCATAAGCCCACAGTCGGAAAAACAGCGAAGCCGATGCCTAGCAAGATCGACAGAATGCCGGAGAGAGCAAGCAGCCATTCGCCGCGAACATAGCGGCGCAAGCGAATGGCGGCGAGCAGTTCGAAGATACCTGTGGCCACCAACCAGCCGGCGATGAAATAGAGCAAAACCATCATGTCGAGGATGGCAACCAGAGGCCAGAGAAACGTCAGGACGCCGAACACGATGCCGGCCACGCCTTCCAGAAGCAAGGCCCACCAGGGAGCGGCCCCCACATGACCCGTTAACACCGAGCCAAGGGCAAAGAGGCCATCAATCAAGGCGTAGGCCGCAAAGGTGTAGACTACAATCATCCAGGCTAGCCCCGGCCAGAAAAAAGCCACCAAGCCGAACAAAATGGCCAGCACGCCGCGTATCGCCACCGCCCACCAGATCCGCGCCAATCCGAATTCCATGGCCGCCTCCGTAGTCGTTGGTTTCCAGGGTATTGTTCCAAAGATGTCCTATTAAGTCTCTCTTTTTTTTCTGCATAAGATATGCCAAAACGATCTATTGCACCGAAAAAGCGTTCTAAACTTTGAGTCTGGCCGCGAAATGTTCGCGGAATTTGGCCACTTTCGGCGCGATGACGACCTGACAATAGCCCTGATACGGATTGTTGCGGAAATAACCCTGATGATAATCCTCGGCCCGGTAGAATGCCTCGAACGGCACCAACTGCGTCACCACGGCAATACCAGAAGCCTTCAGGGCTGCGATTTTCTCCTCGGCCGTTCGCTTCTGCTCGGGCGAATGATAAAAGATCACCGAGCGATACTGGGTGCCCACATCGGCGCCCTGACGATTGATCGTTGTCGGATCGTGAATATCAAAAAAAACATCGAGCAGCTCCGCGAAGGAAAGGACGCCGGGATCGAAGAGGATTTGCACCACCTCGGCATGGCCGGTCCCGCCGCCACAGACTTGTTGATACGTTGGATTAGCCACACTGCCGCCGGCATAGCCGGATTCGACACGCGCGACGCCGTGCAGTTGCTCGAAAACTGCTTCCAGGCACCAGAAACAGCCGCCGCCCAGAGTGGCAACCTCTCTTGCTTCGCTCACGCTCATGTTCGTTCTCCTCTTTCACTGGATGGTCCGTTCTCTTCTCTCGATACGGTAGGTTTTGGCCAGCGTCTCACACAACTAGGACTGTATTCGCATTCTCATTATCTCGCTCACCGATCGCCAACATGGAGACCAGTACATTCTGGAAAATGCGCCATGCCTGGATGTGCGCCAAACGCTGCCTCCGCCGCGCAGACTGAACGATGCTCGATCTGTTACCTGGCCATGACCCGCCGCTTCGCCTCATAGGTCTCTGCCTGATCTCCCCACGATGTCCAGCCCGTTCGCTGCCGACGGGCGAACAGTTCAAGATACGGTCCTGGACTGCATGCCTCGATAATCTGGTAGGCTTCTTCGGGCTTCCACGAATGTTCTTGCTTGCGGCTGACGATGATGTTGACTTGTCTTCGGCCCGGTTGCAAAGTCCGCAATTGGCCGCGCGTGCCAAAAAGAAGCAGCTCTGTGACGTTGCGGAAGTAAAAGCCCACGCCGCGCCCGTCCGGCCCGCCGTCTTTGCGCGTCTTGTACCAGACGAGGTTGGTCTTGTAGGTGAAGCCCCAACCCTGCATGATCTGCAGCGCTTCGAGGAGTAGAGCGTTTGGGCACCAAAGGTAAAGATGGCTTTTCGGCAGCGCATAGCGGGACACGGGAAGCGCGGCAATTTCGGCAAAGCTCAGCGTCGGATAACGATGCAAGCGCTTATGTTCGGGGGCCATTTTTCCAGTGCGATTGGTAAAGCGCCAGGGCGGGTCGATCAGGATGGCGCCGTAGCGGCCCGTAAGGCCGGCGAACTCGTTCATGGGCATTGGTCTTCTTCGCAACCGTTCTTCTCTGGCCGGCCAATCGGCCTGCGGCGTATCTTAACACTATTTGTACAAGTACTCAAGCAATGGTAATGGTTTGCCAGGCGGCATACTGCCAGCGTGCTGCCTGGCAATCGGGAGGGAAAGCGATGAGCGAAAGGCAAGGACCGCTGGCGGGAGTTCGTGTGCTGGATGCGTCGCGAGTGTTGGCCGGGCCGTTCTGCGGGCAGATTCTCGGCGACCTCGGCGCGGAAGTGTTGAAAATCGAACGTCCTGGCAGCGGCGACGAGACGCGCGGTTGGGGGCCGCCTTTCGCCGGATCACTTAGCGCCTATTTTCTCTCCTGTAATCGCAACAAACGCAGCCTGACACTCGATCTCGCTCACTCCGAAGGACAGCGGCTGTTTCACGAATTGGCCCGCCGCAGCGATGTGTTGCTAGAAAATTTCCGTGCCGACAGTGCCGAACGCCTCGGCATGAGTCCATCCCAGTTGCTTGCCAAGCATCCACAGTTAATTATCTGTTCCATTTCCGGATTTGGCCGCACCAGCACGCAGCGTGATGTGCCGGGCTATGACTTCGCCATCCAGGCACTGAGCGGCCTTATGAGCATCACAGGTCCGGTGGATGGTCCGCCGTACAAAGTCGGCGTGGCCGTGACGGACGTGCTAACCGGACTGTATGCCGCTGTGGCGGTATCGGCCTGCCTGCATGCGCGGCAGCAAAGCGGCCATGGCTATGCCATCGATCTTGCCTTGCTCGATTGCGCCGTGGCCGCCCAGGTCAACGTGGCTCAGGCCTATCTGACCAGCGGCGTGCTACCGTCGCGGCAGGGCAATGCCCATTTGCAAATCGTGCCGTATCAGCTCTTCGCCACGGCGGATAGCTGGCTCGTCCTGGCGGTCGGCAATGATGGGCAATGGCAGCGTTTTTGCCGCGCCGCTGAGCGTGCCGACCTGGCGGCGGATGAACGCTTCTGCACCAATCCGCTGCGGGTGCGCAACCGCACTATCCTTGTGCCGCTCCTTGCAACACTGATGCGCAGCCGAACCACAGCCGCCTGGGAGGAATTGCTGCGCCGCGCTGAGGTGCCGCATGCGCCGGTGTGGACCTATGCCGACCTCTTCGCACAGCCGGAGATGGCCGAACGCCTGCGCGTCACTGTCCACGATCCCGCTGGACAGCCAGTCGATCTGATCGCTTCACCATTTCACATCAGCGGAACAACGACGCCAATAACCACGCCGCCGGCGCTGGGACAGCACACCGAGGAAGTGCTGACGCAGCTGCTGGGATTGAATGACGAAGATGTGCGCAAATTGCGACAACAAGGAGTCATTTAGTATATTATACGCCCGTGCGGCTTGCCGGTGCAAGCGAAGGGTGTTGCAGGCAATGGGTGAGTGGCTAATATTTCCGTAGAATAAAAGCACATGGTCCTTGTTCTTTTATGATGGTAGGCGACCATGCGCACGCCGATCGTTTTGCCTGATCTGGGGGCCGCCCCGGTGCGGCTGACTGTATGGTTCTCCAAGCCGGGCGATGTCGTCTTTGAGGGCGATCGCGTGGTGGAAGTGGCCGTTGCTGGGGCAACATTCGATGTGTCCGCACCAGCTACCGGCCGATTGATCGAACGCTCTGCCTGGCCACGCGATCTGCTCACGCCAGGGCAGGTGCTTGGTGTAATGGAATCGGAGACGCCAGACGTATAAACCAAAAGGAACCGCCAAGATGTCCAGGACGTCAAGAAAAGAACGGAAAATATCAAAAAGACATAGTGTACTGTTTTTGTATTCTTGAAAGCTAGCGGATGAAACTCCCTCCTCCCTTGAGAGGGGAGGGTTCGGGTGAATTATACTCCCTACCCCAGCTCTCCCCCACAAGGAGGGAGGGAGGAGGCCGTTAGCTCGAATCTTCTTTCTTGCTTTTCTGGGTGTCCTTGGCGTCTTGACGGTTCCTTTTTCGATAGGATTCGTAGAGGATTTGCGCGAGCATGTCCCATCCCGCTTTCATCTCCCTGGATGGTCTGGACGGCGCCGGTAAATCGACGCAGTGCCGTCTGCTGGCCGATTGGCTGCGCGCAAAGGGACATGCTGTGACGACCTGTATCGATCCTGGCGGCACGCCGCTGGGGGCGCAGCTCCGTTCGCTGGTGCTGCACCATCGCTCCGAAATCGACCGCATGTGCGAAGCGCTGTTGTTCATGGCCAGCCGGGCGCAACTACTTGCTGAGGTCATTCGCCCTGCTCTGGCGTCGGGAAATATCGTCCTTTCCGATCGTTTTTTGCTGGCCAACATTGTTTATCAAGGCCACGCAGGCGGTTTGGATGTGGAACGTTTGTGGGAAGTCGGCCGGTTCGCCACAGGCGGACTGGAACCGGATTTAACGATCGTCCTCGATCTGTCGCTCGAACAGGCAGCGCTGCGGCGCGGTCGGGCCGCCGATCGCATTGAGAAGCGAGACCTCGAGTATCATGCACGTCTGCGCCAGGGCTTCCTCGCGGAAGCGCGGCGCCGTCCCGAGCGCATCCGTGTGGTAGACGCAGCCCCGTCGATCGAAATTGTGCAACAGGCCATTCAAGGAGAAATTTTGTCCTTTTTGTGCAGGAAAGGAGCCTGAGCCTTGGCCTGGCAGCGTATTCGTGGGCATGATACTTTGGTGGAAGGTTTTCGCCGCGCCGTACAGCGCGGACGGTTGGCCCATGCCTATCTTTTCACTGGACCTGCCGGTGTGGGCAAGCGGCTGTTCGCCCTGGAGCTGGCGAAAGCGCTTCTCTGCGAGAAGGCAGCTGAGGGCAGCTTGCAAGCGTGTGATCATTGTCCCTCCTGCGTGCAGGTGGAAGCGAGCACCCATCCCGATTTCTTCCCCGCTGTTCGTCCGCCTGAAGCGCTGGAATTTCCCATCGATTTGATGCGGCAATTATGCGCCAGTTTCGCGCTCAAGTCGGCGCGTGGCCGCGGCAAGGTCGTCCTCATCGATGATGCCGACGATCTCAATGAGGAAGCGGCGAACTGCTTCCTCAAGACGCTGGAGGAACCACCGCCGCGTTCCGTCCTTATCCTGATTGGCAGTACGCCGGATCGACAATTGCAAACCATCGTCTCGCGCTGTCAGGTCATCCGTTTCGCCCCGCTTGCCTCGGAGTTGGTCGATGAGCTGCTGCAAGCGCAAGGCATCGACGATGTGGCCCTGCGGGCGCGGCTGGTCCGCCTCAGTGCCGGCAGTCCCGGCCTGGCGAAGGAATTGGCCGATCCTGCCTTGTGGGACTTCCGCCGCGCTCTCTTGGCCGGACTGACGAAGACACCTGTCGCCTCTGTCGGTTTAGCGCGTCAATGGATAGATTTTGTCGAAGAAGCCGGCAAGGAATCCGCTGCCCAGCGCCGCCGTGCTCAACTCGTGCTGCGTCTGGTCATCGATTTTCTGGATGACGCCCTGACCCTCGCTATGAACGGCACCCCGCGCCGCACGGAACCGGACGAGCGCCCGGGACTGGAAACGCTGGCTCGTCGTGCCGGACCGGATCGCTTGTTGGAGGCGCTGGAGCGCTGTCTGGAGGCGGATCGTCAGATCGACCGCCGCGTACAACTGGTGCTGGTCCTCGAAGGATTAATGGATGCGCTGGGACAGAAGTTGTAAAATGGTCGAGCTTCACCCGCACTCGGCTCTTTATCCCACGGGTGCAGCCGAAAGCTCAGATGGATGTGCTGGCAAGGCACATCGCCGGTGAAAATGTCCACGTGCTCATGTCTTGCATGACCCCCATGCTGGTCCTAAAAAGGAACACGAATACTGAGGTATTATCTCACTTGGCGCTGTCAGGGAGACACTGCGGCCGCCTCGCCAAGCACAACGCGCACCTCATGCGCTTGCCTGTCATCCAGCAAAATCACTTCCTTACTCTCCTGTCGCTGCCCATCAACGTGTACTTCCGCCACGCCGCGCTCGACTCTGTGTGGGTTCTCGACACGGATGTGATACGTCGCCGAGCGATAGCGGTACGTGATCGTGAATGACGGCCATGCCTTGGGGATGCACGGCTCAATGCGGAGGCGGTTGCCGCGCAGGTGGAAACCAAGGATCCATTCAAGCATGACGCGATAGAACCAGCCGGCGGAGCCGGTGTACCAGGTCCAGCCACCACGGCCGGCGTGCGGCGGCTCGCCGTAGATGTCGGCGACAATCACATACGGCTCGACCTTGTAGCGTTCCACTTGCTCTGGTGTCAGGGTGTGTTTTATCGGACTCAGAAGATCGAAATACTCCTTGGCGCGATCCCCTTGGCCAAGCCGGGCGGCGGCCTCGATCGTCCAGGTCGAAGCGTGCGTGTACTGCCCCCCGTTTTCGCGGATGCCGGGGACATAGCCCTTGATGTAGCCGGGGTGCAGGCGTCCTTTGTCGAAAGGTGGCGTGAGCAAGAGAATCAGGCCGGGATCGCGCCGCACCAGCTTCTCTTCGACCGCCGCCATCGCGCGCCGCGCTCGTTCCGGATCGGCCGCGCCAGAGATGACGGCCCACGACTGCGCGATGGAATCGATCTGGCACTCGTCATTTTGTGCAGAACCCAGCGGCGTACCGTCATCAAAATAGGCACGGCGATACCAGCTGCCATCCCAGGCGTGTTCCTCAATGGCGACACGCAAGCGTTCCGCTTGCTCGCGGCAGGTGTTGGCCCAGGCAGCGTCGCCGCGGGCGTCGGCCAGCTCGGCGAAGCGGCGCAGACAGGTCAAGAGAAACCAGCCGTTCCACACACTCTCGCCCTTGCCCTCGACACCGACCTTGTTCATGCCATCGTTCCAGTCGCCGGTGCCCATCAACGGCAGACCATGCGCCCCAAAATGCAAACCGTTTTTCAATGCCCGTACGCAATGCTCGTAGACCGTGCCCAGATCCTCGGACGGTTTTGGTTGGCCGTAATCCTCCTCCTGTCCCGGCTTCAGCGGTGGCGCAGACAGGAAGGGAACTCGCTCGTCGAGCAGAGCCGTATCGCCAGTGACGGCGACATAATGGCAGACGACGAAGGGGAAGAAAAGATAATCATCGGTGATGCGTGTGCGGACGCCTTTACCGGACGGCGGATGCCACCAGTGCTGCACGTCGCCTTCGGCAAACTGCCGACTCGCCGCCCGCAGGATGTGGGCGCGCGCCTCCTCCGGTGCGCCGTAGACCAGGGCCATTACATCTTGCAATTGATCACGGAAACCGTAGGCGCCGCTGGATTGATAAAACGCCGTTCGGCCCCAGACGCGGCAGCTGAGCGCCTGATAAACCAGCCAGCGATTGAGAAGCACATCCACGGCGGGGTCCGGCGTCTGCACTTGCACCGCTGTTAAGATGTGATTCCAGCGCTGACATACTTCGTCCCAGGCAGCGCGGACCCGGCCCGCTTCCTTGTAGCGGCTCAGCAGCTTGCGGACGGCGGAGACATGGGGAGCGGAACCGAGGAAGAAGATGATCTCGCGCTCCTCGCCGGGCGGCAGCTCCATCGTCGTCTGCACAGCGGCGCAAGGGTCCAACCCCGGCCCGACATGTCCCGACAGCTCGGCATGTCCCAGCGCTGCCGGCGCCTCGACAGAACCATTGCGGCCCAAAAACTCGGTGCGATCACCCGTCAGCGTGCGCGGCCGGACGTTCACATCGACGAACGCCACCTGCTCAGCAAAGTCCGTCGCGAAGGGATTGTTTGCCAACAAGGCGCCGCTTTCTTCATCGATCCAGGTGCGCACATTTAAGGCGGCTGGATCGCGCAGCGTGCCGAGGACCAACTCGGCGTAATAGATCGCCGACAGCCGCCGCGGCCGGCGGCTGGGATTCCACACGCGGACGGCGATCATCTTGATGGGATCGTCGGTCGCCGCGAAAACGCGCACTTCCTGCACCAGTCCGTGACTGCGCTGCTCAAAGCGTGTGTAACCTTGGCCGTGCCGCACCAGCGTCGCTGTATCGAGTCCCAAAGGCCGCGGCGTCGGTGTCCACACGTCGCCATTTTCCTCATCACGCAAGTAAACAACTTCCGACGGCGGATCGCTGACTGGATCATTGCTCCACGGCGTCAGACGGAACTGTTGACTGTTGCACGCCCAGGTGCAGCCGAGTCCGCTCTCGGAAACCAAAAAACCGCAGTGTGCATTGGCGATGACATTGACCCACGGTGCAGGCGGCAACGAACCGTGTGAGCGGGGGCGCGTCAGCATCCCACTCGCCTTCACCAGAATGCAGTATTCGCGGCCATCCGGTGTGAAGCCGCCGAAACCGTTGGCGAATAAGAGATCCGG